>DATICB010000001.1:0-80670 GCA_035457005.1 Patescibacteria group bacterium
TATGGTATCTTTAGGAATTGTTTTGTATCAGGTAATTCAGAAAATGAGATAACATATGACAAAAACACCTGATGGCCAACCAGATATGGGAGACTTACCTTTGGCTCCTCTTGAGTCGAATCATTTTGCCGAGGAAAAGCATTGGTGGAGTCGATTCGGTAATGAGAGAAGGAAATTGAGAAATCACTATAACGATCATGTGGCAAGGTGGAGATTTTTGGAAAAATTCCGCGGACAGCACTCAGGGTAAAATTGTTAGAACCCTATCTCCACTTGTGAGTTTGTATAATTTTCAGTACTATACATAGCATATGACAGAACCAACATGGAAAGATTTGTCATTCCGCAAAAATCCGTACAAAGGGAAATTAATTGCAATCGAGGGTGTTGATGGCGCTGGAAAAACAACGTCTTCAAAAGAACTGGTAAAATTGTTGAATAAGGCAGGCTACAATGCGTCATATAGCAAAGAGCCTACGGATGATGTTATCGGTCAATTTATCCGCGAAAAAATTTTGTCAGGAAACATGTCAATGAGTCCTCTGGCGCTGCAGTATTTATTTAATGCAGACCGTGCTATGCACATGGAAAAAATAGAGCAACTGTTGGAAAAGGGCATGATTATTGTGATGGACAGGTATTTCTGGTCGTCTGTTGCGTACGGCATGAAAGACATGGACAAGCCCCATAGATGGTTTTATACTGCCTTTTCTATGCTTTCCTTTTATCATCAATTTATTGTGCCTGATATTACTTATTTTCTTAAAATTCCACAAAATGTTGCACTGGACAGAATCAGCACAAGCAAAAAGCACGGAGAAATCTATGACAACGGTGAATCACTCAAAAGCATAGAAAAAAACTACGAGCATCTTTTGAAAGAATTTCCTCATGAGTTTACGCTTATTGACGGGAATAGGGATGCTACTCTGGTGCAGGAAGATTTGTACAAAAGAACAATCCAGCTTCTTGGTAAGACTTCTTCCTGATTGACATTCACCTCAATTCTGAATATAATTACTCTTGGTATGTGAAAACTAGCCTAGCTTCAAAGGAAACTTTGTCCCGCTACGGCGGGTTTTTTCATCTCCAAAAATTCGTTTCTCAGGGCAAGCCTCTTTCCCAAAAGGGTTTACCCTGAGCGTAAGCGAAGGGCTCTTTAACACTTATAGATCTACGCTACAATTTCAATAGAGCGAAATTGTAGTTTCACACAATACAGCATTATAGAAACACTTCTTGTCAATCAAGAAGTGGTAGGAATTCTAGACAAGATCAAGTTCACATTTATGTGAATGGAATCTCTGTCTAATTTTTTTGAGAATTTGATCCTGGTTCAGGATGAATGCTGGCGGCGTGCCTTAAGCATGCAAGTCAAGGGGATTTGTAGCAATACAAGTAACCGGCAGACGGGTGAGTAACGCGTGGGAATCTACCCTTAGATGGAGTATAGCTCATCGAAAGATGGGGTAATAGTCCATAGTCTCGTAAGAGTAAAGGCCTTTACTGGCCGTCTAAGGAGGAGCCTGCGTCCTATCAGCTAGTTGGCGGGGTAAATGCCCACCAAGGCAATGACGGGTAGCTGGACTGAGAGGTCGATCAGCCACAACTGCACTGAGACACGGGCAGTACATCTACGGATGGCAGCAACTGGGAATATTGCGCAATGGACGAAAGTCTGACGCAGCGACGCCGCGTGGGGGATGAAGGCCTTCGGGTTGTAAACCCCTTTTGACAGTCTCTTCACAGACTGTAGAATAAGCCTCTACTAACTACGTGCCAGAAGTCTCGGTAATACGTAGGAGGCAAGCATTATCCGGATTCATTGGGCGTAAAGTGTGCGTAGGTGTCTGACAAAGTTTTTGTTTAAAGACCGGGGCTTACCCCTGGATTTGGCAAAAATACTCGTCAGATTGAGGATTGATCGGGGTGATAGAACAGGTAGTGTAGCAGTGAAATGCGTTGATATTACCTGGAATACCAAAAGCGAAGGCAGTCACCTGGGTTTTTCCTGACACTGAGGCACGAAAGCCAGGGGAGCGAAACAGATTAGATACCTGTGTAGTCCTGGCCGTAAACGATGCTCGCTAGCTCTCAGGTAACTGGGGGTGTAAGCTAACGCGTTAAGCGAGCCGCCTGGGGAGTACGGCCGCAAGGCTAAAACTCAAAGGAATTGACGGGGACCCGCACAACCTGTGGAGCGTGTGGTTCAATTCGAGACGAAACGAAGGACCTCACCAGGGCTTGACATGCTACCGTACATTTTTCCAGAAATGGAGAGAAATCCGCAAGG
The DNA here is from genome assembly GCA_035457005.1 of Patescibacteria group bacterium. Taxonomy (GTDB): domain Bacteria; phylum Patescibacteriota; class Microgenomatia; order Levybacterales; family UBA12049; genus DASQJJ01. The sequence goes on from DATICB010000001.1 coordinate 2,294, forward strand.
ATGGTAGCACAGGTGCTGCATGGCTGTCGTCAGCTCGTGCCGTGAGGTGTTCCCTTAAGTGGGGAAACGAGCGCAACCCCCATCAAATGTTACATTCCATTTGAAACGGTCCCAGTTTTACTGGGAAGGAAGGAGGGGTAGACGTCAAGTCAGCACGGCCCTTATGCCCTGGGCCACACACACACTACAATGGCGAAAAACAATGAGCCGCAAGCGCGCAAGTGCAAGCAAATCTCTGAAATTTCGCCTCAGTTCAGATTGGGGTCTGCAACCCGACCCCATGAAGCCGGAATAGGTAGTAATCGCAGATCAGCAAGCTGCGGTGAATACGTTCTCGGGTCTTGTACACACCGCCCGTCAAGGCAGCAAAGTCGGGGGTAGGCGAATACTGGGTTAACCTCGGTAGAGCCTAAATTCGGCGATGAAGCTTAAGTCGTAACAAGGTATCCCTAGCCGAAGCTGGGGATGGATCACCTCCTTTCTAAAAAAAAGAGAGAAGGTACGGAACGTTGGGAAATGGTTTGAAATCATATGCCAACAAAGTACAAACACCACGGTGAGTGGACACCGTTCCCGTGGCTCAACCACCGGAAATTATCCATTTTCCCTACCACTTCTTGGAAGACAAGAGTTCTGCAAAGCAGAATATATTTCAGTCTGTTTCTGTGTGAGAAAAAATTACCACCCGACACGTTCGGCAAGCCTCAGCGCAAGCCATATGAAGGGTGGTTTTTTGTGTTTAAAATGCCAATACTGTACAATAGAATATGCAATTTTCTATGAATATTCTCTTTAGTATTATTATCCCTACGCTGAATGAGGAAAAATATTTGCCGCTTATTTTGTCGGATTTAGCACAGCAGCAAAAAAAGAATTTTGAAATTATTGTTGTCGATGGAAAGTCTACAGACAAAACAAAACAGATCGCTAACTCCTTTGTAGACAGTATGCCACTTACTTTTTTTGAAGTGGATAAGAGAAATGTGTCATATCAAAGAAATTTTGGTGCAAAAAAAGGAAAAGGCCAATATTTTGTGTTTCTTGATGCAGACACCAGAATTCCGAAAGATTTTACCTATCAATTGCAGCATGCATGCTTCCAGAGAAAGTTTCAGCTTGTTTTGCCAACCATTGCGTGGGACGACAAAAGTAGAAAAGGAAAAATCCTTATGTCTATTGTGAAATCCTTTATTCGCGCATCACAAGTGTACGGGAGGCCACTCGCAACAGGCGGCAATTTTGCAATAGAGAGACATTTATTTGAAAAGATTGGCGGATTTAATGAAAAAGTATTTATTTCTGAAGACCATGACATAATCAGGCGTGCATACGAAGCAGGAGTTAAGGCAAAAATAGTCAAAAATGTGAAAGCCATGTTGTCGCTTCGACGATCGGAAGTCGAGGGTGATATGATGCTTATTTACAAACATGTTGTCGGATTTTTGGCATACACAGTTGCACCCAGTGAAAAAGCGTTGCAGAAAAAATTATTTGAATACGAAATGGGAGGCCAACGATATTTGGAAAAAGGACCTAGAAAAAGTGGTTCAAAGAAAAATATTGAGTATTTGCGACAGCTTCTTCAGTTAAGTAGTATTTTGGTGATTCTTCGGTATTTCCAACGCTTCTAGGCGTAAGCTTCGAATTTTGATACAATATGCATGCTTGCAATAAATTGCAGCATTAGGCATGCTTGCTGCATAAGAATCGGCCTCCGCCGATGCTACTGTAAGAATGCCTAACGGCAAAGCAGTAAGTAAGTGGCACGATGGTGAAGTGGTTAACACAGCTGTTTGCAAAACAGCCATGCGCCGGTCCGAATCCGACTCGTGCCTCCAAATGTCATCCTGAACATAGCGAAGGATCTAATCAAAATCAATAGATTCTTCGTTCTTCATTGAAGAACTCAGAATGACAAGCAGTGGAACTATTTTTATGGAAGGAAGATCACCAGAAATTTTGTCTCAGAAAACAGAAGCAACAGATCAGGGATTTAGTGAAAAAAGGGCTGCAAGAATTACCGAGGGAAAACAAGCAGATAATTCACAATTATCCAAAAGAAAACATTTGCCCGAACCCAAACAAAAGCCTGTCAGGACAAGTAGAACCGATAACGGGCAAGTAAAGCCACTCAAAAGGGCTGCACGAGTAGAGCCGTCTCTTAAAGAAAAACTTCTTGCTGCCTATAGTGATAATGCAAAGGCAATAGGAGAGATGGCTACAAGCCTTACTGTTCTGTCAACATCTTCAGTTGAGGCAGCAGCAGAATTGATGACGGCAATGCGGACAAAACAAAAACTGCAGGAGCAGCTTCTTAATGCGTTGGAGGCAGAAAGTAAAGGTGAGTTGACAGAAGACACTCTTCCCAAAGAGCTACAAGATTTGATAAAATAGGGTTTAGCAGTGCTTAGGGCATAGGGCAAAGAAAAAAATCTTAGCTCTTCGCGCTAAGCTCTTTGCATCAAAAGGGTAGCTAGTTCAGCGGCAGAACGGTCGCCTGAGGCGACAGGTGCAATAATATATAAACAGTATGTTCTCTGTTTATGTATTGAAAAGCTTAGCAAACGGTAGGTTATACACAGGTTCTACAAATAATGTAGAAAGACGACTAAGAGAACATAATGCAGGACAAACAAAATATACACGATCAACAAGGCCATTCGTGTTAATCTACCAAGAGGTCTATGACACAAAGGTAGAAGCAATTAGAAGAGAAAGATTTTTAAAAACAGGAAAAGGAAGGGAATTATTAAAACAGATTTTGGGCATTTAGTTCAGCGGTAGAACGCTTCTCTGATAAAGAAGAGGTGGATGGTCCGACTCCATCAGTGCCCACCAGCGGTAGAACGGTCGCCTGAGGCGACAGGTGCATGGTCCGACTCCATGGCTACCCACAGGAAAATTATAGTGATCCACTGCGAGAAATTCGCCTATCACAACCTTTACACTTACGACTTCCTCCACGGGTAATGCCACCAGGAGTATCTAATCTATTAAGTTCACATGGTGCCTGTGAGTCACCTGACCCTGTTGCTGGATCGACAACAACACGATCATAAATTCCTGTTTTTGGATTTCTTGTTGTGGTTGCTAGTCCTTGTTCTGGTGGCAATCCTCTTATTGGACAATCTGGTGTGGACATAAAATAAGTAACTTTAAAAATAAAAAAATCAATTCCTTGGTCTTACTGATCTTCTGCATGCAGCACACTGTGGTGGTGTAGGTCCACCTCTTTGCATTTGCTCTATTGCGCAAGGTGCGCTTGGGTCTGGAGATGCATGTGGTGGTCTTGGTCCAAGAGTTGCTCGTTGTCCTCCTGCAGTCACGTCAAGTGTTCTATTATCTCCTGCTTGTGGTGCTGGACATTCGCTATAAGACATAGAAGGTATTATATGGTGGTAATTGAAAATTGGCAAGAGGGAATTATGTTAGTTGGTATCAATTGGCATAGTTGTTGTCGTAATTTCTCTGTGGCAGCGACGACATGACGAAGATCTTGTTCCTGTGGGAGTATCTGCAGCTGGAATAGGAATCTCTGTTGCTCTGCAAGGAGCAGATAGATCTGGACTGCCAGATGGAGAAGTCCAACGAACTCTTGTTCGTTTTTGTGGTCCAACAATGTCTAATTGCCTTACGCCTAGTCTCTCAATCTGATCTATCCCACAGTCCTGTCTTGGCATAGTGATTTTATTTTACTTCGTTAAATTTCCCATCCAAGAGGATGTAAAAAAGGTCAACTTTTAAATGTGGATATTTTGCCAAAATAGTTTTTTTGGCTTTTAGTAAATCTTCTGCATGGCGCTCAGGTGTAGATTCTGCACCATATGCACCACAATTTTCATGATGCATCAGGACAACTTGTTTAATGTCATGAAGTTTAACACAAAGATCTATTTGCTTCATGACTGTGTCAAGCTCTTTTGACCCGCCTGCATAGCCGACATAATCAAATGTTTTGTCACCAAAATTGTCATCCAACCATTTTCTAATAAATTTTTGAAATCTAAAGTCAATGCAGCTAACGACCAATGCATCACATGTGTGTGCCATAGGGAATTATTATACGCCTGATTTTTTTGTTTGACAAGAATTTTGTCAGGATTTGGTTTTGTACATTTCAAGCACTTGACAGGAAAACGTGAGAGTATGGTAGTATGATGATACTCATGCAGGGGAGTCTCCACACAAGTACCAAAGAATGTCTACAAAAAGATTTCCAAACTGTTGCCCGTCAAGTTGCTCGTAAACGGAAAAGACCTGTATCTTATTTAGCTTTTGCAAAGCGTACCACACATGGGTACGCTTTTTTTGAATCTATCCAGGAAGAGGTATGGGACATGCTTCATAAAATTGCAAAAACAGTACACAGTCTTCATCCGGAATATGAATTTTCATTGGTTGCTGATGTCTGTTCGGATATGGCAAACAGCATTGATTTTTCTCCAATATCATCAGAAATATAGTCTTGCTATAATACTTCCATGTTGGTCAAGGCATATAAAACAAGAAAAGTTGTGTCAGGAGACGACTTGTTTACTATTCTGAAAGAAAGTCTGCCGAAAGAATTGCCAGAAAAATCCATAGTGGCAATTTCATCGAAAATTATTGCACTGTGCGAAAGTAGGATTGCTAATCCTCAGGATATGGGCAGAGACGAATTAGCAGAAAAAGAAGCAGAGTATTATTTGCCTCGAGAAACAAATCCTTTTGGCGTTATGGTAACAATAAAAAATAATGTCATGGTTGCATCGGCAGGAATTGATCAATCGAATGCACATGGCATGTATGTTTTGTGGCCAGAAAATGTGCAGGCTTCTGCCAATAGCATCCGTCAGCAGATAGCAAAGAGCAAAGGGCTAAGAGATATAGGAGTGATTGTGACAGATAGTAGATTGTCGCCACTTCGATGGGGAGTAACTGGTGTTTGTTTGTCGCATAGCGGTTTTGAGGCAATAAGAAGCTATATTGGCAAGCCCGATGTGTTTGGTAGACTACTTCAAGTAGAAACAGTCAATGATGCAGACAGCATTGCTGCGGCAGCAGTAAGTGTGATGGGGGAAGGGTCCGAGCAAACACCACTCGCGATTGTTTCGGACATTCCTTATATTGTTTTTACCGACAAAAATCCAACTCCCAAAGAATCACTCGTCAGCATGATTGATATGAATCATGAGGTGTTTACGCCTCTTCTTACCGCAGCCCCTTGGAAAAAAGGAAAGGGAGGAAGATAATCCTTTATTTTACTGGGCGGAGGGTGTGCCAACTGTGGGCGTTGTGGATGGTGTTATGGTTATTGTATAGTCTGTTGTTTTTTTCAAAACTGATTCTATAATTCTATCTGCAGTCACCGCTGTTTTGGGTAAAAAGCTTATGGTTGTTGTTCCGGAAAATGTTGGGCTAACAGTATAGAAAAGGAGTGCAACAGTGCCTGTTCCTTTTTTGCCGGGCAAATCAATTTGCTCAGTGAGTGCGTAAGAAATTCTGCCGCCAATTGTATCGATTGTATTAATCAAAGGACTCGGCTGCTGAAAAAAATCGCCGGGAGTAATAGTGACATTGGTCAGTGCTTGCGGGTCGTAGGCAAACTCGAGTTGTACTGAGTTGACGACATTGTCACCAGTGTCTATATGGACAGCAAGCGTTTGTTGGGTAAGTTGGGACGAGCTAGACGCATTTGCTGGGGTAATAGTAAGAGTGGTATGTGCATTAACCGATACTGGGGTTGGTGTTGGTTGTTGCGCTGGTGTTTGTTTTTTCTGATAAGGCGTTGAGACAAGTGCAAGATACAAAAGACCACAGGTGAGAAGAAAGAGAAAAAGAATTAACGCGAGCGTTTTTTTACTCATAGCTGATCTTTCTAGACTACACTAGTTTGTCTTTTTTGACAAGCAAAATTAGTCTCCCGTGCATTTATTATTTGTTTGACCGCATGCGGTTACCAAGCTTCTCACCCATAAATTATAATTGAATGACCACTCATCGCCGGTTGTTCCTCCGTCTGGATAATCAAAGAAGTTCATAACATCGCCACAGGTAAATGTAATCGTCTGATTTCCTGACACCATAGATTGTGGTGTTGTTGGATTTTGATTGCGACACGTTCGCAAAATATTGTAATCAAGTCCATTAATAACGTCATCTTGTCCCAAATTGCCTGTCCTGCCATCGACAATATCTCCCGGCAGAGGATAGACAGTAACGGTATTGGCAACACCAGAAGTAAGGGATATTTTTTCACCTTTACTACTGCTTTTACGTGCAAAGGCTTTGAGGAATTGAGGCACGCCAATATACACACGAAATTCTTTGGCAGTGGTGTAGGGAAGGACGCCAACATTAATAGGACTACTCACAAACAGTCCAGTTGAGGAGTTATACGTGAGCGTTGTAGTTGTCCTGGTAGACGCATTGCCGCTTTGGTCAAAAATAACCACTCCTACATTGTTGCGGGTCTGATGGGCTGGATTTTTATTCTCAAAGTCCCCTGTCCCAATTCCTGGTAATTTGACATTTAGGGTAACTGTTGTTGTTTTACAAACAGTTGTTGGGATGTAGGTAGTTGGGCTGCTGTATGGACCGGTACAGGTATTGGTTTGTACTTTGTACGCTGCACCAAAGTTTTTTGCATTACTGTCATAACAACTTGTTCCCAAACTTCTGCTTGCTTTTAAGGATGAAGAAACAGTAAAAGCAGTACTTGTTGAGGAAGTGTTGCACTCATTGTATTCATCTTTCCCACTGACATCTCTGTGGAACCACCAATCAAGAATGTATTTGGTTGCACCACTTTTTGCCTTCACATTTGCCTTCACCCCAGCAAGTGTTGTCCCCGAGCAAACAGGGGAGAGGACAAGATCTGATTGTGCCGGCTTATCAGTACAGACATTAGGAGTATTTGATGTAAGCTGTTGTTGTTTTGGGTCGGCTTTGGTTGGGTCGTAGGGAGCACAGCAGGTATAATTTGATCCTTTAGCACATTTATAGGTAGGGTCTGCCTTTGTCCCTGCTTGGCAGGATGTTTGACACGCATCTGCGGTCTTGTATACTGTCTCACAAGATGGCGCTGGAGCTGGTGTTGAGGTGGGAGCTTTGAGAGTTGGGTTTTGGGAGGCCACATAGCAACATTTTATATTCACACCGACACTTGCCATACAGCCACTACTATTAGTGATTTCATGTGAACCACTCACCCCTAAATCTTGTTGAACCATCGTGCTACAGGGAATGGGTTGTATATTTGGACAGGTACCTGCTATTTGTGTAGCTATGTTAAATGGATCGAAGTATGGAGAACAAAAATTGACCATTACTGGGGACCATTGGTGAGAATAGGCACTTCCAGTAAATACGGCAGGGTAGTAACAGATGCCTTTCTCTGTTGCGCCATTTACAGTTCCACTACAAGAGTTTGCACCAGATGGAAGAGGCGCAGCTGTTGGGGTAGGGGTGATGGTAGGCTTGCCAGGGATACAACATTTTGCCACTGGAGTTCCTGGCAACGAGGTACTACAGGCACTTTCATTCACCGAAGATTCTGCTGCACCACTTGTGTTAGTCAAAGCGTCACATGAGGGGAGTGCTGTAGAATTGTTTGCTTTTGTTGCTACGTTTTTAGGGTTATTTGTATAGGTAGAGCCATAATTATTATGATAATAACAAAGTCCATTATTTGTTGGTCCACAAGATTTTGCTGCATAAACTGTCCCATCAGACCCAGTTACTGGTACAGATTTTGGAGTAGGAGCGGCTTTGGGAGCAGTGTAGCCACATTTCCCATCTTGGTAATGACAGTTTGCTTTTGTTGTATAGGTACTGCATGTATTGCCACTAACATCACATATTTGCTGTCCTACACATTGGCTATACTGCGTGTAATTATGGCAGTCTCTTTTTGCAAGGCAGCAAATATTACCAGATTTAGTAGGACATTCAGTGGTTTTAGCAGTGTAAATATCTGCACAATTCTCTGCAGATGTACAGAACGCTCCAGTTGCAACAGTTGAACATGTAACGGTGGTTGTACTTCCACCACCACCTTCAACCATGGCATGTTGTTGGGTGTTGGTTTGTTGGGGCAAGACTTGGACAGTCACAATAGTCCCGACAATCAAAATAAGGACAAGAAGGACTCCAAGGGTTCGGGAGTGAGTGGGAGAAAAAAGAAAGTTTTTTAGCTGTTGTAATTTTTCTTTCATCGCTATTCGTCATTGCGAGAAGTTCTTTTTAAGAACGACGCGGCAATCTCATACCAAAAAAGATTGCTTCACTACGTTCGCAATGACGTAGGACACGCCTTCATTTAGCATAAGAAAGTTTTCAGGGTATAGCAAGAGGCATTTGCAGTACTGTTGTCCTTGATTTCCCTCGCCCTTGCGGGAGAGGATAGGGTGAGGGGAAAGTAGTAGGGATGAGGTTATATTGACACCCAAGAGCGTCTCAGTGCTATACTGAGGGTATGCAAAAGAATAAGGTGACGCCAGTTACATTGGATGCAATAGAACAGCTTTTGGAACGAAAGCTGCAAGAAGGATTGCAAGAGCAGAATAAAGAACTCCGGAAAGTTATTCAAGAAGAAATAGAATTTTCTGAAGCAAGAACGGATATAAAGCTGGTGAAAATGGAGCAGAGAATTGATGACAACGCAAAGAAGTATAGAGATGATGTGTTAACCAGAATGGACGAAACAATGGGAGAGCTGGAAACGATTCGTCAAGAACAACTTCTCACAGGAAATCAGGTAACAGCTCATGAAGAGAGAATTGCCAAATTGGAAAAGCTTCAAGGCGTTACCTCATAAGAACTGCATAAGATGGATCTACTTTGTCATCTTTTAAAAAACAAAAGTTAATGTTAGACTTTCTCTGTGATTCTTTCTGACAGAGACATTAAAAAAGCCCTTCAAGAAAAAAGAATTGTCATTACCCCAAAGCCTGATTTAGCAATACAGCTGGGGAGTTGTTCGGTTGATCTGCGTTTGGGCAATGCGTTTCGCGTATTTGATCATTCGCGTTTTCCTTTTATTGATCCGTCGAAAAAAGATTTTAGTAACGAAATAACCAAAGAAGTTGTTGTAAAAGATGGGACAAATTTTATTATGCAGCCAGGGGATTTTGTTTTGGCAGTATGTCTTGAGAATGTAAAAATTCCAGCAGATTTAATGGGGCGGTTGGAGGGACGTTCATCCCTTGGCCGTTTGGGATTGGTTGTCCATTCAACAGCATCTACTTTTGATGCCGGGTGGGATGGGAAGCCTGTTTTGGAATTGGGGAATTTGGGAAGAATGGCAATTTCTCTGACTCCTGGCATGCGTATTTGTGCCATGACATTTGAGCAGCTGAGTAGTCCTGCAGAGACGCCCTACACGAATAAAAAATTTGCAAAATATAAATTTCAACAAAAGCCGGAAGAAAGCAAAATCCACGAGGAAAGATAAGATGATTTTAGGACCGAAAAAATTATTAGAATTAGTGAGTTCAGCTAAATTGGTAGAGGGTTTGTCAGAGCGTGAGCTTACCAATCCCGAAGGTGCAGGATTTGATTTGCGACTAGGAGAGGTGTACACAATTTCTGGCGATGCATTTTTGGGCGAAACTCACAGAAAAACAGCAGACATAGAGTTAGTTCAAAGTTATGATGCAAAAGAACCTCGTTCTGTCGTTATTAAGCCAGGAGACTTTGTATTAGTTAAGACAATAGAATCAGTGAATATGCCAAACAATCTGACGGCATCTATTACTCCTCGTTCAACAACGTATCGTTCAGGTTTGATGCTTCGTACAGGCAATGTGCCACCGGGCTACTGTGGAGGACTTACATTTGGTCTAAAAAATGAAGGACCAATTGAGGTAACAATAGAAATGGGTGCTCGGTTTGTCCACATCCAATTTAGCGAAGTTTTGGGGGAGGGGAATATGTATCGTGGTCAGTGGCAGGGAGGAAGAGTTACTGCAACAAAAAAAGAAAAACAAGTGTAATGAAATTTACTAAAAAAAATCTTTCAGAAATTCCACTTGAAGAAGCGCATGCGGGAAGCGGTTCTCGACAAATGCTTTTTACTCCTGGTTCTGCCAAAAGTACTAAATGGGAAGCAGTTACAAAAGGATTTTTGCCAGCAAGATCGCAATTTGATTGGCATGATCACAAGGATACGGATGAAATGTTTATTGTTCTACGCGGAACGGGAAAGTTTTATTGTGAAGATACAGAAGTAGACTATAAAGCAGGGGATGTCATTTTAGTCAGAGCAAATACAAAGCACAAAATTCTGAACGATGGGAAAGAAACAACAGAAGGATTTTTTATTAGAATTAAGGTATAAATTCTCTTTGTGGTGTCTTGTCAAAAAATATATTTCGTGTTACTTTAAATCACATGCCAACCTCTCAAAAACACGCTGAATATCAATATTTAGATCTTCTGAAAGAAGCACTCAAAGACGGGATTATTAAAATAGACCGAGGGACAGATATAAAACTTCATAGTTTGTTTGGTCGACAGACACGCTACGATTTATCGCAAGGATTTCCACTGCTCACAACAAAAAAAGTGTACTGGAAGGGAGTCATTCACGAGTTGTATTGGTTTATGTCAGGGCAAACAAATATTAAATATTTAGTTGATAATAACGTGCATATTTGGGACGACTATCCGTACAAAATATATAAGACAAAAATGAGTCAGCATCATTCTGTCATTGCGAGCGAAGCGAAGCAATCTAATAAAAATAAGATTGCCGTGTCGTCTTCGACTCCTCGCAATGACATTATTTTAACAAAAGAAGAATTTATAGAAAAAATAAAGACAAATAATACGTTTGCCAAAAAATGGGGAAATCTGCCAAGAATTTATGGAGAAATGTGGCGCAAATGGCCTACCAAGACAGGCCGAACAATAGATCAGCTTGCATGGGTTTTACAGGAAATGAAAGAAGATCCTGATGCAAAAAACCTTATTGTCACCTCGTGGAATCCAGAATATATGTATACCATGGCGACTTACGAAGACGCGAATAGGTTTCCAATTTGCCACAACATGTATCAAATCAGCAATCGCAATGGCTATTTGGACTTACAGCTGTATCAGCGCAGTGCAGATTTATTTTTAGGAGTGCCATTTAATATTGCGTCTTATGCGCTTTTGACTATGATTCTGGCAAAAATTGCAGGACTCAAGCCTGGTGTTTTTACCCATACATTTGGCGATGTGCATGTGTATGACGATCATGTCGCGGCAGTAAAAGAGCAATTAAAGAGAAAACCAAGACCATTCCCGAAAATTAAGTTTACTCATGATTTTAAAACGCTCGATGCGTTTCGACCAGAATACGTTGAATTAGTCAATTATGATCCATACCCAACTATTAAAGCAGAATTGACTGTTGCAGGTGGACTTTTTGATAAAAAAACAGGGAAGATGGCAGGGTAAAGATAAGATCTTTAGTGACCCCTTCTAAAAGCATGTACATACGCTCCTGCTGCTGCAGCAAGATCACGCATTGCTTGTGCATCTCTTTGTTGTGTATTTCTAGCATTGAATCCTACGCCCCTTTGACTTCCGATTGCACGACTAACATGCGTTCGGACGTGATGTCTTGTTGCTGCGTCTCCATGTCGACGCGAGCTGTCTAGCAATGGTGCTGCTGCTTCCCATCCCGCTCTGTTGCGGTCTATTAGCTGTTGCATTCCTTGCTCTAGTCTTTGTTGAATTGTCATTATGTCTATAGTATATACCTTGTGTCAAGAGATGCTTGACAAAAATTGGACAAAATATTTCTCCTTGACATTACTGTGCGTAAACTCTATAGTTTTTTCTTGTGTCAGACAGACGATTACCAATTTTTAGAGCATCTCAAGGACAGTGTGAAAATTTAGAAGCAAACGGGCATTGTGGATTAAGGCGACCAGTTCCTGGTTCTCAATTTTTGGGCACTCCACGTTACGATGGCCCTTTCCCAATGGATCCAGGTACAGGAGATTGCAATTTTAGAAATGAACCAGCATTTCAGCGACTTTGCCGTAAGTACAAACGAAATAATTAGGCTTAAGAAAAATTAGCGCCTTTTTGCAGGTGATGGTGTTGGTTGGTTTTCTTGTGGCGTTTGTCCACTCTGACGACCAAGATCTCTCATCTGATCCGCTGTTGTTGCAGCTTTTTCTCTTCGAGCACCACGTCTTTTTTGACGCCAAAACTCTAAAACAGCGGCAATTACGTTTGGTTGGGAAGTTTGTCTTTGCTTTTCCATAATGGCTGCATTGTAGATCCATCATGTTTATTTGTCAAATACAGAAATGTGATATAACTAAAACAATGAAAATTTCAGCAATTGCAATTATTTCTAAAAATCGGGGATTGGGATTTGAGAATCATCTTCTTTTCCATATTCCTGGTGAGCTCCCACGATTAAAAGCAATTACCATGGGCCATCCAGTTGTTATGGGAAGAAAAACGCATGAGTCAATTGGGAGAATTTTGCCAGGAAGACTCAACATTGTTATTACCAGAAAAGGTGGAGAGGATGTGCCGGGTTTGCTTATTTTTGTTGACAGTTTGGAAAAAGCATTGGAGATTGCAAAAGAGAGTGAGGGAAAAAAAGTCAAAAAGTCTTCTTCGAGCAAGCAAAGCGAGTCGAGAAGTGAGTTGTCGACAAGCTCGAACAAGAATAAGATTGCCGCGTCGGTCGCCAAAGGCGAACCTCCTCGCAATGACAACGAAGGCGAAATCTTTATCTTAGGTGGGGGACAAATTTTTGCAGAAAGCCTGTCAATAACAGATCGTTTGTATTTGACAATTGTTGATACAGAAGTACCAGCAGATACTTTTTTTCCAGACTACGAAAAAGAATTTACAAAAGTTATTACTGAGGAGAAGAAAACAGATTGGGAATACCCCTACACATTTCTTACTTTAGAAAAATAAACACCTACTGTCTTTTCGACCGCCTGAGTCTTTCACTCATTGTTTTGGGCATGTTGCCAATGTATTCCTGCAAAAGTCCAAGATGCAACTTGCCTGCAGCTAAAATGTGTGCCTTCTGAAACGCTTTCTGCTGATTTGTTTGTGTCCAGTTCTGTGAAGTTAGCTCATCTGGGTTTTGTGTCATGTATTGGATAACTTCCATTTCTTGAAATGTCTCGACTTTTATGCCTCCCGCTGTCTTGGCAAGTGGCGGGTAGGTTTTGGCTGCCTCCAATTGATACTGCGCAAATCCTTCTGGCGTTGCTAAATAGGCAAGTTTTTCTGGATCGAGGAGCACCACCATTTGTCGCACAGAGTATGCATCTCTGGATGTGTCACGCCTACTACTGTTGTGAATATAGGTTGCCATTTCAATAATGTAGGGAACAGACGGCCAATTATTTTCTTGTGCCATTCGTGCAAGTGATGCAAATCGCTCTTGTACTGTTTCCATTTCCCGTCCTGCATGGACTCTCTCTGGTTTGCCAACTCTTTGAAAAACAATTTGGCCATCTTGAATGGTTGGTATTGCATTGACCTCGTCAAGGCCAACAATTGGATTGACTCTCCACCAATGGTGTTCTTTAAATCTTTCACGAATTGGGTGAGACCGTCTTTCGTTTCGTTGTATCTGTGCGGCAGAGAGCGCCTTGGACTTTGCATCCAGAAAAGGACTACCAGTATGCTGCTCCTCACCAACCAATCGTCGAAGAGAAAGAGCGGGAAAATTTCTGCGAAAATCTTCTTCGCGAATACCATTATCACTAGCAATACCTGCAACATGGAGTCCAATCCCCAGTGAAAATTTTGTTTTCTTGGGCATATGGCGGACTGATTCTTGGATGAGTTCTTGCCTGGTTGCATCAAGAAGAGTGGTAAAGAGGATCGGGGCTTTTTCTGTGCGTGGTGAAATTGCAGTTTCGCTGCTTGGTAAGTGAGGATACGGTGGAGGGGTTGTCCCTGCTTCGATCCTTTTCATATCACGTCAAAAAAATAGGTGTCATATATTTGTGCTGACGAAAAGGAGAGAAAATAGCGGAGAATTTTTGGAGTTCCATGACTTATTTTATTTGAAAGAGAGAATTCCTGTCAATAAGATAATTTACTATGGGTATTATTTTGATTGTTGGCTGAGTGATGTAGCAAGTTTAATGACCGCTGGAATAAGATAGCGCTCAGCAATTTTGCCACCAGACAACACTTCTTCTGCATTTGTTGGATTGGGACTTGCGACATTATTTCGCCTGAGACTTTCTTTTGTTGGAAATTCAGGACGAGAAATAATATTGGTTGCAGCAGTAAGCCCAATCCAGGGAATTTTTCTGTCAAAACCGTTACTATCTGTAGATGGATCATTGTAATGCTGCATGACCATTGCCTCTGTGGCAAAGGACATGCCAAAAAGTTGCACCATGTCGGGATTTTGTTGAGAAAGCGCTGGATACATGCCATTTGCAATATCGCCTCTGCCCTCGTAGAGCGGCGCATTGATTGCCATCGTATAGATGCCAAGATGCAGATTGTTGGCGGGAATTGTGTCTTCGAGTAGTGCAAATAGGTGCGGATCTGCAGTGTCTGCTTTTCCGGGGAATCGTTGTCCAAGTCTATCATCATTTGGTCCAATCAGTGGATTGACGCCGTTTTGATTGACATAGTCAACATCCACCACAACATCGCCAACATGAACATTGCCATTATCCAATGCGCCTGCTGCATTGGTTGTGACGAGCCAGTTAATTCCCAAGCCTTTGGCAACGCGAAGGGGAGCGGTGATCATCTTTAATTGTTGCGGAGAATAATCGGTATCGTACATATGGGCCCTTCCGGTCATAATGCCAACTTCCTGACCACCAATATCGGCAATCACCAACTCTTTTCCATGTCCTGGCGCTGTCGGGACAAACCAATGGGGGATTTGCTCCATGGGGATTTTGTCGTGAATGGTTATGTCTGGTGAATCTGCAAGTCCTGCTAACCCTGACCCACACACAATCCAACCATCGAGTGTTTTTCTGCCAATTTTTTCTTGCAAACGATTTTCCAGAAACGTTTTGCTTTCGACCAATTGCTCATAATATCTCTGTTGCTCGGCTCTGCCAATTTCCTGCTGAAGCCCTACGTTAAAACGCTCGCGTGCAATAGTTTTGGCTCTTGATGTTTTTCTTTCGCTCATATAGTTGACCAGTCTACTATACCAAGTTGTCTTAATTTTTTCTTTGCTTCTTGTAATCCGAATTTTTCTATAAATGCTGCTTTTGTTTCTCTTAATTCATATGGCAAGATGATCCACCCATTTAATTGTTCCTCATAAAAATGAGGAACATATTTTGTCCGTGGTTTTATGTACAAAGAGGCAGTGATAAACGACATTACGTTTGATTCTTTGAGATACGCAGTTGCACGGAGAAATGTTGCGCCGGAATCAGCTAATTCGTCAACTAAAAGGATTTTTTCATTGGTAAATTTCTTAGAAAGCAGGTGCGTAATTACCGGAGTTTTTTGTTGGTCAAAATTTTTATATGACTCAATAGTAATAAAGGAAATTCTTGCGTCAAGGATGTCTGAAAGAATTCGACTTAAAACAATACCTCCTCTGGCAATCGCAATGATTTCATCTATTCTTCCATATTCATCGCGAATTTTTTTTGCAAGAGAAATTGCATCTTTTTCATATCTTTGCCAAGAAATAGGAATAAATTTTTTTGTAGCTTTTTTATTCATTAGCTATTTGTAAATGAAAATTCCCAAAAGGGATACGTACTAATCCGTCCCAGGGCGTTATTACTGCTCCATCAATATCTGCCGATCCATGTGTTTGACGAACCGATGGGTTGTTGGTAATTGTTTTGCTGTGTTTTCCTCGCCGAAGCGTTACAGTCGTTGGGCGATGCGCATCGTGAAGCACATGTTCCCTTGTTGCAGGAATACCGTTGATTGTTGTACCAGGAGGAATATCGTGAATTCTCGTTGTCATCTCCTTCGTGTATGTTGGCCAATTGTCTTGTCCCAATATTCATATCCTTGCCGAATTATCCCTACTATCTCGGGGACTGTTGCTGCATAGCGCACTTGCAGATCATCAAACCGTATCAATGGGTCTACTCCTTGTTTAATACGTTCTTCATACATCATTTTGTGAAAATCTTCAATGGTTTTTTTCCAAAAAGGATGAACAATAATAGGATATTCTGGTTCTAGATGATGTGATTGCTTTAGCTGCATAACCATAATCAATTCAAGTGCTGTGCCAATACCACCAGGACCAAAGTATGCTGCATGGGACATATCAATCATTTCCTGAATTCTTGTTGTGTATTCAGTGTGCTCGTGGTAACTGTCGAGGTTAGGATCTGCTGCTTCTTCGTAGGGAAGCCTAATGCTAACGCCCAAAGTTCTTGAATTAATATTGCCTGGTAGCGCATCCTCTCGAGCACGTCGTGCGCCAAGTGCTGCGGCACCCATAATACCCGGTCCTGCGCCATTGATAATATCAACACCAAGTTCTTTTACTAATTCATGAGTGAGTTCTGTGGTAAATTGGTATTCCGGTGAATTCGGATTAATGCGTGCGCTTCCTGAAACCATGACTCGATAGTGTGTTGCAAGCTCATGGTGAAGAAGCTCTCTCCGTGCGCTGTTATATTCTCTACCTTTTTGCAGCACGCGTTCTCTTGCGCGCCTCCCATCGCCACGATGGAGACGTATAATACCCTGTGCTGCTTGGCTTTGTAGCTGGTCTAGCACCTCTGTTCTTGTTGATGTATACTTTTTTGCTTCATCAATTTCTGTCTCTGGAATTCGGTGAGATCTGTGGAAAAGACCCTCTCTTATTTTTGTCATGGTGTGTATTGTAAAAAAATAGAGGTAAGGTGTCTGTTCTGAGCAGAACGAGAAGATAGTTCTGAAAAGAACGCAGGAATTGTTCTACAGAGAACACATTCTTAAAGAAGCACGATCCTCTTAGGAGATATGATAATTTTTTTCTCCTTTTGCAGTATATGTAAAACTTCAGTCACCCGGGGTCGAGTTGCGCCAACAATTTGAGCAATCGTTTCGTGAGAAAAAAGCAGGATATTATTTTCTGAAAGCCGGGAAAGAAATTGCAGGATGTGATATGTCCTGTCGTAAAGATTATTGCCAAGACGAAGGCCTTGCAAGTGATTAAATTCCCTTAGTTTGGCAAGAATAATTTCATACATATTCTTCCAAAGCTGTGGATTGTCTTGCAGTAGGGAGAGCATATCTTTTTTGTAAAGTATCAGCATATGCGAAAGATGCAATGTTTCAATAGTTGCGCTTGCTGGTTTTCTATCCAAATCCATAATACCCAGATAATTATCTTTTCTTTCATATGCCAGGAAAATTTCGTTACCTTTTTCCGTAGTCTTATATATTTTAACTGTTCCATTGAGAATAAGGAAAATCTTGTCATTTATTTCATCTTCATGGATCAGATGATACCCTGCATGAAAGGCTTGTATTCTTGCTTTTTGAGCTAATTTTTGCAGTTTTTCCTTATCGAGGCCGCGAAAAAGAAAGGAGGATTGAAGAATTGCGAGAATATCCTGATTGTCACTCTCCATAATAAATTATATAACCTGTAGTATAAGTTGTCAAGCGCTATTTATTCTGTTCCGCAGGGAACTGAAAAAGGTTTGTCAATAAAGTAAGCTGTTGCTGTGTCAAACATTACAGAAACACCTGAATTTAGGGAAAACAGACAATTCGTCAGAGATATGATCCCCATTTTTAGAGGGAGTATGGAACGAGGAGAAATGACGTGGGAAGAAGTTGTCGCTGCTACAAAAGGACTCCGCAGGCAATTTCAATTTAATCGGAATGGCCAGGCAGAACGAGTCAGGCCAGTAGAGCCGATGGTTCCTTCAATTGAAACGATCCGTGCGTACGAAGCAGCAAGGAACAGACAAGAGTGGGATGAAGTACATCGACAAATAGCAAGACGACGAAGACATTGGTAATTTTTACCCATCTCGCCTCTTTACAATTTTCACAGTTTCAGTACAATACCTACTGGTATTATGTATCAACGATTTGGAGAGAGTGCACTGCCGAGAGTGATTAATCATATTGTTTCTCCTGTTAAAATTCCACCAACGCTCCTTTTTGCGACACGAAATCAAAATAAACTGCGTGAATACCAAAGAATATTAAAAAAGCCTGTGGAAGGAATTGATTTAAAGGTGCCAGAAATTCAGGACAGCGATCCGCTCAAAGTTCTTTCTGAAAAAGCAAAAACAGCCTATGCAATTCATGGAGGACCAATTTTTGTTGAGGACACAAGTTTTACGCTTCCAGAGTTGGACAACATGATTGGGCCGTATGCAGACAACGAAACAAGCTCGCGTGCCAAGCTTGCAGCAATTTGTCGCATGTTTGACACAACGCATAAAAGGGAAGCGATTGTTGTAGTTGGTATTGCGCTTTTTGACGGACGCGAAGTGTATATGTGGGTAGGAAAAGTGTCTGGCACTGTTGCTGCCTCGCCGTTAGGCAGTAATGGATTTGGATTTGATGCAATTTTTATTCCAAAAGGAGCGAAAAAAACATTTGCCCAAATGACGGATAGTGAAAAAGATAGTTATAGTCCTCGAAAAAGTGCGCTTTTGGATTTAGTAAAAAACCCTCCAAGCTTAGCTGAGCCTATTTTCCAACTGCAAGAGCCGTCAGTATTTCAAACAAATAGAATCAGAAAAGAAGAAATAGCAAAAAGAAACGCATTACAATTTGCCTTTAGCATGGAATCTTTGGAAAAAGCCCGTTCAGCAGGTTTAGCTCGAGCAACAAAACCAAATGTCAAATTGGAAGTAAGTACTTATGCGCCATTTACTGAGGTATTGCACTACAATGGCGCAGTAAGGGAATATACTGTTGATCCAAAATCTGCATCAATGGGACTTGTTCTTCTCACAGAAGTAGATTTAAAAACAGTGCCTGATAAAGGGAAAAAACGAGCTATAAGACTTGCAGTCAGTGACACTGGCAATCCTCTTTTGTATCAAATGGGGCCAAAGGCGATGGAAATTGTCTTGGCTGCACGAGCAGCTGAGTATTTAGATATGCACTCAGCAGATATGCACCAACACGTACGCGATTTGTTGTCTGGAAAAATACAGCATGTATCGCGAAGCAGTACCAGATCTTCTGTTTTGGAAGAAGTGTTGGGAATGTTTGTCAAAACAGATGAGAAAGGCGTGCATAAAATTATTCATGGAGCAAGTACAGCAATTGCAACAAAAGAATTAGGATACAAAAGATTATCGAGCGGAGGTATTTTAAGCAGAAAACAAGCTGCAAAAGGACTTTTGATGAGAGGACCAGATGGCGTGGTTTCGAGTTTGTATTCATACGGCGGTATGCCGCCAACAACAGGGAGTCGCGACAGTATTGTGACAGCAGCAATGTCTTTTATGCGGGCATGGATTCCAAGAAACGGCGTGTTTGCAGGAAATTTTGCAAGACAACTCCAGCTTTTTAAACAAGCAAAAAAAGCAATTATCGGCTTTGGTTTGCCAAAAGACATTGAAAAGCAGGTAATTTCCCAAATCGGGATTGCAGTTGGCTGTGACAATCCTGTTAGTATCGCCAGAGATGTGAAGAAATTTGCTCTGCTTGGCGGACATGCTGCAAGAATTTATACAACCAATCCAGATATACGAATTATTGAAACAGCAAAAGCAATTCGAAAAGCAACGGGCCCGAATTTTCTTTTGTGTGTTGGGCCGGTGACTGATTACGAGCAGGCTGTTCGTCTAAAAAAAGAAGCACAGGTACACATGTTTTTAGTAGGTCATGGTGGAGGAGAAAATTGTACGTCCCTTACTGCAGGCGGTGCAGCAAATTCAATAGAACTTCTGTATCAACTCTACCTAGATCCACTGTTTAATGACTGCATTATTGGTTTGGAAGGTGGGACTGGGACAACCATTGGTGCGCTGCTACCACTTTTGGATGTTATTTCTTTGAATAAACGTGGTATCGGCGGATTCGAAAGCACACAGGGATTGTATGCATTAAAAGCGCGCAACGGCAAAGAAGAGCCAGTTATTCCGTATCATGGATCAGCCAGTGCTGCAACGCAGTTGATTGAAGCATACATGAGCCCAGAGATTGCAAAAAAAAGATTGGGGCCAGATGGTATTGTGCGGGCAGTTGAGGGAAAAGTAAATTACATTGTGCTCAATGACGCAGTGAGGAGTAATGTAAGCGCAATCCGGGAAAATAGAGCCATTGCAGGACTAGCGTTAGCTGATCAGCAGTCTTTGTCTATATATCAACTGCGCGAAAGAGTGAAAAAGTTAGGACATAATCATGTGGGTATTTCTGCTGCATCAAGTGTTGTCGCTAACGAACACAGGAGTGGGGTATAAAGTTGTTGATGTCGTCCTGAGCAAAGCGAAAGGATCTTATTCTTTACATTTTCTTGTACTTTTGCACCGGCAAAAGATACCAAAACTCTTTGTCAATCTTTTTGGTTCTTTCATAACCGAAAGAACCAAAGGTTTTCGTCGCAATCTTGTTTTGTGCTTTCGCCATTTACTCGTTCTTCGGGGGATTTCACCCCTTCCGACAATTTGTCGGAATCCCCCTGAATCGCTCACTCATTGCTCATGCACAAAACTGCAAGGCGACAAAGAAAGACCATTTTTCATGCAGTCACTGCGAACTGCCGATTGAAATAATTTGTGTTTTCTTTTGTTCTATTTTGTTGTGGAAATTGCTACTTGTTTCACTTTTCAAACTCTTCTATAGTGAGTCTCATGAGTGCGCTTAAAAAGACAGACTCGCAGATTTACGAGCTTATTAAGGACGAGGAAAAAAGACAAAAAGATGTTTTGGAAATGATTCCCTCGGAAAATTATACATCTCGAGCTGTTATGGAAACATTAGGATCTGTACTTACCAATAAATATTCAGAAGGATATCCACGCAAAAGATATTATCAAGGCAATGAAGTCATAGATAGTGTCGAAGAGATTGCTCAAGAACGCGCCAAAAAATTATTTGGCGTACCATATGTTAATGTCCAGCCCTATTCTGGCAGTCCTGCGAATGCAGCAATCTATATGTCTATTCTTAAGCCTGGACAAAAACTGATGGGACTAGCCCTGGCTCATGGAGGACACATTACCCATGGGCTGGAAGTCGTTGGATTTTCTGGAACATTCTATAAAACAGCTCATTACACAGTCAATAAAAAAACTCGACAATTGGATTATGACGAAGTAGAAAGGCAGGTTTTGGCAGAAAAGCCAGATCTTCTTATTTGTGGATTTACCGCATATTCACGAATTATTGATTGGGCAAGATTTCGAAAAATTGCCGATAAAGTTGGATGTTTTCTTATGGCAGACATGAGTCATATTACTGGCTTGGTTATTGGCGGGGTGCATCCTTCTCCTGTTCCCTATACTGATGTTGTTATGACAACAACACATAAGACACTCAGGGGTCCGCGGGGTGCGATGATTATGATTACGGACAGAGGCATTAAGAAAGATGCTGAATGGCCAAGACGACTCAACACTGCTGTTTTCCCAGGTCTTCAGGGTGGCCCACACGATAATCAGACTGCAGCAATAGCAGTTGCTCTCAAAGAAGCGGCAACTCCTGCATTTAAAAAATATGCAGAGCAAATTGTTAAAAATGCCCGGGCTCTTGCAGATGGACTGATGGCAAGAGGGTACGAGGTAGTGTCTGGCGGAACGGACAATCATTTGGTTTTGGTAGATTTACAAAATAAGAAAATGAGTGGGAAAATCGCAGCAGAGGCACTTGAGGCAGCGGGAATTATTTTGAATTATAATTTGGTGCCATATGACCCAATGCCGCCAATGTACACGTCTGGTATTCGCATGGGAACACCCGCATTGACTACACGAGGATTAAAAGAAATTCAAATGGAAAAAATTGCTGATTGGATGGATAGAGCACTTCGTGAAGTGAATGGATTTGTTTTGTCAGACAATAAAGATGAACGGACAGAGCAAATGAAAAAGTATCGATTGGCAATTGCAGAAAATAAAAATTTGGCAAAAATTGCGCAAGAAATTAAACAGTTTATTACCAAATATCCAGTGCCATAAAAACTCTTCTTGACGGGTTTAGAAAAATTCATGTATAGTATTTTCCATGAGATGGAGACCAAATGGAACACATAGAGTAAGAAGAGGAATTGCTGAACCAAATGTTCATGCTGGGCCCGTTGAGACTCGAGCAATTTTGGGAAGACCCACCTCAAAGAGAAAGAAACATCAGCAAAGAGTGGAGAAAAGTCGCGCACATGATCCCGAACAGGGTGGAAGACGAGAAGAAGAGTAGAACTCTATTTATATGGAGTTGCATGCTCCCAGCCACCCAGAAACCACTCTTGAAGTAGCCTACGATACTGCGGATTTTTGGAAAGCAGCACTACTTCTGCATCTCCACCAACAACCATGTCATCAACAAAATTCGAAGAGCCAGTGAGTGCCAAATCATCAATAAGCAGCGTCTTGGCATGGGTAAAATGTTTGGAGTTGGTGTATTCACGCACATCTATTCCTGCATTAATAAATGGTCTTGTCCAGTGATTGGGAAAATATCGAAATCGAAAATCGTTAGACGTTTTATAATCAGGAATAAGAAGGCGAACATCAAGATTGGGGTTTTGTTTTTTGGCCAGAATAAGCGCATCTTTAACACGGTGTGAATCAAGATACGATGTTTCCATCCAAATTCTTTCTTTTGCATTGCCTATTTCTTTGATAACACGGTCAATAATAGTATCTGTTTTTTTGCTGTCGAATAGCATTTCTGTACCATCTTTTGCATCAAGGACATAATGCGAAGATCCATTATTTGTACCTTCCCATGTTTTTTGAAAATCCGCAGCAAGCACTTCTACTGGCTGTCCAGTGGTGCGCATTATATAATCCCGCCACTTGAGAAATCTTCCTGACACATTGCTACCACCAATATAGCCAACTTCTTGGTTTGTCCCGGCATCTATAGCAACAATTTTTTTATGGTCTCGTCTTAAGGGATTAAGACTGTCTTTTTTCTGACGCGCGTGTTTGACTTCTATTTTCAGCCCTTCTTTTTGTAACTTAGTGAGTCTGCGAAATTCGCGTCTGGACGCAAATGGAGCATGAATATTGCCAATATGATCAACAACAATTCGCACGTGCACATTTCGTCTTGCTGCTTCTTCGATTTCTCTAAAAATGGGTTGTGTTGTTTTGTCGGACTCAAAAACAAAAAATGCAAGATCAACACTTTTTTCTGCTTTTCCAATATCTGCTGCTAACTGGGAATAAAACACTGGTTGTGATTCAAGTAGTCTAAAAGGTGCTCGTGGTTGTTTTGTGGGAAGCCGATCTGCCATAGCTAACCCAGCAGTATAGAGTATTTTCTAAAAAATTCAATGTGGATGGGTGTTGCATAACTTTGTGCTTGTCAATTGTAAATAAATACTGTAAAATATCTCCTTATGGCAGAACAAAAGTTCGGAGACGATTATACAGGTAGCCCACAGCATTGGGATGATTATGGTGTGGAACCATCCACTCCAGAACCTGCTCGCCCTGCACCAACACCAAGACGATTGACTCCAAAACAACAACAAGAAGCTAGGAGAGCAGCAACAAGTCTTCCACCGCCTAGATCTACAGGAAAACAGAAATAAATCTTCAAACGAATTAAAAAAGTCGTATAAAGATAAGAAATAATGTTTTCACATTCTTCTTGACGAAAAAGTTATTCAATGGCTATAATCGCTCCATGACAAAAGGACAGGCTAGGACAGGAAATGGAAGGCGCTACAGGAGGCCACATGGTAAACCCAAGGAAGAGCTAGACGAAGAGGGAAATGTAATTAAAAGAGGAAGGTTCCGTAGTGGGCGTATCGACCTTAAGCAAGAAAGGCAGTGGGAGCGGAATCCAGAACAAGAAGAGTAAGGTTCTTGTTTTTCTCTAACGAGCCTGGTATAATACTTCTATCCCTTCGTCGCTAAAGCTATGGAAGGGCAAGCAAACATATCTAGCAACATAATCCTTGAAACTTCAAGCTAGATAGGTGAACAAAGGATTATCATTGTATGAAATCAATTACACTCGAAGAACTTCTTGAAGCCGGTTGTCATTTTGGCCACCAGGTTACCAGACAAAACCCAAAAGCGCGGGAATTTGTTTTTGAACAAAGAGACAATATTCAAATTATTGATCTTGGGAAAACAAAAGAAGGTTTGGAAGAAGCAGCATCTTTTCTTTTGAAAACAGCACAAACTCCTGAAAGTACTCTTCTTGTTGTGGGTACAAAAAGACAGGCAATTCCCCTGATCGAAGAAACTCTTGCAGGACTTCCGGAAGAAGTAAGAAAAAGCATGTTTACTGTTACCAAAAGGTGGATGGGTGGAACACTGACCAATACAGTAGCAATTTCTCAAAACTATGAAAGATTAAAAGAAATCAAAGAAAAATTGCATAGCGATGAGTGGAAACAAAAATACACCAAACGAGAATTGGTTCTTTTTGAAAAAGAAATGCAAAAATTAGAAGCATATTATGGCGGCATTGTGGATATGAAAAAAATGCCAGCAGCACTTTTTGTTATTGATACACACACAGAAGATTTGGCGGTAAAAGAAGCAAACAGAATGGGAATTCCTGTTGTGGGTATTGTTGACACGAATGCAGATCCAGATTTAATTGATTACGTTATTCCAGCCAATGATGATGCAGTTGGAAGTCTTAAGCTTCTTATTGGCTATATTTTTAGTGCATGGGTAGAGGGAAAAACAGGAGTAAGTGCAAAATCAGAAGGCTTAAATCCCAAATCTCAAGAAACAAAAGAGAAAAAAGAGGAAAAGGAAAGTTCTACAGAGCAGAATTTAGAGAAAAAAGAGAAATCTGCTAAAAAAGCAAAATCCTCCTCTGGAGGAAAAAAAGAAAAGAAAGGATAAAATAAATTAACCTAATTATCTAATTGACCTAATTAACCTAAATATTTTTAGAAATTAGAAATTAGAAATTAGAAATTTTCAGGTTATGGTACTTGATTTAACACTTCTTAAAAAACTTCGCGAAGAAACAGGCATTTCTATTTCTCAATGTCGACAAGCTTTGGAAGACGCAAATGGTGACTACGAGAAAGCATTAAAAGTCTTAAAAGAGCAAGCAGAAAAAACAGCAGCAAAAAAAGCAGACCGCGAGACAGGACAGGGAATTGTTGAGACCTATGTTCATGGTGGTGGCAAAATTGGCGTTATGGTAATGCTTTTGTGTGAAACAGATTTTGTTGCTAAAACAGATGAATTTAAGCATTTAGCCCACGAAATTGCTATGCAAATTGCAGCAATGGATCCAAAAGATGTAGAGGATTTGCTCAAACAAGAATTTATTAAAGATCCATCAATGACGATTGAAAAAATGGTAAAAGAAGCAATTCACAAAACAGGAGAAAATATTGTCGTTAAGAAATTTGACAGATTTGCTATATAATATATTTATGGATCCTATCCCACAAGAAGCCTCTTCACAAATGCAGAAAGTTTTGGAACTTCTCAAACATGATTTAGCAACGATTCGTACGGGTCGCGCAGTACCTAGTCTTGTTGAAAATATTGTTATTAATGCGTATGCAGGGTCGGCAAAATTAAAAGTTATTGAGCTAGCAACAGTTGCTGCAACAGATACGCAAACACTTGTCATTACACCGTTTGATCATGCGACAATTCATGAAATAGAAAAAGGTATTCAAGAAGCAAATATAGGAGTAAGTCCGGTGATTGATAGTACGCTTATTCGTATTACCTTGCCACCATTATCGACAGAAAGACGACAAGAGTTGATTCATTTAATGCGTCAAAAATTGGAAAACGGCAAAATTCTTCTTCGACAATCTCGACAAGATGCAATGAATAATTTGAAGAAAAATGCCAGTCTTTCAGAAGATGAATTACGAAGATTGGAAAAAGAAGTGCAAGCAGTAACCGATAAATTTATGGCATCTGTTGAAACATTGGGCAAACAAAAAGAAGAAGAACTCCTACAGATATAAAGCTTAGAGCAAAGAGCATGGGGCACAGAGTACATGTTTAGATTTGAAACATTAACTATTTGGCAAGATGCTCGTGAATTCTCCAAAGATATTTATTTTCTCACTAAAAAATTTCCAAAAGGTGAAATGTTTAGTTTAACAAATCAACTTCGCAGAGCTGTAAATTCTATTGGAGCAAATATTGCCGAGGGCTCTGCAAGTTCTAGTTCAAAAGATTTTGCGCACTATCTTGATATTTCAGTAAAATCACTTTACGAAACAATTGCTCATTTGCAAATAGCTGAAGATCAAAAATATATTTGTTCAAAAGATAAAGAAGTACTTTATGAAAAAGCAGATATTCTTGCACGAAAAATCAGATCTTTTCGAAAAACTTTACTCTAGTAGTTATTTCAATTAGAATATAAAATATTGCTCAGAGCTCTATGCTCTCTGCACAATGCTCTATGCTCCTGACTATTATTTCTTTTCTTCTTGTCCTCACGGTTTTGGTTTTGGTACATGAGCTGGGACATTTTCTTACTGCAAAATTTTTTGGTGTAAAAGTAGAAGAATTTGGATTTGGATTTCCTCCAAGAGCATGGGGCAAAAAAATTGGTGAAACTATCTATTCACTGAATTGGTTGCCAATTGGTGGGTTTGTAAAATTATATGGAGAAGACGAAGCTGGTGGGGGAAGTATAAAAATCTCAAACCCCAAATTGCAAATCTCACAAAAAGATGCGAAGCGGGCATTTTTTGCACAACCTGTTTGGAAACGGTTTGTTATTGTATTTGCTGGCGTTTTTATGAATTTTGCGCTTGCAACTGTTTTGTTAACGTACTTGGTTGGTGCACAGGGAATACCAGCTGCAGGAAAGGATGTTGTTGTTGCAGAGGTTGTGCACAATACACCTGCTGAAAAAGCAGGACTTAGGCAAGGGGATATCGTGTTGCAGGTAGATAATCAGAAATTAGCATCACCAGATCAACTTATTTCCTACACCAAAACACATCAAGGCAAACAGATTAGTTTGGTTGTTAAAACAAAAGACAATAACGTCAAAACAATTTTCGTGACACCTCGTGTGCATTATCCAGCAAATCAAGGAGCAATGGGTATTGCGGTTGGCAGCAATGTTGTCGTAAGACGTTTTGCTTGGTACCTCTGGCCATATGTTGGGCTGAGAGAAGCATTATCGCAATCATGGCTTATTCTTGCGGGATTAGGACAACTCTTGGCGCAATTATTCACAAAAGGACAGATTCCACAAGGACTGGCAGGACCCGTTGGTATAGCGCAAATTACTGGACAATTTGTGCAGATGGGTGCAAATGCAACGCTTTCTCTTGTTGCGCTTCTCTCTTTAAATTTAGCAATTCTTAATGTATTGCCAATTCCCGCACTTGATGGAGGAAGACTTTTCTTTATTGTGTATGAGGCAATTTTTAGACGGAAAATTTCGCCAAAATACGAAGGGTACGCGCATGCTATTGGTATGGCATTTCTCTTAGCACTCATTGCATTAATTACATTACACGATATTATCCGCATAGCAACAGGAGGATCAATTCTTCCTAAATAAAACCTGTGGAGTGAGAAAACAGTATATATGAAAATTCTTCAAATTTCAGATTTCCATAACGCAGTGGAAAAAGCAAAGGATATTTTGTACGAAAAAGTGGATAGAAAAACAGTTTTGTTTCTCTCAGGTGGCGCAACACCAAAAAGTTTGTATACACAACTTGCAAATGAAAAAATTATCCACCCTGCTGCTGTTGGATTAATAGACGAAAGATATGGGAAAAAATTTCACGAAAAAAGTAATGAGCTGATGATAAAAGAGACGGGATTTTTACATTATTTGTCATCTGCCACTATTCCTTTTTACCCGATCTTGAATAAAAATTTTTCCCGAGAAAAAACAGCAAAGGCGTACGATAAAACAACACGCGATTTATTTTTTCATTTCCCAAAAAGTGTTGCGATAATGGGAGTTGGGGCAGATGGTCATACATCAAGTATTATTCCCAATAGAAAAGATTTTATTGACCCAATGTTTGCAGAAGGAAAAAAACAATTATTTGTTGGGGAACTTAATGACACAAAATCAGACTATAAAGAAAGAATTGGCATGACATTTGCAGGGTTATCACTTATTGATTATTTTATTGTTTTGCTTTTTGGTAAGGAGAAGAAAAAAGCATTACAGAAAATGTTCGACGAGGGGTCTTTGGAAGAAATACCTGCACGTTTTTTTACCCAGCAAGCTTCAAATAATACTATTATTATTACCGATCAAGAGATTTAGCGAAGAAAAGTTCTTGTTTCTCTGCAAAGATGCAGTAGAATATCATTATGGATTCGCCGTTTATTTTTATTCTTTTTGGAGCAACAGGGGATCTAGCAAAAAATAAATTAATTCCTTCACTGTTTACATTATTTAAGAAAAAAAAGTTGCCGGAAAATTTTTACATATTTGGTTTTGGGAGACGTGAAATAACAGACACAGACTTCGCTGCATTTTTTCCAGAATTTGCTCTCGATTCTTTATGGACTGATTTTGCCAAGCATTTGCAATATCAACAAGGATTTTTTGATGAAGCAAATGGTTACATGCAACTTGTTGAAAAATTACAAAAAATAGACAAACAAATGGGCGCATGTGTCACTCGCATTTTTTACTTAGCAACACCGCCAAATAATTATGATGCTATTTTAGATAACTTAGTCAGTTCTAGGCTTTCAGAAGGATGTGGGCAAGGCAGTAGTAAATGGACGCGAATTGCCATTGAAAAACCGTTTGGAAAAGATTTACAAACAGCAAAAGCATTGGATGAAAAATTAGCAAAAAATTTTGAAGAAAGACAGATCTTTCGAGTCGACCATTATTTGGGAAAAGAGACATTGCAAAACTTACTTGTTTTCCGTTTTGCTAATGGTATTTTTGATCCTATCTGGAATAAAGAATATATTGATCATGTACAAATTACCTGGAATGAGAAAAAAGGAATAGGGACGCGGGGAAAGTTTTTCGATGGCGTCGGCATGCTTCGGGACGTTGGACAAAATCATCTTATGCAACTTATTGCTGCTGTTGCAATGGAAATGCCGCGAAGTTTTTCTAGAGAAGGTGTCCGAGATGCCAGGTCACAAGCAATAAAAAATATTAGCTGTATCGAGCCAGACGAAGTTGCATCGCGAGTTGTGAGAGGACAATACAAGGGGTATCTTGATGAAAAGAATGTTGCATCAAATTCTTCAACCGAAACATTTGTTGCAATGAAATTTTTTGTTAATTCAGAAAGATTTGCTCATATACCGTTTTATGTGAGAGCAGGAAAAGCGATGGGAGACAATAGTGTGCAAATTCATATTGTTTTTAAACAAACGTGCCACATTCTCTTTAAAGAAATTGGTTGTCCAGAAGAGGGAAATGTGTTGACTATTCGCATACAGCCAAATGAAGGAATTTCACTTAAAATTATTGCGAAAACACCAAGTACGCACTTGTCGTTGCAACCGGTAGATATGCATTTTACCTACAATGAGTCATTCGGAACAAAAGGGTCTGATGCATACGAAAAAATTCTTACAGATATTATGACAGGAGATCAAATGCTATTTAATCGGTCAGACGAATTAGAGGCATCATGGACATTTATTGAAAAAATTATCAAAGGATGGGAAAAATCAGGCGAGAAAATTACGTCATACGCGGTTGGTTCTGCTCGTCCTGATGCAGCAGATGCACTGATCGAAAAAGACGGAAGAAAATGGATAGAGTAATTTCGTAATCTTGATTTTTGTAAGACAAATAGCTACTATAAAATTATGAATGATCGCGTTTTAGTTACTAATAATTATTCGCCCAACAAAACCTCCTAGATTTTTGCTGGGAGATTTTGCGTACTCATGTTGTAGACCTCCCAGCACGGGAGGTTTTTTAGTGGGATACCATGTAGTTTTGTGTTTACATGTGTCACGGTTGGATAGCTCTTTGAGCATTCAACGTGACCCTGTTAGATGCGAAGCTATCTAACAGGGGAGGTGAAAAAATATGAATCCAATTATTTGTACAATTTGTCAAAAAACAAATCATTTACCGGAAAAACAAGTTATTGTTATGGCAAATTTTGCACAGAAGTATCAAGCAGAAAGAGCGTTATTTGATATTCAAAAATCACACATTGCTATTGTCTGGCAGAGAATTTTTGTCCGGTCAGATTTTATAACACTTATTTTGTCATTGCATGGCATAAAAGATATTGTTCATCTGCAAAGTCTTTACATTGAAAGTATGTGTCAAAATAATAATGCATTAACAATTGATGTTGTTTCGCAAAAAGTACATCAAGAAAAATTATTGTCTGCTTTGAGCTAGTTTTATCTCTTGTTTTAGAGAAAAAAAGTGTGTAGTTTTAATAAATATGCTAATTGGTTTTCTCGGACTTGGGAAAATGGGTGGCCGAATGGTGAGTAAATTATTGCAAGGCGGACACGATGTTGTGGCGTGGAATAGGTCGATAGACGTTTCAGAAGAATTTGTCAAACAATATGCTTTGAGCAAAGCGACCAGCCTGCCGGCGCGGCAGGGAAGTTCCCACATTCGTTCGAATAATATCTCCCTTGTTAAAAATATTTCTGATTTTGTTTTATTAAAAAATAAACCTCATGTTTTTTGGTCAATGGTTCAATATGGAGAACCGACCAAACAGGTTCTTTTGCAACTTCTTACTACTGCAGAAAAAGGTGATGTGGTTATTGATGGGGCAAATTCTTTTTACTTGGATACACAAAAACAGTACGAAGCATTTACTAAAAAAGGGATTCACTTTTTGGGAATTGGTGTAAGCGGGGGAATTCTGGCACCAGTCAATGGATTTCCTCTCATGGCAGGGGGATCAGAGACAGGATATAAAAAAATCCAACCAATTCTTGATACACTCAGTAAACCACATGGAGGTCATGCGTATTTTGGGAAAGGCGGAGTTGGACATTTTATTAAAATGGTTCACAACGGCGTGGAGTACGGGATGATGCAAGCAATTGGTGAGGGATTTGGTGTTTTGGAAAAGGGACCGTATTTGTTGGATTTGGAAAAAGTTGCAGATCTTTGGACAAAAGAGACAATTGTTTCTGGGTTCCTCATGGATTGCGCAAGAGATGCATTGGTAAAAGATCCACAACTTGCCAAGACGGCAGGATTTATAGAAGAAAATGGGGAAGCAAAATGGACAATTGCATTGGCAAAAAAGCTACGGGTTCCAATTGAGATTATTGAAGCTTCATTACAATTTAGACAAAAATCACAAAAAAGTTTGATTATCCAAAAGTCATTTGCTGCAAAAATGGTTGCCGCCCTCAGACACGAATTTGGTGGACATAAGACAAAGGAGAAATAAATGGCCAACAAACCTAAGGAGTATGGTGTTGCACCCGATTCTCCACGAACGCAGGATAGTGTTACTAGAAGAATAGGAGAATTAGGTGATGCAACACGGCGGAGAGGTTTGGACATTTATTCCTTTTTAAGACTCCGTCGATTGGGGCAAAAAATTGATAATGGTGATTACCATGAGGACAGATTTCATTGACAAAAAACGTTTTATGTATATAATAACTGTAACGCGTTGTGGGTATCCCGCCCAATTTGTTCTTGGAAAGAGAACACGCTGACTGCGATGAGCAGATCCGAGCCACTCTCGTAAAAAGTGAAAGGTGAGTTCGAAAGAATTTACGAAGCAAGGTGGTACCACGATTTACCTCGTCCTTGTTAAGCAGATTTCTGTTTAATGAAGACGAGTTTTTTATTGTAAAATTTGATACGATTACATTATGAAATATTCACAGTTACCATTTAAGACAACAAAAACAATTGCAAAAGATTTGCAGTCAAAAAATTCACGTCTTCTTACTCAGGCTGGCTACATTCATAAGGAAATTGCAGGGGTATACACGTTTTTGCCTCTTGGACTGCGAGTTTTGAATAAAATAGAAGCGATTATTCGTGAGGAGATGGATACGATTTCTGCAGAGCTTTTTATGCCTTCATTGGCACCAATTGCTCACTGGGAAAAAACAAAACGATTCCACAGTGTTGATGTGCTCATGAAGACAACACCTGCAAATGAAAAAGCCAGACTAAAAAACGATACAGAATATGTCCTGAGCCCAACACACGAAGATATGGTCACACCGCTTGTGCAAGAATTTGTCCATTCATACAAAGATTTACCAGTTGCGGTGTATCAAATTCAAACAAAATTTAGAAACGAGCCTCGTGCAAAATCAGGACTACTGAGGTGTCGTGAATTTCGTATGAAAGATTTGTATTCATTCCACATGAACGAAGAGGATTTAAAAAGATACTACGAAATTGTAAAAGAAGTATATTTTCGAGTTTTTGAAAAATTAGGTCTTAAGCATGGACTATTTCTTACCTTAGCATCTGGTGGTGATTTTACGAAAGATTACTCGCATGAGTTTCAGGTTGTCTGTGATGCTGGGGAGGATATTATTTTCCATGTAAAAAGCAAAAATCTTACCTTTAATCGCGAGGTTGCGCCAAGTATGGCGCCAACTATGGATCAGCACGATGAGGAAGAAAAACCACTTGCCGAAATAGAAGGTGTTGGCATGATTGGAGTAGAAGAGGTGGCAAAACACATAGGAATTACTGTTGAGCAAACAACAAAAACACTTCTTTTTGAAGATGAAAATCACCATATTATCGCGGCAACAGTCAGGGGTGGATATGACGTGAACGAGGAGAAATTGCAAAAAATTGCAGGAGTCGGCTCGCTTACTTTGGCTTCTGCAGAAACAGTAAAGAAAGTTACTGGTGCAGAAGTTGGGTATGCGGGACTTCTGAATTTACCAAAAGACGTAAAAATATTTATGGATGAATCACTGAAAGGAAGACGTAATTTTGAAATGGGAGCAAACAAAACAGGGTTTCATTCAATGAATGTTAATTTTGGAAGAGATTTACCAGAACCAGAGACATTTTACGATCTTAAGACTGCCAAAGAAGGCGACAAATATCCTGAAACAGGTGAAGTATATGAAGTGTATAAAGCAGCAGAAGTTGGTAATATTTTTCCACTCAATGTAAAATTTTCCGAAAGCTTTGGGTTTACCTACATAGATGAAAAAGGTCAAAAAATGCCAATTTATATGGGAAGTTACGGTATTGGCCCATCCCGAGTTATGGGAGTAATTGTTGAGAAGTTTGCCGACGAAAAAGGGCTTATTTGGCCTCATAATATTGCACCGTATACGGTTCATCTCATCTCCCTTAACGCACATGATAAGGCAGGCATGTTGTACAAAACGTTGGAGCAAGAAGGAGTCGAGATATTTTATGATGACCGCGGTAATGCGTCTGCTGGAGAAAAATTTGCAGATGCAGACCTTATGGGTATGCCGGTTCGTTTAGTTATTAGTGGCAAAACAGGAGACAGTGTTGAATGGAAAGAGCGGGGTAAAGAAAATAGTGAGTTGATAAGTGTTGAAGAAGTAATTACCCGTTTAAAAAGAGCTCATTGAGAAAGAAATGGGAGAGAATACCCAAAGAATTTTACCCAAAACACTGCATAGACTACTAAAAAAGCAAAAGCACCAAAAATAAGAATCAGCGGAGAAAATCCTTTCCCTTTTACTTTTGCAGCTGCAACAGGACTTCCGCCATTACCTATTTTTATTGTTTCTGTTTCATGAGGAACAATATGCGGCATGCTCATTGTTGCACTCATAGAATCCATAGGAGAAGCATTTGTTGGCGTTGGAGTTGTAGGTGTTGCTGTTTGCGCATCATCTGTTGTTGGCGTCATAGGTGATGGAGGAGTCGGCTCAGAAGCAGGTATTGGATTACCAGGGAGTGTTATGGGCGTGTCCATAGAGGGACTTGTGGGAGGTGTAGATGGCGGCGTTGGCATTACTGGTGTTACGGGGTTGTCTGCCGGCATTTCTGGTGCAGATGGCATTGTTGGACTTTGCATAGGGTCTGCCGGTGTTGGGGAAGGCATAGTAGGCGATGGTACTGGCGTCGGTTCTGCTGGTGAAATAGGCGGTGTCTGAGAAGCAGGGTCCTGCGTTGGTGTTGTCGGTGATGGTGAGGTAGGTGTTTGAGAAGGTGTTGCGGAAAGATTTGTCCCCATAACACGGTCGTAGACTTCTTGTAATTTGGGGTCTAGTGGTTGATTGCTGTTTTGTTTGGGATCCATGTATACATAATCTCGAATCTTATACTCGTTTGTCAAGTTTCAACTTGTTTACCTTTTAATCCAGAGCGCATAAGACTTGGGCTATTTGCTATAATTGCATTATGCACGTTATTATTACCCACGCATCTCCTGACTGGGACGCAATTGGTTCTGTTTGGATTTTAAAGCGATTTTTGCCAGGATGGGAGAATGCAAAAGTGGAATTTGTCCCGGCAGGTAATCGGAGCCCACGCGTTTTACGAAAAGAAAAAGAAGCAGATACACAAGTCGTCGTAGAATCTGATGACACAAAAATAATTCACGTCGATACTGGGCTTACTCCTTTAGATCATCATCAAATTTATGATACCAATGTCTGTTCAACAAGTAGATGTTGGGACTATGTTGCCCGCGAAAATCCCAATCTTCATGCAACAACATCGGACACAAAAAGAGACGATAAAATTGTTGCGATGGAGCGAATCGTTAGCTACATTGTTGCGCTGGATCATTTTCAGGAAATTTTTTGGCCAGACGCTGGATCTGACATTCACGAGTTTAGTCTCTATGGCATTTTAGAGGGAATGAAGGGACTTCATCCTGACGATGATGACTATTTTGTGAGTTGGGGAATGGATATTTTGGATGCAATGCTCAAACGATTTGAGAGCAGAGTTTGGGCAGAAAAAGAAATTGCAAAAGGGAAAGAATTTAGTACGAAGTGGGGAAAGGCAATTGCGATTGAGACAATCAATGATAGTGTGATTAAGCTTGCGCAAAAAATGGGATATGTTGTGGTTGTCAGACGTGATCCGCGAAAAGGATATGTGCGAATTAAAGCAGTTCCATTTAAAGAAGGGGTGACTCCAAATGTTAATTTAAGCCTTGTGCATAATCAGCTCGAAAAAATGGATCCAGAGGCAACGTGGTTTCTTCATGTCTCCAATAAAATGCTTCTTAATGGCACGCCAAAAAACCCAAAAATGGTACCAACAAAACTTTCTTTAGAGCAGATTGTTTCGGTTTTGGAAAAGATATAAGTGTCATCGCGAGTTTGCCTGCTGGCAACGTGGCGATCTTTAAAAGATTGCTTCGTCACTACGTTCCTCGCAATGACAAAATCTATGGATAGCTGTATTTTCTGCAAAATTGCGAGTCATATTGAACCCAAAAGCTTTACTTACGAAGACGAAGACATTATGGTTTTTCCAGACACGCATCCTGTTAAGCCTGTTCATCTTCTTATTGTTCCTAAAAAGCACTATAAAGATTTCATAGAGCTTAGTGACGCTGTTTTGTGGAATAAGATTCGGGAAGTTGCCCAGAAACTTGTTGGTCAGTTTGATCTAGCAGATAAAGGCTTTCGCATCTCAATTAATGGCGGTGGGGCACAAAAAATTGACCATTTGCATGTTCACCTCATGGGACCAATGGGAAAGATGGTATAAGGAAAAGTGTTGTGGAATTTGTTTTACATAGCTTTTTTAGCGAGACAGGATCCTTCGTTTCACTCAGGATGACATGAATTTGTTTATAATTATACAAAATCATGTCACTTTTCCACATTTTTGTGATATAATTAACCACGCTACATAACAAAGGGCCACAGTTAGATAGGCTGAGGCCATCTAGCGTGGTTCCATTGGATGCTCCAAGGAGCTATGCAATAGGAGGAGGTGTTTATTTAATTTATGGTAATTGTCGTAAAACAACCAGGTGATTCGGATGATGCAGTCATTCGAAAATTTACAAAAAAAGTAATGGATGCAGGTATCGTTCAGCAAGCAAAGCGTTTGCAATTTTACCTAAAGCCTTCAGCCGCACGTGCACAAAAAAAGCAAGATAATAGAAAAGCACGACTCCTGAAAAAGTCCATCAAAGCAACAATATAATGAATGATGTAAGCGTTTTGTTATTTGTCGAAAGCAGATACAAAGTTAACCGCCGTCGCATACGAAGAGCTGTTGAAAAAGTGTTGTATGATCAGCATGTTGCAGGCCCCGTAGAGGTAAGTATTGCGATTATTGGCGACCGCAAAATGCGCGAATTATCCAAAAAATACAAAGGCGAGGATAAAACGCGAAACATTCTGAGTTTTTCTTTGGCAGAGGGGAGTCCAACAGTATTGCCAACAGATAAACTCCGCCTTGGCGATATTGTTATTTCGTATCCATATCTTATTAAAGAAGCAGCGCAATTTGATGAATTGGTCGACGATCGCATGGACATGCTTGTTAGCCATGGTATGTTGCATCTTTTGGGCGTTCACCACGAATAGAAAAGACAGAGTTTGTTCCATTTCCAATTGTGTGCTTTTGTAGTATTCTAGGAAAGCTTTATGGTCTTCTATAGAAAATATCGATCACAAACAATCGCAGAGCTCGACAGCCCCAAATTACGCGAAACTCTCTATGCTGTTTTATCTCAGAAAGAGATCCCTCACGCATTTCTTTTTACCGGACCAAAAGGTTTGGGCAAGACATCAACCGCTCGCATTATTGCGAAAGTGCTTAATTGTACCGCGACAAAACGCGACGGCATTGAGCCGTGTAATACATGCGACCAGTGTGTGTCGATTACCAATGGGAATAACATTGACGTGTTGGAAATTGATGGTGCATCCAATCGTGGCATTGATGAAATACGCGATTTACGGGAAAAAGTTAATTTAGCACCGTCGAGTGCAAAAAAGAAAGTGTACATTATTGACGAAGTTCACATGCTCACAACCGAGGCATTTAATGCGCTGTTAAAAACAATTGAAGAGCCACCAAGTCATGTTGTTTTTATTTTCGCCACAACAGAGCCGCAAAAAGTGCCAGCAACTATTATTTCTCGCTGTTTTCATGTACGTTTGGCAAAAGCAACGAAAGAAGAGCTTGTTCATGCGCTCAACCGAATTGTAAAAGGTGAAAAATTGAGTATTGAGCCAGGCGTTTTGGACGCAATTGCGGAAATGGGTGATGGTGGATATCGTGATGCAACAAAGATTTTGGAAGAATTGGTCGCACTTTCTCAAGGCAAAAAAATAACACAAGAATTATTTGAATCTCTATTTAAAACAGCACATATAACATCGTTTGTTCAAAAATTTCTGCAGCATGTTGCAAAAAAAAATGCGAAAGAAGCATTGGCTGTTTTGCAGGCTTTATCGGACGAAGGGACTGATGTTAAATTATTTTTATATCAAGTGTTGGTTGCGTTACATGAGGAATTTTTGCAGTTGGCAAGTAAGGCTGATTCAGATTCATTCTTTTCACTGACCGATTTGCAGCTCTTGCTGCCTCTTTTGGAAGATGCGTATCAAGAAACAAAATATGCCGTTATTGCAAGCTTGCCATTAGAATTGGTAGTTGTGCAGTATTGCTCATCGTCCGTTGTTCCTGGAGACCAAGCGACTCCAGAATCTCAAGAAAAATCTTTAAGCCAGGATGATAATAGTAAAAAGTCAGGTTTGACTATGCAGGACATGCTTAAAAAAGAGCAAATAATAAAGGTAAATCAGGTGCTGCATCCTGTGAAGCCTGAAGAAAAAAAGAAAGCTGAGAGCACTCATGTCCAGGAAAATTTACCAAAAGACGTAAAAGACGCAAGTGTTCTTATGGAAAATCTTATTTATAAAGTAAAACCATACAATCATTCTGTTGCGGGAGTCTTGCGAGGATGTGCTATTGCATCTAGGACTGATGAATCAATTGTTTTTGCAACCGCATACGCATTTCATAAAGAAAAATTGGAAGAGCAAAAAATTAAAGAAATTCTCCAGCAAGTTGTTCGCGAGGTAACTGGTAAAAATTTGAAGGTAATGGTAGAATTGAAAAAATAGCAATGCATTTAGTGATTGCTACAGTTAGATAGTCCTTTGGACATCTAGCGTAGCCCCGTTAGATGCAAAGCTATCTAACGGGGGAGGTGAATTACTGATTATGTTTAATCCATTTCAACAATTAGGAGATTTAAAGAAAATGCGCGACCAGGCAATGCAAATTCAAAAAGCGCTGCAAGCCGAGCAAATTACTGTAGAAAAATCAGGTGTTACTGTTGTTATGACAGGAGATCAGAAAGTTGTTTCTATTTCGAGTAACGGAAGATCGGACAATGACATTAAAGATTGTCTAAATGAAGCAATTAAAAAATCTCAAGAAATAGCAGCAAAAAAATTAGCACAAATGGGTGGCGGTTTGGGTGGGCTTATGGGAGGAGGCAATTAAGCGAAAATGAAGATTTTTTCAGGAAGTGCAAGTCGAGCGTTGACAGAGGAAGTAGTGAAAGTCATGAATATTCCACTGTCTTTAATTGATGTGCATGTTTTCCCAGATGGAGAAAGGCGAATCCGCATTCACGACAAAGTGGTTGGGAAATCA
Organism: Patescibacteria group bacterium; assembly: GCA_035457005.1. GTDB lineage: Bacteria > Patescibacteriota > Microgenomatia > Levybacterales > UBA12049 > DASQJJ01. Next base: position 40,856 of record DATICB010000001.1, read on the forward strand.
ACAGCTGTTATTCAGACAGCATCAACTCCAGTAGACACCAACTACATGGAGCTTTTTTTTATTGTTGATGCACTCAAGCGGTCTGGTGCAGAATTTGTGACTGCAGTCATTCCATATTTTGGGTATCAGAGACAAGATCACGTTTTTCGCGATGGAGAGGCTGTTTCTTTGGAAGTCGTTATTCACATTTTAGAAAGTTTAAAAGTAGATAGAATGGTGAGTTTGGACATGCATTCTAGTCGAATTCCTGATTTATTTAGTATTCCTGTTGGGCATTTATCTGCATTACCTCTTTTTGCCGAAGAAATTAGAAAACATAAATGGAATAATACCGACACTGTTTTAGTATCTCCAGACACAGGAGGCATTGGCAGAATTAAAAAATTATCAACACTTCTAGAGGACATGCCGTATGCTGTTTTGGAAAAAGTTAGAGATTTATCATCTGGTGCAATCTCTATTGCAGATATCGAAGAAGGGTCCTTGCGTGGGAAAAAACGTGCAATTTTGGTTGATGACATGATTTCCTCTGGTGGAACGATTATTATGGGCGCGTCTTTGTTGGCAGCACAGGGAATAGAGGAGATTTACGTTTTTGCGACACATCCTGTTTTTTCACATGACGCGCCGGACAGGCTGCAAAATTCTGCAATTAAAAAAGTGTATGTAACCGACACAGTTGCTGTTGCGCAAGATAAGCAATTTTCTAAATTAGAAGTATTGTCTGTAGGTACGTTGATTGCAAACGAACTCAAACATCCAACCGCATCTAACGATCCATTGTTGTAATAGCCTATGAAAATTCCACGAGCAGTACAAAATCTTATTGAGTCGTTTGAAAAACTGCCTGGCGTTGGGCCAAAGTCTGCTCAGCGGCTTACGTTTTATTTACTGCATGTCCCACAAGGCGAATTGGATACCTTTGCAAAAAGCCTAACAGAGCTAAAAACAGGCACCAAATTGTGCTCTATTTGCATGTCAATTGACGAAACAGACCCATGCTCAATTTGCTCGGATGGCCTTCGGGATCACGCAACAATTTGTGTTGTCGAGCAGCCTTTGGATGTCTTGGCTTTGGAAAAATCAGGAACCTATAAAGGAATCTATCACGTGCTACACGGGAGAATTGATCCACTCAATAATTTGGGGCCAGATGAGATTTATGTGGGGAAGTTATTCGACAGGATAAAAAATTCTTCTTCGAGCAAGCCTAGCGAATCGAGAAGTCTTGAGGAAAGTTCTCGACTTCGCTCGAACGAGAACACTCATATTAAAGAAATAATTCTAGCTACCAATCCTACCATGGAAGGCGAGGCAACAGCAATGTATATTACCAAACAATTAAAAGCATTAGGTTTTGCTGGTGCTATAACAAGAATTGGAAGAGGTTTGCCGGTTGGTGCGGATTTGGAATATGCAGACGAAATTACTTTGCAGCGCGCTATGGAAGGCAGAAGCGAAGTATAACTGCTCAAAATTTTCCTCCGTAAAAAGCATAATGCTAATTTTCAGATTAACTTGATCTACTTTGGAGTATTTTGTTCTATTGATAGAAAAACAATTTTTTCGTAACATGCTTGTTATGAGTCTATTTGGTGGACAACAAGATCCAAATGCAAAAAGAAGAGCACAGCGAAGAGCTGGAGTAAAAGCTGCTTTAGAAGCAGAGCGCTCGCGAGTAAGAGCAGCTGATGAATTAGCAACGCAGCATGCTGATGAAGCACAAAGAAATCTTTGGGCAGGTCTTATGCTGGAAGGTGTACGTGCTGGCATACCAGTAGGAAGACAGCAACAAGAAGAAATTACAGCAGCAGAAAGAAGAGGTGCGGAAGGGACATTGGGTGCAATGGAAAGAATGAGAGTTGGTAGTAATGGTAACGGGCAAAATGGACAAAATGGACATCACGAGCGTTAATTGTACAATGGTGTATTTTTTCAATTCTCCCGTAAGGGAGTTTTTTATTGGTTTTACTCTTTTGGGTAAAAGACATATTACCGGTCTAACATATTTTATTCTTTATTTTATAGAGATGTTCTTTTGTATGGAAAAACGGAAAATTTACTAGGCCGAAATAACTTCTTTATAGGACTATTTTAAGTATTGACAAAATAGGTAAGATAGATTAAAATGTGTTTTACTATGAGCGAAACATTTGGTCAAAATGGAAGATCCTCAGTAAGAGTTGTTGCATCCGGACTACCACGTCAGAGTCATGATATAGTGGTTACGCCTTCAACAATAGGAATTTCAGAAGAAACTGCAGAAGTATTACGACAACAGGGCGAACAAAGATTAGCCGATCGATTAGCAGAGCAGAGGAGACAAGAAGAAGTAGAGAGGCAGCATGCAGAAGAAATAAAAGGACTACAAGCACAGGTAGCAGATCTTCAGAGATGGCCAGATGCGCATGCACTAGCACGACAAATGGAAGCAAACAGCGGCGCGCGTCAAACTGATCCAACTGATTCTATTTCCACCTGGCATTTAGAACACGATAAAGGTCTAGAGACTGCAAGAGAGCATGGTCTGAGAAGAGTACCCAGTGCTGATGCAACAAAAGGCAATGGAAATGGAGATGGTAATGGGAGAAGAAGATGGTTGAGAAGAAAATAAAACATAAATTGTTGAGATCGATAATGCTCCCAATAGGGAGTTTTTTTATGGCTCTGCAAAGCAGAATATTAGAACACGCTTTGGTAAAAGATAATTCTTAATATGTTTCGCATGATTCTGGACAAGGCAGAATGACAAAGGTACAATACTTCAATGAGAATCGGTGTGTTTGGCGGCAGATTTGATCCAATTCACAATGGTCACTTGGCTGTTGCGAAAGAAGTTTTGAAAATGGGTAAAGCAGACGAAGTGTGGTTAAGTATAGAAAATCAGCACCAGTGGCGGCCAATTATTGCAGCAGCTAATGATAGAAAAAAAATGGCAGAATTGGCAATAGATTCAATTACAGATGTCATCCTGAGCAATGCGAAGGATATATATTCTTCGGCTATGTCTCAGAATGACAAAAATAAGATTGCCGTGTCGCCTGAGGCTCCTCGCAATGACATCCAAAATAATTTTAAAGTAGATATGACGCCGGTTGAGCTGGGTGGGACAACAGAAACAATACAAGTCGTTAGGCAGTTGCGAAAAAAATATCCAGAGCATGAATTTATTTTCATTGTTGGGTCGGATCAATTGCCAACATTTCATAAATGGTCACACTGGGAAGATTTAAAAAAAGAAGTGCAATTTTTAATTGTTACCAGAAAGGGCTCGCCTTTGGATAATATTCCTAAAAATGCTTCTGTTATTACCGATCCAACATACGAACCACTCGATGACAGCGCGACGCGAATACGGGAATTTCTGCATGTTGGTACATCTATCTCTGGCCTTGTCCCAAAAGCAGTGGAGGAGTATATTAAAGAGCACAAGCTGTACCAGTGAAATTAACCTAATTCACCTAATTAACCTAATTTCTAAATAAGCACCAATAAATCAAATTTTAGAAATTGGAACTCAGGAATTATTTAGGTCAATTAGAAATTAGAATAATTAGAAATTTTAGGATATGTTTGACTTAGATTACACAAAAAAAGCACAAGAAATTCAGGATTGGATTGCCACAACAGTGCGTAGTGCAGGATTTGAAAAAGTTATTTTGGCAGTGTCTGGTGGTGTGGACAGCGCTGTATCGCTTAGTCTAGCAGTAAAGGCATTGGGAAAAGAAAATGTGTACGCAGTACTTTTGCCATATGGAACATTAAGTTCGGCTTCACTTGAACATGGAAAATTGGTTGTTGAGTCTGCTGGTCTTCCAAAAGATCATGTGTTTGTCCGCGATATCCAATCAGGAGTTGATAAGCTATGGTCTGTCATTGCGAACGAAGCGAAGCAATCTGATACAAATGACGAGATTGCCGCGTCGCAAGCTCCTCGCAATGACACTTCAATTCGCCGAGGCAATATGATGGCAAGAGTGCGCATGATATATTTATTTGATTTGGCAAAAAGCTTGGGGGCGTTAGTTGTTGGAACAGAAAATAAAAGTGAGCATTATTTGGGCTATTTTACGCGTTTTGGAGACGAAGCATCGGACATAGAACCAATTCGATCGTTATACAAAACACAAGTGTGGGAAATGGCAAAAAGCTTGGGAGTTCCGAAAGAAATTATCGAGAAAAAACCTTCTGCAGGGCTTTGGGAAAATCAATCAGATGAAGGAGAATTTGGTTTTTCTTATACAGATGCAGACAAAGTGTTGTATTTTTCTTTTGAAGAAAAAAAATCTCAAGAAGAAATAATTGCCTTAGGGTTTGATAAAAAATTAGTAGAAAATGTCTTGGGCTTTGCTCGCAAAAATGATTTTAAACACCACGTTCCATACATTTTTGAATAATGTCATTGCGAGGAGCGTAGTGACGAGGCAATCTTATAAAATACTTTTGTATATATCTTCAAACAAAATAATTTCTAGAGAACACAAATTCAGTATAAGATTGCCACGCTTCGCTCGCAATGACAACATAATTTTAGGCAATCCATTGCAATGACAGAGTAGTTTTTTTGTGCTAGACTGGGAAGCATGAGTGATGGAGCTTCTGGAAATGCATTTGGCGATGCGTTGGAGTCAATGGCTACCAACACCAAAAAAGCAATTGGTGGAACATTAGCCGATTTTACTAAGTCTGCAACAAATCAGGTAAAAGGAAATAGTAGTGTTTCAGGAAGCTTTACTCCAGGTGCATCGCAGCAGTCACAAAATCCTGCACCAGAGGCAGGCAAGCAAGCTTTGCAAGGCGGAGATTTATTTAGTCCAGACATGATGCCCAAACCCCAAATCTCAAATTCCAAATCACAAGGATCTATTCCTCAACCTCTGACGGTAGCTGGACAACAATTAGCACAAAACCCTGATGCAAAATCGCCGGAAGAGGCAAAACATATTCAAGAGATAGAAGCAGAACTCCGAAGTATGCATCAAGCATACTATCAGGATTTTGCAGCAAAAGCAGAAGGACGGGATAGGAAAACCCAAATAGAAGTGCAAGAAAAAGCTCAAGACGATAGAGCACAACAAATGGAAGACTTGCAGAAAAAAGAAGAGAAAAAACAAGAAGATAGGTCTGTTTTTCAAGCAAAACGCGCAGCAGAAATTAAGGGAGGAATGGGATAATCCTTATCATTCCTGACCTGATCAGGCGCCGCTACAGAGTAGCTAGTACTCTGAGGGGTAAGTCTATATAAATAAGGAACTAGATCCCGCATCAAGTGCGGGATGACATGCTATATTATGAAAATTTATAATACACTGAGCCGTTCAATCGAAGAATTTATTCCACAAAATCCACCGCAGGTGAGTATGTATTCCTGCGGACCAACAGTCTATGACTATCAGCATATTGGTCACATGAGACGATATGTTGGTGACGATGTCCTGATTCGTGTTTTGCAATCCAATGGTTATACAGTGCATCATGTGATGAATATTACAGATGTTGGACACTTGGTAAGTGACTCTGACACCGGCGAGGACAAAATGGAGAAGGGTTCGAAGAAATTTGGGAAATCAGTGTGGGAAGTGGCAAAAATGTTTGAAAATCAATTTAAAGATTCTTGCCGTTTACTTAATATTGTTTTACCTCATGGAGACAATTTGATGCATGCAACAGATTATATTAAAGAGCAAATCGAATTAGTAGAAACTCTGGAAGAAAAAGGCTACACATACAAATTAGAGGATGGAATTTATTTTGATACCTCTAAATTTCCAGATTATTTTAAGCTGTCCCGTCAAAACCCGGAGGAATTAAAAAAAGGAGCACGGGTGGAATTTATTGAAGGAAAGAAGAATGCAGCGGATTTTGCATTGTGGAAATTTTCTCCAAAAGGAGAAAAACGGCAAATGGAATGGGATAGTCCATGGGGAATTGGCTTTCCTGGATGGCACATAGAATGTAGCGCAATGTCTATGAAAGCACTGGGTCGGACACTAGATATTCATACAGGTGGCATTGATCACATTGCGATTCATCACACGAATGAAATTGCACAGAGTGAGTGTGCGACAGGTGTTCAGTTTGTACGTTATTGGGTGCACCATAATTTTTTGGTTGTAAATGGAACAAAAATGAGCAAATCATTGGGGAATTTTTATACGGTTGAAGACGTAAAAGCAAAAGGATACGACCCATTAAGTCTTCGCTACTTATATTTGCAAACCCATTATCGACAGGAAATGAATTTTACGTGGGAAGCACTGGAAGGAGCACAAAAAGCATATAAAAAATTAGTTGAAGAAATTGCTTCTTGGGATGCGCCTGCAGTTGGCTGTGCAGAATACGAAGAAAGATTCATGACGGCAGTCAATGATGACATGAATATGTCAAAAGCGCTGAGTATTGTGTGGGAATTGGTAAAATCCGACTATCCAACATCGGCAAAAGCAGAAAGCATGAAGCGTTTTGATGAAATTTTAGGTTTACAACTATTCGAGAAGGCAAAAGAGAAAGAAAAGGCAGTGGAAGTTCCTGAAGAAGTACAAAAATTACTTGCCGAAAGAGAAACATTTCGAAAATCAGAAGACTGGGTAGCATCGGATGAGTTACGCAAAAAAATAGAAAGTTTGGGTTTTGCTGTTGCAGATAGCAAAGAGGGTTCAAAAGTTGTAAGAAAATAATTGTATTTTGTCTGATTTTCGTCAAGTACTATCCAAATATATTCTCCATACTACTTTTATTCGGTTTGTTTTTCTTTAAAAGAAAGGAGGTACTATGATTGGGGAGACCGATGAAGAAATTGTGGCAAGAACACCTACAGTAAGTTTTGTCACCAGACTTTTGCAAAGAAGGTTGCAAAAAATGGAAGCGGGAAAAATTGTGGAGAATGGATCAGGCTCAGATGGTTCTGTAAAAGCAGCAGGAAGTCAAGACAGGCCGGGAAAAAGAAGACAAGCATAAGCCAGATGGTCTCAGTGATTTCACATTCTTATTTATTTCTGCAATAATGAGAAGGTGGATAATTCACAATTTGTCTGTCCTGTGTGCGGGAGTATAACTGCTCCAGATGATGTCTTTTGCAGTCACTGCGGGACAAAATTAAATAGAGTTGTTGCAATTGGTTGGGTGAGACAGATCTGGATTTACTTTGTCAGCTTTTTTCTGCCGCCATTTGGGCTTATTTGGACATGGAAATATCTTCGTTCGGACAAACCACCTCTTAAAAGAATTGGGTGGATTTCGCTTCTTCTTACTGTTGTTTCAATTATTCTCACCGCTTGGGTGACTGTTGGATTTTTTCAGGGAGTATCGAGTCAAATTAATTCTGTAAGTAATTATTCTAATTTGGGATTATAAAAGTTAATTTCTTCGTCCTCGACACTGTCCTCTTTGAGCCACTGCAATCACACTAGTTGCAATTTGTTCGGTGGTTGGAGTGCTGCCATCCCTTGGTTGTGCTCGAATAACGCCTTCTGTATAGCAATTTCGTGAAAGACCTCTAACACAGACAGAACCAACACAGGCACCAAATGTTGTTGGTGTTGTTGTGTCATCACTCCAGATTGTTGCTGGACCCTCCTGCGTTGCGTATGCCATTGAAGCATTATATAAGAGTCCTATATTTATTTCAATACATATTGTATTTGCATTGCAGTTTTGACTTGACCTGGTTTTCTTTTCATGAAATAGTTATGGTATGGTCAAGCTGCCGAAATCTCTGACAAGAGTTACTTCATTTTCCAAGCTTGTTGCGCTTTTTGTTATTTTGGGATTTTTGCTCGGCGCATTTTATGCAGGAATTCTTTTCCAGAAAAATTACGGCTCTTTGTCGTTAGGATTAGCTCCAACACCAACGCCTTTTGCATCCGATGAAAATGCATGCACATCAGACAGTGATTGTGTGTTGGCAGATTTGTCTTCGCAAGGACTTTGCTGTCCCAATACCAAGTGTGCTGATTTTTCTCAAGAATCAGTGAGAGCAGTGAGTAGCGCGTGGCTCACCAATCACACCTTTAATCAGTGCAAGGGAAGAATGTGTCCGATGATTATGGTAATATGTACAAGAAATATTACCGAAGAAAATAAACACTACAATGCGAAATGTATTTCTCATGTTTGTACTAAAGTGCGAAGTTAGAAAAGCCTTGTAATTCTTTTTGACATAGCATCACCAGATGCCTATAATTGCTCCTTGTGGAACATATTACCGTTGCTTGTACTTCTGATTGGCATGTGGGGAGCCCCAATATAAAAGGGGATTTTCCCTCAGAGGAAGAATTAAGGGAGTCTTTGAGGAGAGCCCTTGAGGAAAATGTGGATGCCTATATCCTTGCTGGCGATATAGTACATAGGGGTTCGAGCAAAGCCGCAAATTATGCGGTGGAGATTATTAAGCCATTTATAGAACAGGGACTTACCGTGATTGCCATCAATGGAAATCATGACCTTGATCGTGGTACTGATACGTCTGTAGTAAGTACTATTTTTAGTGCAAATGGGATTACCATGCTGGAGGGAGAATCCTATCTACTGCAAAGCAAAGACGAAAAGCGATCACTGACGATTATTGGTGTCAGTGCGGAAACAGGACAGAAGAATAATCAGTGGTGGCAACACCCTGAGGGAAAAGAAAAAGGGTGGGAGGCTGCGCTTGCAGCAGCAACCCCGCATGTTGCAGATTTACAAAGAGAACTGGAGCAGTCGCAAACAGAACAGGTGCTGTTAGTAACGCATAGGGGGATTATTGCAGAGACAGTTGGCACTGCAGCACGAAGAGGTGAAAAATTTTCTCCCCAGGTGGCTCAATTTGCGCCAATCATTAATGAATTTGCAAGGCGCGGTAAGGAAATTACCGTGGTGCATGGGCACGATCACACAACAGGGAGTGAATGGGAAGGATTCCCAGAGGGGACAACAGAAGCAGGGGTTTTGGTGTACAATGTAGCAGCCCCTGTCAGAAGGCGCTTGGGGCGTTCTCTTGAAAAGCGGCTAGTTTTCCCATGAGCGAGGAGATAAATCTATTGTAGCCCCACGCAATCAATTTTTGGAAAAGCACCTCTTATATACCCCCAAAATGTATCGGACGTTTTGCTAGAAAATTTGCCATATTTTCCGCCCTCTGACTGACTGCAGAGCATATTTTCGTACCGCCTAATTATTTTTAATACGTCTTCGCCCAATTCATTTAAGTGAGTCTGAAATTTTTTTGCATCCAAAGCATATTGATCGTGAACAATTTTAAATGCGTCAAACAAATCTTTATGATTTTCCATCATGTCGTGAAAGTATTGCTGTGATTTTGTCATAGTGTATGTTTGTTATGAAAATAAAGTATAGCAACGAAAGAGTGAGTCGATCAAGGGGGTGAAAATTAACTAAATTGTGCAGCAAATTGGTCTGCTTCGTTTTCTTGTCGTTGAATTGCTTGTTTGGTCTGTTTGACAAAAATATTATTTTTATGTTTTAAAATAACATGGCCAATTTCGTGTGCAATAGACCAATGAATTTGTTCTTCATCCTGATTGAGGAGATCGTCACTTAAAAAAATAAGATGTTGGTCAAGCAAGTCGTTACCTGTAAAAACAAATCCCCATGCATCTTCCATAGAGCCGACAAACCAAACATATTTTGTAATATATTTTTGCATCTCATCGGGGAGGCGGGAAGTGACTATGCAGACTTCTTCTTTTAGTCTTTTGGTGCCAACCAATCTTCCACCAAACGCTTTGCGGATTTCCAGTGGTGTCATGGATAAATTATATCATGGAAATTTTTGATACCTCTTGACAGAAGTAAAAAAGTGTGTGCATGATAGACATGGTATGCTTCATAAAATCATTAAAAAGGTTGGTCCGGAGCTTCATATTTTTTTGAATGCAACAGTTCTTCTTTTTTGCATAGTCTTGGTGTTAGCAGTTGTTGTTCTTATTTTTAAACATGAAAAATTAAAAGCAGCAATGTATTATTTTGCCAACCAAGCAGCAATTGCGTCTAAGCAGCGATATATTGGCGCAGATGCAACAGAAGATGCGCAAATGTTGGCAACAACTTTGGCAAATGTTCCAGCAGGGAAAGTCTTGTTTGATGACAAAGAAAATTTACAACGTGTTGTTTCTCTTTTATCCAGACAAACAGGACGCGACATTGTCGTAATGGATACACATCAGACCATTTTGGCAGATAGCATCGCCGCTAATGTAGGAAAGACATATGCTTTTGGCAATGGCGTTGATGCAGCAACCATAAAAGATGGACAACCAAGAAGATTTATGGAAGAGAGTGCAGACTATCCAGGTGGTGTGGATGAAGTTGTTGTCGCAGTAAAAGATAGCGCGGGAAAAATTGTTGGAGCAGTAATCATGTCTACATCTCATATCTTCAACGATAACTAAGCAATGAACAATAAATGGTTGTGGGCTATTGTTGGTATTTTAATCCTTTTTCTTGTTGGTGCATTTGCATATTATAAATTAGCCCTCAAATCTTCAGCGCCAACCACAGTAGGAGAAAAACCCACTAGCGTTGTTGCTTCTATTCAGGATGCTCTTGCTAAAAATATGTCTTTGCAATGTCAATTTAGCTCAGATGATGGAATTGCAACAGTGGCATACATAAAATCAGGCTCTATTAGAGCAAACACGAGTGTTGGTACAGCAAACGAAACAAACATGATTATGAAAGATAAAAAAATCTATTTCTGGAAAACAAATGAAAAAACAGGAACACTTATGGCACTACCGAGTATTACCCTAACGCCTGTTCCACAAACAACAAAAGCAACAAGTTCATCTGAGCAGTCAAGTGATAGTTCGAATGTGCTTTCGATGTTAGAAAAATTTAAAGATGCGTGTAAAGTTGCTAGCATTGCAGATTCACTTTTTGTCCCACCAGCAAGTGTTACATTCCGTGACATGTCTGACATGATGAAACAAACAATGCCATCTGGAGCACCGACGGGAATGAGCCAACAAGATATTCAAAAAATGATGCAGCAATATGCTACCCCCACAGGATACTAATCCACAGATTGTTGGTGTGTTCTCAAGTTTTACTGAGTAGGTTATAATGGATATATGCAGGTAGAAAAAATAAAACGCGGTATTAAAAAATTTGCAAGAGTACGACTGCAAAAAATTCACCTAGATTGGATTGTTGGTATTTTATCTATCCCTGTATTAATAACTGCAATTGTTATTAATTGGAGCAATCTTTCAGCCAAACATACAACAACAGTGCCAGCGACTCCATCGCCTCAGGTGATTATTGTTCCGCAAAATAATACAGGGGTTGTTCCAACATCTTCAACATGCATCAAAAGTGTTGGTCCAATTACAATTTCCTCGCCAACAGAAGGAGAGATTGTGAGCGATAATCCAGTTTGTATAACCATTGATTACTCTGATCCTACATATTGTTCGGTAGTGTGGTCGTATCGCATTAATGGTGGTTCGTGGTCTGATTTTAATAATACCAGCCCCTGCTTATATAACTTGCCAAGTGGACAGGTAAGCGTTAATCTTCGGGTCAACAGCACTGTTTCATCCGATCAAAAATCTCTGACTCGAACCTTTACCTATACCGGATCAAATACTATAACTACCACAGTGACACCAACACCAACAAATTCGGCTACATCTTCTGCGCACTAACATTGTTCTTTTAGCCTCGGAAAAATGTATTAACTTGAGATTCAAGATTGCCAGTGCTATACTATCAGCCTATGGATGAAGAAGGCGGAGACAAAAGTAAATTAATTATCGGCATTGTTGTCGCAGTGATTATTCTTATTATTGGTTTTTTTGTTGTCAGAGGATTTTTAAGTAAAAAACCAACATCGCAAAAAACAGAGTCACTTCCATTTGTAGGAAAGACATCACCAACACCATCTGTTTTACCAACACCTCTTCCAACAAAGGAGCAAACAACAAGTTCGTCAGGGTCTACAATATACAACACAACCAATGGTTCAACTTATTATTACTATCAATCACAATCCAGCTCACAGTCAGATCAATCACAAAATCAAAATAGTGACTCGCAGTCTCAGTCACAAACGCTTCCTAACGGCATGACACAAAATCAAAATCAATAAAATACCTCTTGGTATATAGTTTTCTTATTTTTCATCTTGACGTCATTTTTTTACCTTATTATGATAATTGCATATGAAAAAAATTATCATTGGAGTTGTTGCGCTTGGTCTTATTGGCGCAGCAGCTTTTTTTCTTCGAAGACACTCAGACGATGAGACAATTCTTGGAGTACCAACACCAACGTTGGGTTTAACGCATGCCACTCCAACGCCATCTTCCGCATCAGCTACATATAAAGATGGTGCGTATACAGGAGAAACAGTAGAAACAGATAGGGGATACGGACCAGTCCAAATTAAAGCAGTTATTAGTGGCGGAAAAATAACGGACATTATTTTCTTGCAGATGCCAAATTTACCTGGTCATACGACAGAAGTAACAGCATTTTCACAGCCCCTTCTTAAAGAAGAAGCAATTACTGCACAGAATGCTTCTATAGATACAGTGAGTGGCGCAACGCAAACAACAGAAGCATTTGAAAAATCATTAGCATCTGCGTTGGCGCTCGCAAAATAACTCCCTATGCGTCAAACAAAACTTCTTATGGGAATGCCCATAACAATTGAAATTGTCGACGACACTGTTTCAGAAAAAGATATTAAATCAATTTTTACTTTTTTTCAAGAAATAGATAATCGCTTTAGTACCTATAAAAAAAACAGTGAAATTTCAAAATTTAATAGGGGAGAGATTTCAGAAAAAAAATTGTCAAAAGACATGAAAAAAATATTTGCACTTTCTGAAAAAACAAAAAAAGAAACAAATGGATTTTTTAATATACAAAAGTCAGACAGGACAGTTGATCCATCGGGTTTGGTAAAGGGATGGGCAATTTGGAAAGCATCAGTGTTAGTTGGAAAAAAAGGTTTTCAAAATTTTTATATTAATGCAGGAGGGGATGTGCAAGTTGTTGGGTTAAATAAAGAAAAAAACCCATGGAAAATTGGTATAAAAAATCCATTCAATGAAAATGAAGTTATCAAAGTTGTTGGTCTAATCAACAAAGGTATTGCTACGAGCGGAACCTATATTCGCGGCCAACACGTGTATGACCCTCATAATCCAAATTCAATACTTCAAGAAATCGTTAGCATGACTGTTATCGGAAAGAATGTCTACGAAGCAGACCGTTTTGCAACTGCTGCACTTGCGATGCAAAGAAATGGAATTTATTTTCTTGAGAGACAGAAAGGTCTTGAAGGATATATGATAGATAAGAAAGGAATTGCGACATACACATTGGGATTTGAAAAATATGTTTCGTCTTCTTGACAGCTTTTTGGACAGTATTACCATGTACCGACTAACACTGTATGTGTTAATTGGATTAGTAAGTGGGGCAGTGGTCTTTTCTTTTTTTGGCATTCTTTCTTATTCACCAACAGGAATTTTGATCACTTGTTTGGTTCTTATTGGTAGCATGTGGATTGCGAATAAGCTTTTTGCATTTTTTTTGAAAGTGCCAACAAATGTTGAGTCTGTTTATATTTCTGCACTTATTCTTTCGCTTATTCTTTCGCCGGCTAAATCAACCCAAGAAATGCTTTTAATTATCGTAATAGGTTTTCTTGCTGTCTTATCAAAATTTCTTCTTTCAATAAGAAAAAAACATATTTTTAACCCAGCTGCAATTGCTCTAGTTATCAGTGGATTTTTTTTGCATTACTATGCAAGTTGGTGGATTGGCACTGCAATCATGCTGCCTTTGGTAATAATTGGTGGATTTTTGATTGTAAAAAAATTGCAAAAAACAATACTTGTTGTATATTTCCTTTTAGGTGTTTGTGCTGTAACAGCAATGTTCGCTCAGATTAGTGGTATCTCAATTGCTAGTAGTTTGTACTCGCTTTTTTTTGATAGTGCAATTGTTTTTTTTGCAACAATTATGCTCACAGAGCCGCTGACTGCACCACCAACAAAAAAATTACAAATAATGTATGGCGCACTCGTTGTCTTTCTTATTGATCCACATGCTCATGTGGGCAGTATCTATTCAACACCAGAATTGACTTTGGCTGTTGCTAATATTTTTTCCTATATTGTGAGTCCAAAGCAAAAACTTATTCTCAAACTGAAAGAAAAAATACACATTGGCATGGACCAAATTGATTTTGTTTTTACCTCTCCAGAAAAAATAATATTTACGCCAGGACAATATATGGAATGGACATTGCAACATCCTCATACAGATAGCCGCGGGAATAGGCGGTATTTTTCACTTGCGTCGTCTCCAACTGAAGACACGATTCGATTAGGTGTTAAGTTTTATTCACGTGGCAGTAGTTATAAAAAAGCACTTCACGCATTTTCTGATCACGAGATAATTGTCGCTGGGTCACTTGCAGGGGATTTTACATTACCAAAAGATACAAAGAAAAAATTAGTTTTTATTGCTGGGGGGATTGGCATAACACCTTTTCGGAGTATGACAAAATACCTTATTGATAGAGGAGAAAAGCGGGATATTGTTTTACTTTATTCCAATAAAATAGAATCGGAAATTATGTACGAAGACATTTTTGCAATGGGACGTTCGATTGGGGTTACAGCTGTGTATACCTTGACCGATATAGACAATTTACCACCGCATTGGAAAGGAGAGACAGGTAGAATAAGTACAGACATGATTAAAAATAAAATTCCGGATTTTAAAAATAGGGAATTTTATCTTTCCGGACCGCACGATATGGTGACACGATTTGAGGAAACTTTACAGCAAATGGGGATTCATCAGTCACAAATTAAAAAAGATTTCTTCCCTGGATTTGTCTAAGGCATTTGATTTTCTCTGTCAAAACGCTATGCTACAAAGGGGAGGTGAATTTTTAATTGAGAGAATACACATTTATTTGCCCACTAGAAGGATGCGGTACGGTTTTGTCTATCCATGCAGATAATGCAGATCAGGGGCAAACACTGCTGACTGTAGAGGCAGAAAAGCATTTACGAGAAGTGCATCCAGATATTCACAAAACGCACGAAGAAGTTGCTTTGGATATTAAGTCACACATGCAGGAGAAATAACTACTGTTTCTTCAGTTCAAGATTAAACGGTGCATCAATAGGTTTTGCATTTATATCAAGCATTTTTACCGCAGCTACGTTAATAATTTGATAATAAGATGTCATTGATCCACTTTTTAATTGCAAAACCTGCATATGGTTTTTTTCCATTTGCTGCCATGTACCCTTTTCGGTAAAAGGTGCGCCGCGATCAATATATAAAGACTGTAATGTATAGGTATGATTGCCATTAAGTGTGAGTGTTGTTTTAATTCCCGCACAGTCTGCGCAGGGAAGTGTCCCCGAATAAACAGTGACCGAAGTGTATTGAAGGTAAAATCCAAATGCAAAAATCACAAGAAGAGCAGCTACTACATAGAAAAATCGTACAAAATGAAAAAACTTGAATTTCCTTATATGTTTTGATTGGCTGGACATATATTCATCAAATCACAGATAAAAGATGAATGTAAAGTCCCAAGATGTCTTTGGGACTTGCTGCCAAGGAAAGTATTTGGCTTGGCGAAAAAGAAAAAGCAGTCAAATAGCTCATAGGAATTTATTAGTTGTTTCTTTTTTGTAAATATTGATACAATCAAATCAATGCTTAAAGAAAATCGGAACTTACTTATTATTGCCCTCATTGCTCTTGTTAATATGCTAGGGTATGGCATAGTTATTCCGATTTTGTATGCATACTCCAAACATTTCGGATTGTCTGATTTTCAAAATGGCCTTCTTTTCGCCTCATTTTCTATTTGTCAATTCATTGCAACACCCATTATTGGAAGAATGTCGGATAAATATGGAAGACGTCCGTTGCTTTTAATCTCCATTACCGGGACGGCAGTTTCTTTTCTTCTTATGGCATTTGCACAAAATAGCCTTTGGCTTTTTGCGGCAAGAATGCTTGATGGGATAACTGCGGGGAATATTCCTGTTGCATTTGCGGTAATTTCTGATTCAACAGAAGTGAAAGACAGGCCTCGTGCGTTTGGCATTGTCGGTGCTGCATTTTCTTTTGGGTTTGTCTTCGGGCCTGCCATATCGGCTCTTACTCTTGGACTTGGTAGCAGTGTTCCGTTTCTTTTTGCTGCGGCAGTAACGATTATTGCAATTGTACTCACCGCATTATATTTACCAGAAACAAATAAACATCGTGGGGAAGTGTCACGCAAAAATTTGTTTGACTTTTCGCACTTATGGCATGCGCTTTTTGATCCAAATATCGGGTCAACCTTTGTTATTTCCCTTATCTACTTCTTGGCTTTTTCCTGCGCAATTATTTACGGATTCCAGCCGTTTACCATGCATGTCTTGCATGTAAGCGCACAACAAAATGCTATCCTTTTTACTTTGTTTGGTGTCGTGGGTCTTATTTCCCAGACATTCCTGGTGCAGAGATTTGCAAAAATGTTTGGTCAGAAAAAAGCGTTCGCTATTAGTTTTTTATTGACAGCAATTGTTTTTTTCGTTATGTATTTAGCAAAAACACTGTACTTTTTCGTTGGCGTTTCGCTTATCTTAGGCTTTGTTAACAGTGTTGCCCAGACACTGATTCCTTCAATTTTATCGCAGGAAGCAGACGCAAAGTCCCAAGGATCGATCATGGGATTAAATAGCTCGTATCAAAGCATTGGAATGATTATTGGCCCAATTCTCGGCGGTTTTGTTGCAACGATTGCTGTTCCATTGCCATTTTTAATAGGAAGCATTCTCGCCATGATTTGTTTCTTCTTGGCCGTAAGAATTATTACCCACAAAGAAGCAAAAGAAACAGCTTTCTAAGGTCTATCGTCTGGAGCAATAACGACTACATTATCTGTTCTGTCTGGGGTTACAATCAATGTTCCACTTGGACCATCTCTTCCTCGTAAATCTGGACGCGGTGTCTGTCGTGGGCCATTGGTTTGGGCAAACGCATTCAAAAGTTGATGAACGCCATGAGGAACATTAATTTCAACAATTCTTCTGCCTGATCTTGTTGGGCGAGTTGGAAAAGGCTCTTCACCAGCTCTTTCCATGTTGCCAATTCGCGAGTCAACTTCTGTTTGGCCTACACCAAAGAGGCGACGGAATGCACCAACCGACATTCTTCCTCCAATGGGCCAGCTTTGTCTTCTTGCACCCCGTGATCCGTCGGGATTTCTGCCATATTCAATGACCACATGCACATAATAACACAGGATAGTCTCTGTTCTAAATATAATCATTAGGAGTTTAGTGCTGACAGCAAAGAGAATAACACTAGCAGGAGAAATTTGTTATACTTTTTATATGGTCGAAGATAAAGAAGAGAAAAAAATATCTGGAGAGTTGGGGAGTCTGATTAGTCAGGATAGAGTCTTAAGTTTTTCAGATGCTGTTTTTGCATTTGCTGCAACACTTCTTGTTTTAAAAATAGACTTACCCCAAATTGTACGGTCGCAAATTAGCACACAATTTTTTGCTGCTTTTGTCACACTTTGGCCGCAATATTTGGCAAACATTATTAGTTTTTTGGTTATTGGGTATTATTGGCTTAATCATCATGCCATTTTTGGAATGGTTAAAAAATATAACACAACTCTTGTTTGGTTAAATTTACTCTTTCTTATTTTTCTCTCTTTCTTGCCGTTTCCGGTTGATTTATATGGTGATTTTCTTACAACACCAATTGTTGTTGTTTTTTACAGCGCAAGTTTGGCAGTTGTTGGACTCCTTCTATTTCTTATTTGGTGGTATGCAAGCAGAAATCATAATTTAATTAATGAAAAAATGTCTACACATGAAATAACATATTACAGTGCTCGAATGCTTTTAGCACCAATTATCTTTACGTTTTCTATTCCGCTTGTGTATATTCATCCAGCACTCACGCAAGTATCGTGGGTATTTATTTTAATTGGTATTGTTGCGTTGAATAGAATTTTTAAGAGAAAAAAACTTTCCGAAGTGGAGAAAGTCTCCTTGTAATATGGTAGCTAGTGCTCTTTTTCTTTCCCTTTTTGCAACAATTTGTTTTGGAGCAGCAACGTTTCTTTCCTCAAAAAGTGCAAAAGACATGGGAAGTTTGCAAACACTCTTTTTCTTTCAACTTCTTGGGCTTCCCGCTGATTTATTGTTGCTGCCATTTGCACCACGTACTGTTCACATTGATTTACTACCGATTATTCTTGTCGGTTTGTATATGACAGTAAGTATGCTCGTGTGGTTTTATGCACTGAAAGTTGGCAACGTATCTATTGTCTCTCCTGCAACAGAATCGTATTCGCTTTTGAGTGTTTTACTGGGAATTTTTTTCCTTCATGAATCAGTAGGAATACTAAAAGGGATTGGAATTATTTTGATATTTGTTGGCGTTTTGTGTATCGGGCTTAATTTTTCATCACTTAAAAAAAGCAAAAGAGTGGAGTTTTATACGGGCATACCGCTTGCTTTCTTGTATGCAATACTTTTGGCAGTGTTTTATCTTTTTACAACATTTCTTGCCAGAACAGACGGGTGGTTTGTAACTGCATTTGGACTTCGTGTTGTTATTATTATTGGATCTTTTGTTTTGCTTATCCTTCAGGGGAAAAGTTTTAAACAAATTTTTTCACATGTTCCATGGGCATGGATAGGTGCTGCTGGATTTTTAGATGGACTGGGATTTTCTATTTTTACTTTAGCACTCACTTTTTCTCAGGTATCTTATGTTGCTGTTATTGCATCAACACAATCACTTGTAACAGTATTTCTTGCTTATTTCTTTTATAAAGAACGACTAAAATTGTATCAAATAGTTGGTCTCGTTGGTGTAATCGTGGGGCTTATCTTCTTGCAGCTGCATTAATTGCAGGTGCCATTGTAAAGTTTGCTGTCATCGCAAATTTTTCCGTTGGGGAGGGTGCATGTGGCATTTTTTATTGCAAACGTTTTGCCGCCAAGCCACGCACAATACTTTTGTTCAATGTTATCAAAGCCGGTTGTCTTGACTCCACCAACAGGGCAGTCGCCCCGGAAAAGCGCCCATTCTTCACATTGCATGTTGTCGCCAAAATCACAAAGACCATACTCATTGCCGTTGGGAAGTTTTTTAATAGAAAGTGTCCCGCCAACTTGAGAGCAATTAACTGATGCTGGATTTGCAAGTGTTGTTGTTGGAGTTGGCACTACACGGGAAATGGTTGGAGCATAGACTGTGTGCCAAGTGACGAGCAAAAATCCCATGACTACAATACCAGCAAGAAAGACAATAACAATAATTACTTTAGTCATATTTTTTACCAGGCACTACTGGCAAAGACAGTGACATCTATTTTACAGGGACAAGAAAATTGAAGAGGCTCATTTGAATTACTGCTTGAAGGTTGGGTTTTGTATGAAAAAAGGAGGAGTTGTTTTTTACCATCGTTGTCTTTAAGATACCCCCAGCTCGATGCTCCTGGTCCATCTGCTTCTAAATTGGTATCTGGTAAAAATTTACTGGTTGCTAAGCTATTTACATCTTCAAAATGTCCAAGCATTGGCTTGTCACTCGTTATCTGTGCATGGATACTGAGTCCTGAAAGTGTGCCATAAAAAGTTGTTTGCGTATCTTTTGCAGGATGAGACCATGGTGCAGATGGGTACCAAACAGCAGCGTCGACAAGTAAATTATATTCATATGTGTTGGTAAGAGGAGAGGGGAAAGGCACTGTGTGATTTAGGAAAAGTTTGTATCCTGCAAGCAAAACAATAACAAGAAAGCATATAAAAAGAGAAAGTAAAAAATTGGAGAAATAAAATTTCTGTTTTGCCATATATATAGTATGAAATAGTTTGCGGTTTGTTGCAAGGTATATCTTGATTCATGTCCACAAACGTGAAATAGTTAAGGAATGAGGTGGTATTTTGTCTTCTTCGGTCTTGTAAATTTTATTGCACTTTTTGTTGCATTTATTTTATCCCTCAATGTCATTGCTGACTACTTTAGCTATTTTACTGTACTGAGCAATATTCTGGTTACGGGAATTTTTCTGACTATTGGACTATTTGGATTTAAAAAAATGAAAAAGAGTAGATTTATCTCTATCTTTTATGGCGCGTCTGTTTTATATATGGGCATAACTGGCATTGTCTATTGGACTATTTTGCACGGAGGCAAGCAGCTAACAACCGATGTTGAATGGATTACGTTGGTGTTGCATGGACTTATGCCAATTGCTGTTGTTGTAGGATGGATACTAATTTCCAAACACTACACGTGGAAGCATATTTTGTCCTGGCTTTTATTCCCATTTTTCTTTGTTATCTATACGCTGATTCGTGGATTTTTTGTCCACTGGTATCCATACCCATTTCTTAATCCTTCACTTGTTGGATACGAAGGGGTTGTTATCTGGACTTTTGGTATCCTGACAGGAAGTTTTTTTGTAGGACTTTTTCTTTTACTTCTTGGAAAAGTTTCATGGAAGCACTTGTAAAATAATTTTTCTCATCTTTTGAATACGTGTACTTTTTTACCCGCAGTTGTATACTGAAGATATTGTATCTGTACTGTTTGGAAAAATACAAAAATAAACAGAGAAAACAAAACATTAAAAAACGGCTTCAGAATGAGTTGAATGTGTATGACGTAAATAAATTTATCAATTGGTGCTTTACTTGTTGTGGTGGATAGTAATAAAAGAGCGATATGTATTTTTGTTACAATAATATGAAATGAATAAATATTTTTTTTCAATAAAAATTGTAACATTTTTTTTACTTTTTGTAAGTTTGGTCTCAAGCGGATGGGAACCTTTTTTCTTGCATGGCCCACACTTGGTGAAAGTGTATGCTACAGCCCCACTTCCTGCATATCGTGCGACTGGTGCGTTTACTGCCGGAACAGGCGCCATAACACCCCCTTTTCCCGCAGGTATGCAGGCAGATGACGTATGCTTGCTTGCTGCCAGTTCAGAAAATCAAGCAATTACACTTTCCAGTGCTCAAGGTTTTGCAGAGGTTCCGACATGGTCTCCCCAAAGTGCAGGTACCGCCGCGACCGATCCAGGATCACGTTTGGCTCTTTTTTGGAAACGAACCGTTGGTGGAGATACTGCGCCAACGGTTGCAGATTCGGGAAATAATACAGAAGGAGTGATTCATTGTTTTTCTGGGGTAGTGAACACAGGGAATCCATGGGATACAGGTGCAGGTGGCAATGATAGTGCTGCTAATGATACAACAGGTACTATCCCGGGCGCTACGACCACAACAGACAACGATTTAGTGGTCTTGGTTATATCAACAAGTAACAATCTAACTGCATCAACAAATTGTTCTGGCTGGGCGAATGCAAATTTGGCCGCCATTACAGAAAGACAGGATAATAGCAATACCGTAGGTCTTGGTGGTGGGTCTTGCATGGCAACGGGAACAAAAGCTACAGCGGGTTCGTACACAACAACTACGGTAACTATGTCGGCAACAACATTCAAGGGCGCAATATCCTTGGCTCTTAAGCCACCACAGCTGTCAACCGTTACGACACAAGCTGCGTCAAGCATAAAGGACACAACAGCAATAGCAAATGGCACTATTACGGCAACAGGTGGAGGAAATGCTGACGAGGAAGGCTTTGTCTATGACGCGACGTCACACAGTTTGCCAGGAAACGTTGCTCCAGGGTCTTCTGGGTATGCTAGCTCGGCACAAAACATAGGGAGCTTTGGTGCCGGTGCGTTTACGACAAGCTTGACTGGATTGAGTGGCGCAACGACTTATTTCGGCAGAGCTTATGCGCACAACTCAGCGGGATATAGCTACGGTGGGGAGGTCAGCTTTACAACCGGTATAATTTCTGTTTCGGTTTCAGACGGAGTTATAGCATATGGACTTATTGCGCAAAACGTATCGAAAGACACCACTGCAAGCGGATTAAATGACACGCAAACAGCAACCAACAATGGGAATATTGCAGAAGACTTTAATATTAAGGGACAAGACAGCTCTTGTCCATGGACACTTGCTTCAAGTACAGCTACGGACCAATATAAGCATGAATTTTCGATAAATAGTGGAAGTAATTGGACTGCGCTTACAACAAATTATCAGTCTTTAGCAAGTAACATTGCATCGAATGGGACACAAACATTTGACTTACGTCTGACAACCCCAACAGGGACAAGCTGTTTTACACAACAATCAGTAGATGTAACTATTCAAGCAGTCGCTCATTAAAAAAAGATGGCAAAAAATTTTCTTCAAACATTTTTTATAGAAAACGGTACAAAGGAAATTGTTGCAAAAGGCGAGATGATAATCCGCATTGAAAAATCTCCACAGAGCATTTTTTTTATTGAAAAAGGACATGTGGGGGCATATATTGGTCAAGAAAATCAACTGCAAGCAATTTATCGAAAAGGGGATATGTTTCCTTTCTCTCACCATGTTATGTATTCCAGTGTCTACTATGCAATGACGGAGACGATTTTGCGCATACTGCCATCAAAGCGCCTATATAATCTTGTCGAAAAAGATAATCGGATAGCGCGGGATTTGGTACACGTATTAATTGAAAGAGCCGATCTTTTGAAAGACCGGCTTACTATTGTCACTACACGTACAACATATTTTCGTGTTATTCAATGGATTTTATTTGCAGGTATGCACTTTGGAAAACAAAAAAGAAAAGTTTTGGAAATATCTCTTATTGCTACACAACAGGAATTGGCAAATGCACTTGCAACAACACGCGAGACAATTAACAGAATATTTTCCAAACTCGAAAAAAAGGGTCTTATCCGCACAGACCAGGAAGTATTGCGAATTCCATCAATAAAAAATTTACAAAAAGAAATTTCCTCTTGACAAGACATGTGATATATATCACTATAAATTATATGAGATTTCTTTTCATTGTTTTTTCTATTGTCGTTGTGTCGCTATTTGGTTTTGTCTCTTTTGCGCAAGCAGCAACAACGGCATCGGTTGCAGCAACAGTTACTGTTCAAAATATTTCCGTGAGTGTTTCGGATGGATCGGTAACATATGGTACATTAGGGGTTAATTCATCTGCTGGAACAAATGGATCAGACACTCAAACAGCAACCAACAATGGTAATGTTGCAGAAGACTTAAATATTAAAGGACAAAATAGCGCAACATGGACACTCGCAAATTCTGCAGCATCAGATGCCTACGTCCATCAGTTTTGTGTTGCAACCTGCGGGTCAGCACCAACAAATTACACAAAACTAACAACTGCATACCAAGCACTTGCGACGAATATCGCATCCAATGGAACACAAACATTTGATTTATATATTACGACTCCAACATCGTCCTCGAGCTTTACGCAACAATCTGTTGACGTAACTGTGCAAGCAGTTATACACTAAATCCCTTGCGATAGGATTTGCAATCCTGTATGATCTAGCCAAATGAAGAAATTCCTCTTTTTATTATTATCTCTTGCACTTTTTCTTCCCGCGTCAGCATTTGCACGAATTGGCGTCGGCGTTGGTATTGGAAAAATTGTTGTTAATCAACAGTTGCGTCCAGGAATTATTTATGACTTACCTCCACTAACCGTTATTAACACAGGAGACACAACAACAAATTATCAAGTTGCAGTAACATTTAATCAAAGACAGGCGCAAAAATTTCCAAAAGCAGATTGGTTTATTTTTTCACCAGATAAATTTCAGCTAGCTCCCGGAAAAGTACAGCGAGTCGATGTAAAAGTAAATTTGCCGCTTATGATGGAGCCAGGGGATTATTTTGCATATTTAGAAGCACATCCTTTGGCTGTTGATAAAAATGGTGCAACAACAATTAATATTGCTGCTGCTGCAAAATTATACTTTACTGTTGTTCCGGCAAATATTTTCCAGGCAATGTATTACAAAACAAGCTCGTTTTGGGAACTTTACCAACCATGGACAACTGTTGTTGCAATCCTTTTTGTCTTTGTTGTTGTCGGGGTGTTACTAAAGAAATATGTTCATATTGAAATCAATATGAAACAAAAATCAACACCACCGCGCAATGAATGAAATATCTAGCAATTCTTTTTTCCGTGGCAGGATTATTATTAGTGCATAGACTTGTGTATGCATCGACTTCGTCATCGATTAACGCTACTATTAAATTAAGCGTCTGTGGTAATTTGGTCGCAGAAGGTGGGGAAGACTGTGATAATTCCGATTTAAAAGGAAAAAGTTGTACAGATTTAGGATATGGTGGAGGGAATTTGTCTTGTGATATAAGTTGCAGTTATAACACGAGTGGCTGCATTGCAGCAACACCTACGCCAACACCGACTCCCACGCCAACCCCAAGTGTTACACCTACACCAACGCCAGGTGCACAAACAAGTTCAACAAGTGACGTTACGACAACGCCAACCAATGCACCAACAAATACGATAGTCTTTCCAACAATTCGTGCAAATGTGCAATCATTTTTCCCCAAGGCGCTGCAAGCGTTTGTTGGAGACAATGGTACAATAGCAGTAGTACAGCTCCATGCCGTATTGACACAATGGGTCAGTGGGTGGAAGAATTTTATTCAGACCCAGCAAGACAGTCCGCAAAAAGGTGCTGCGATTGCAGCATCATCATGTGATGTTAATCAGGATGGGATTTGTGACATTTTGGATTTGTCGGTATTACTATTTCACGTAACACAATGAATATATTAATATCCAGAACGCAAATTATTTTATATATTGCAATTTTTGCCGTTTCGTCATGGATTTTAATTCATGTCCTTAGTCTTCTTGGCGTTTTCTTAGCTCTGGCGTATCCTATTTGGTGGTTTTTTGCACCAAGACAAACAGTATGTCTTTTTTGTAGATCACGGGCAAATGGTCAGATATGTCCACTGTGTCATCGAGTTATTTCCAAAACAGACAGTATGTCTCCCAAAACATTCTTCTCCGCACTTTTTAATGGTGGCATACTTTTTGCATTTTCTCTTGTGAGTATTGCGATTGTTGTTGTAGAAAGTCAATTTCTACATTTCTTAGGATTTCCACCAGCAAAAGCATCTGTCTCTTTTACTATTCCAACAGCAAATACGTATCGATTAGGTGAAATATTTCCTATGAAGTTGGCAATAAGCGGTGTAGATGTTCCAGTGAACACAGTCCAGGCAGATATTGCATATGATCCACAAAAACTAGAAATTGTGAATATCTCAACAGAAAATTCTTTCGCAACCATTTTTATCCAAAAAGAAATTAATAATACTGTTGGATATGCACGACTTACCGGTGGTCTTCCTAATCCCGGATTTTCGGGGAAAGATGGACTGTTTGGAACAGTGTACTTTAAAAGTAAACAGCCTGGCGTAACAGATGTGCGGTTTTTGCCAACAACTATGGTTTTGGCAAATGATGGGAAGGGAAGTGATGTCTTGAAAAATTTTGGGACTATTTCATACTTGGTCTTGCCAGAAAAAATATCTGATGCAGAGCAAGCGCAAGAAAATGGAAAAAATAACGTGCTTGGCGCAAGCACTAGTGGAACACAAATGATTTTCTACACAGACGAAGATGTTTTGGGAAGTAAAACAGCCGCGAAAGACAGTCTGCAGGTCAATTCATCCAAGCAATCCACTCCGGGATTTTTTGACGTTTTAGGATATGTGGACGGATTTATTGTTTCGGTTTGGCAAAAAGTACTGCATGTGTGATAGACCTAGTTTTATTTTTTATTTCCTAATCTCACTAGTTATTTGTAATGAGAAAAGCGAGAGTTATGCTTTTGGTTGTCTTGGAGCAGGTTGGAGCATGCCGACATGATTGCCTTCAGTGTCGACAAAACTAACATATTTGCCAATTCCGGGAATATCATCAACTGTTCCAGGTCCTTTTGATCCACCTAATATTTTTCCGCGTGCTTCTTCTACCTTTTTTATGGAAGCATCGATATTGTCCACAGAAATTACTAAATGAGGGACGTCAAATCCTTCTTTGTCTTGAAAATCAAAAAATCCTCCATTAATGGTTCCGGGGGTTTTGACCATATTATTTTCATCAACCTCGGAAGTTCCGGCGAGTAAATAATTGGACATATCCTGACCAAGCATGCTCATTTTCCAGTCAAATGCTTTGGAATAAAAATCCGAGACTCTTTTTTTATCTTTTGCAGGCATTTCGAAATGTACAACAGGGTCTGACATGATTTAGTTATAGATTGTTTGTCATAAATAGTCAATCGCTTTCTTTCCTTACTTTATTTTCAGTAACTACTTTACGAATTTTTACAATTAGTGCTATCATACATGTATGAAGGCCGTACAAATTAATTCTTATGGCAAGCCGGATGTTATTAAAGTAAACAACGTAGACGTCCCAAAGCTTACTCCAGATCATGTTTTGGTCCAAGTACATGCAGCATGTATTAATGCAATAGATTGGAAAATTTCAGAAGGTATGTTTTCCAAAATGATTCCATTACAATTTCCAGTAACTTTGGGTGGAGATTTTTCGGGAATTGTTACAGAAGTTCCAGAAGGTGTGAATGATTTTACAGTTGGCGATGAAGTGTACGGCAGTGCGCTTGTTTTGGGCGGGGGAAGTGGAGCGATGGCAGAGTACGTGAATGCACCGATAAAAAGTATCGCATTTAGGCCAAGGAGTGCAACCTGGGAGGAGTCTGCTGCATTGCCACTTGTCGGAGTAAGTGCACTTCAGGCATTGACTGAGCATATTGGTTTAAAATCCGGCCAAAAGATTCTTATTCACGGTGGTGCAGGGGGGATTGGAAGTACAGTGATCCAGCTCGCTAAATATCTAGGAGCACATGTGGTAACAACAGTCTCAACGCGTGATATTGATTTTGTAAAACAACTTGGTGCGGATGAAGTAATTGATTATAAGACACAGAAGTTTGAAGAAATGTTGAAGGATATGGATGCAGTATACGACACAGTAGGTGGAGAAACAGCAGAAAAATCTTTAGGAGTCTTGAAAAAAGGAGGCATTTTGGTGTCAATGTTAGGAGAGACGAGCCCTGAAAAAGCAAAAGAACTGGGAGTCACAAGTATTGGCCAACAGACAAGGATAACGCCAGAAAGATTGCTAGAACTTGCGAAATTAGTCAATGAAGGGCACATAAAAATTCAAATTGATAAAATATATCCAATCGGGGAAGCGCGTGACGCATTTGTATATCAGGAGGACATACATCCTCGGGGAAAAGTGGTTATCTCTGTAAGATAATGGCTATGCAAGCAGGGGATTGTGTGCAAATTCCAGACGGCAGAATTGGCAGAGTGCGCGATGTTCAAAATTCTAAAATTCGCGTGCGGGTCATGCGGACAACAAGCAAAACACACCAATTTTTATTCTTTCCAAAACCGGAGTTAAAAGTCGTCGCATGTCCCAGAGGCTGGATGAGCCCAGCGGGATATAATCGATACCTCAAAACCACGCTTGAGAAAATGAAGAAAAGAAGAAAATAATTTGTCCTATAAAATTTCATCTCATTGAAATTTATTGTCCTCTTTGATATATTTATTACGTCCTTTTCGGCAGGACCGTGCAGAAACTATCTGCCCAATCTTCAGATAAGCTCCACCCACGAAAGATATTGTTTGTTTCAATGAAAATCAAACTCACAAAGCATGAGTTTTCAAGGCAGAGAAGAAAAAACCCTCCATTACGATTTTATTTGGATGAAGGAATGCCTGATGTTGCAAAATATTTAAACAGTTATGGATTTGACACAGTAACAGCTGAAATCCAAAAAGGTATTGGCGCGCAAGATCATGAACACCTTTTGGAAGCAAAAAAGCAGTTTCGTATTTTTGTTACGAAAGATATTAAAAGGGTGAAAAAAGAGAAAGATAATCTGCTTAATTGCCCAGGAATTATTGGAATCGAATCTTCAAATCCTACACAGGATGAGATTATTTCAGCAATGAATGCAATTTTATCATGGTCTAGAAAATCTTATCATTTCTATGAACGAGTATGGTTAATATCGCATGATAGTTTATTCATATGGGAAGCGGATGGTGTAGTGAAGAAACTTGTTTAATTTGAAAGGGGGTGAAAATATGAATCTAAACTGGATAAAAACAAATCAAAATAGTTGGCATAGCTTGATGGATCTCAACCTTGATCATCCATACTTTAATGATAGAAACGGTGTCTATATAATTTGGCATTGGACATCTAATGCTAATGAGCACAATATTGTAAGAGTTGGTCAGGGGCATATAAAAAGTAGATTGAGTGAACATAGAAATAATAGACAAATATTATCTTATGGATTTTTGTATGTGACATGGGCAGAATTGGACATGGCATATGCCGATAGAGTCGAAAACTATTTGGCAACTAAATTAAATCCAAAAGTTGGAGAACGTTTTCCAAACGTACAGCCACTAATTGTTAACATTCCTGAATAAGGAAAAATAATTTGTTATACTTTCCTCATGACACCACAGGATGCGTTTCATGAATTAAGTTATTACACGCTTTCTCACAAAAAGGAAGAATTTATTCATCAGTATATTGTGGATGCTTTTGCTGCGCAGACCGCAGATAAAAATACCAAATCAATAAAAATAAATTTTGGACTCATTGGATTATATTTGCATATAGAAAAAGGGTGTACTGGAAAAGAAGTCCAACAAGCGCACATGCAATTGGCAAAGTACAAAGACAAATTGCCGGTAATTGTTTTACCAAAAGAAAGGGGAGAGATTACTGTGTTTGATGTTTTGGATTCTCCCGAAGGAAATGTTCGGGATACAAAAATAGAAGAGTGGATGCAAAGTGTGTGGGAAGCATATAAAGATGAGCAGGGAAAAGTAAAAGAATTTCTGAAGGAATATCTGGTATAATTAGCCTCATATGAACTTATCTGTAGGAATTGTTGGTCTTCCTAATGTGGGGAAGTCCACATTGTTTAACGCGCTTTTAAAAAAGCAGCAGGCATTGGCTGCGAATTATCCATTTGCAACGATTGAACCAAATGTTGGTATTGTTGCTGTGCCAGATAGTCGTTTAACACAACTTGCAGAAATTACCAAAGAAGAAGAGAAAATGACAAACTTGCCGCCGATAAAACCGGCTACTGTTGAATTTGTCGATATTGCAGGTTTGGTAAAAGGTGCGTCAGAGGGAGCAGGTCTTGGCAATAAATTTCTTTCTCACATTCGAGAAGTAAGTGTTATTGCGCATGTGGTAAGAGCGTTTGAGGACCCTTCGGCAAGCTCAGGGCAAGCTCCTATTATTCGAGAAGGTGCTGTTGATCCAAAAAGTGATTATGATGTGATAGAAACAGAGTTGATGCTTGCGGATTTGGCAACGGTACAAAAACAGTTGGAAAATAGAAAAATAGAAACGAGCAAAAAAGAGGTATTGGAGAAAGTTTGTGGCGATTTAGAATCGGGAATCCCTGTTCGGTCAATTACTCTTAGTGATGAGCAGCGTGAGGAGATAAAAGATTTATTTTTACTTTCCAGTAAGCCTGAAATTGTTGTTTTAAATGTTTCGGAATCCCAGTACAACCCGGAGGGAATTGAGAAAATAACAAAGACATACAAAGAATTACTTTCTGGTGTCATTGCGAACGAAGTGAAGCAATCTGATAAGATTGCCGCGTCGCAAGCTCCTCGCAATGACAACATTGTGGTGATTTGTGCGCAAATTGAGTCAGAATTAGCAGGTTTAACAGACGATGAGCAGAAAGAATATCTTACCGGCTTAGGGCTTAGCGCATCGGGCTTAGAGCGGTTAATTCAAAAAGCATACCAGCAATTGGGCTTAATAAGCTTTTTGACATGTGGAGAAAAAGAAGTAAGGGCGTGGACAATTCGCAAAGGTTCTACAGCACCACTTGCAGCAGGGGAGATTCATACTGATTTTATTAAGAAATTTATTAAAGCAGAAGTAGTAAGTTATGCTGATTTTGTCGAAAATAAAGGTTGGAAAGGCGCCCGACTTAGCGGAAAAGCACGACTAGAAGGAAAAGACTATAGTATGAAAGACGGCGATGTTGTGGAATTTAAAATAGGGAGCTAGAGAATTAATTAATATCCCCGTCCGCGTGCCGGTCTATTTCTTGGTTGTTCCGTTGTATTCCGACGATAACCATTTTGTTCATCCGTTATGTTCGATGGGTCATGTGGATCCCTAGTCCCATCTTGATCGTTTCTTCTTACCTGAAATGTTGGAAAAACAGGAGCATGTGGTTTTACTGGGCCATACGATGAATTTGCCGGATCATCCCCACTTCTAATTGTTTGCTCAATACCTTCTCGTAAGCTTGGTGTTGCCATTAGAAAAACTATACCCAGTTTTTGCGATAATGTAAAGATAGCAAAACTCCTCTTTGCCTACTTGTTCTGACCTCAAAATCGTGCTAAAATAGCACATATGCGAAGTTATCAAATCGTTTTTGTTGTCAAAACAGGATCTGACGCAGAGCGCAAAAAAAGTGTCTCTTTTGTCACAGATCTTTTAAAAGGAACAAAAATTACCAAAGAAGAAGATTTAGGCAGTAAGGCTTTAGCGTATAAGATAAAGCATGAGCAATCAGGGCATTTTTACGAATTAACAGTCGAAGCAGAAACACTTCCTGCAGGATTTGAGCGAAAGCTTATGGAAAATGATAATCTTTTGAGACATTTGGTTTTAAGAAAAGATTAACAAAAGAGAAGATCCTGAATTAAATTCAGGATGACATGATTATATGGCACGAAGTTTGAATAGAGTACAGCTGATTGGAAATTTAACACGAGATCCGGAATTGCGATATACGCCAACCGGCACAGGAGTTTGTACATTTGGACTTGCAACCAATAGATCTTGGACAACAGAAACAGGCGAGAAAAAGGAAGAAACAGAGTTTCATAAAATCGTTGCCTGGAATAAATTGGGAGAATTATGTAGTCAGCTTTTGTCCAAGGGACGAAAAGTGTACGTAGAAGGCAGAATTGCCTACAGAAAGTACACCAATAAAGATGGAATTGAAAAAGATTCAACAGAAATCGTTATTGATGATATGATGGTTTTGGACAGTAGACGCGAGGGAGCAGGAAGCTATGAAGGCTCGTCTGCAAAGACAGAGACTGTCAAAACACCAGCTAAAGCAGCGAGTCCAGCAAAAGAGGAAGTAGAAGCAGCAGATGCAGGAATGTCTGCAGATGAAATAGCAGATGACATTCCTTTCTAAGAAAGAAAAATATATGCCAAAAAAACAAACACGATCAAAAGTAAAGAAAATAATAGTTCCACGAAATTGCCCTTTCTGCAAAGATGGGACAAATCCAAATTTCTTGGATAATAAGTCATTGGAAAAATACGTTACCGAGCGTGGAAAAGTTATTGGCGGACAGCGAACAGGACTTTGCAGTCTTCACCAACGACGTGTTGCACGCGCAATTAAATATGCAAGACACCTCGCACTTCTTCCATTTGTCCAGAGAGTATAATAGTCATTCCTCAGTCAGCAGTTCTCAATTTTTAAAAATAGGTAATAGACACATTCTTAAATTTTTAGTACACTCATTGCTATGACTCCTGCCAAACTCCGTCTCCTTGTTCTTTTCCTTCTTGTTTTTGTTGCAGGGTATTTTATTGGCACACTAAAAGTCAGTGTTGATTGGAAAAATTACAAACCCAACATAACTGTTGTTAATAAAGAGCCACCAACAACCGCATCGCTTGTTGATTTCACACTTTTTTGGAATGTATGGGATAAGTTGACGAGTAATTATTACGACCAAAAAGTTGTTGATCCACAGAAAATGCTGTATGGTGCAATTTCTGGCATGGTTGCATCGGTTGGCGATCCATACACGCTTTTCTTGCCTCCTGCACAGCAAACAAGTTTCCAGCAGCAGCTCGCCGGGCAATTTAGCGGTATTGGTGCGGAATTAGGATTGAAAGACAGCAACATTATTATTATTGCGCCGCTTGATGGCAGTCCTGCAGGGAAAGCAGGAATTAAAGCAGGGGACACCATAGTGAGTGTTGACGGCAAGTCAACACAAGGATGGACTTTGGACAAAGCAGTGACGATGATTCGCGGACCAAAAGGAACACAAGTTGTCTTGGGAATTATTCATAAAGATAGTAAAGATTCAACAAATATTACGATAACAAGAGATACGATAACAGTGAAAAGTGTTGTTGGATATATCAAAAAAGTAAAAGACATAGAAGGTGTCAATTTGCAAAGCAGTTCTGTTGCGGATACATCTGTTTTCTATTTGCGTCTATCGCAATTTGGCGATGCTACCGATACTGACTGGGAAAATTTAGTCAATTCATTGGTTGGAAAAATAAAAACAGATAATGTAAAAGGTATTATTTTGGACTTGCGAAATAATCCAGGTGGGTATTTGACAGATGCTACTTTTATTGCAGGAGAATTCTTACCAGAAGGCGCGCCGGTTGTTATGGAAGAAGAGGCGAGTGGTGACAGAACAACATTGTCTGTTAATAGAAAAGGCCAATTGGTCAATGACATTCCATTGGTTGTGCTTATTAATAAAGGATCGGCATCTGCAGCAGAAATTGTTTCGGGAGCACTTAGAGACAATCATCGTGCGAAATTGGTTGGAGAAAGCTCGTTTGGTAAAGGTACTGTGCAAGAAGCATTGGACTTGGGAAATGGGGCAGGATTGCATGTAACCATTGCAAAATGGCTAACACCAAATGGGACGTGGGTTGGCAAAGGAGTCGATGGCACAGGTCTCACTCCAGATGTAGCGGTAAGTCTTGATCAAAAAGATCCATCACATGATTTGCAGCTTGAAAAAGCAATACAAACTGTCTTGCAATAATTCTT
Organism: Patescibacteria group bacterium; assembly: GCA_035457005.1. Taxonomy (GTDB): domain Bacteria; phylum Patescibacteriota; class Microgenomatia; order Levybacterales; family UBA12049; genus DASQJJ01. The sequence goes on from DATICB010000001.1 coordinate 73,692, forward strand.
GACAACTCCTTTTCTTAGGCCTATAATTCCTGCATGAGCGACAGACTACCACCGCCATATTATGGCGGACAAGTGCCATTTGGACAACCAGCTCCAGAGTATGATCCCAACAATGGGGAACTTACTAATCCACAGCCAGCACATCCAACAGTCCCGCTTAATCCGCCACCCCCGATGTTTGGCCCTAACGGTCAATTAAATCCAGAAGCATTAGATGCACCAACTATGCCAAATAGACCTACTCCAGGCGGACAAAGCGGAAATCGTCGATAAATTCTTCTTGCTTCTTTGTAATATTTCTTAGTACACTAAAAGTACGTATGGTGCGTGAACGTTTTTTGCGTGGGGAAAATGAAAAGAAGAAACGTCTTGAGCTCTCATTGTATTCACATGATTTGAGCAGAGAGATTCTGACTCGTAATGGCAAGGCTCCTCTTTCTTCGGAAATCCCTGAAGACATGCTTGCTGCATTTCAAAAAGGATCGACTACCGACAGAGATGCTTATTGGCAAGAAGTATCTCCTGAGGAAAATTTTGGCCAACAAATGCTTGCGTGGATTGGGAAAAAGGATGCGCCTGGCATTAGTATTGCACAGTGGGTGGATAAGCAGACTGACTCTGATGTTTTGTTAATCTTGCAGGAAATTGGGCTCAAAGGCGACCCACAGTCTCGGGAGAAAGATGAGAAAGATGAGGGATTGCAAAAGTTAGTCGGGACAATAAATGTTGATTTAGCCAAAAAAGGGGAAGACCCATTGTCTGTTGGCACACTGACTGAATCCCAATTGCGCTCACTTATTTTTTACAGTCATTATCTTACCGGCGAAAAGGAAACGCACGATGCCAAGGAGCTGATTAATACTGTCGTAAAGGTTGCCAATGACGAGTCGGGCGGTGGTTTGGAACCAACAATTAAGATTTTGCAAAAAGTAACACCCTTGTTTGCGATTGCAGGAGAAAAAGCCCAACATGTCCTTGGAGCATTGGTTGTTGCCAAAACTCATGCGCTCGAAAGTCATGACAAGCTCAATCAGGCAGAAAGTGGGAAAGAACTCTCAGAAGATGAAACAGCTGTTATGGAATTCTTGCAAAAATATCACGAGAAATATGTTCCCGAAGCATTGCCTGCAGGTAAGCCAGCAGATATAGAAAAAGTATATGCAGCACTCACGCCGCCTGCGAAAAAAGGACATGCGTATTGGATAGAAAAACCAATTCCATCTGGCTGGGCAAAGAGTCTAAGTAAAGAGGGAGTAAAAAATCTTGAGCAGACACATTCGTTATTTAAGGATGATGGTAACGAAAATGAAGCAATTTTTGCACCTACTGCAACATTAAAGGAAGATGAACGTTTTACTAATGCACTCCAAGTAAGTGACGAGTCACAGCTTTTTGCGCTGTCTAGTATTGCATCTGCTCAGGCAGAAAGTCAGGCTTCTTTATATCGGGAGCTGAGTGAAGTGGTTATTCGCGCACACAAAGAAAATCCACAACTTCTTGAAGCATTTCTTAAAGCACAATCTGACGACTCGCTTTATGCACTTGCAGAGGCGGATGCGGAAAAAGCGAGACGTGTTATTGATCAGCGCGTTACTGGGATGCAAGAAGCGTATGATACCCAAGCTGCTGCTATTGCACCGGGAATTAATCTTCACGACCTTAATGCCCAAGCAGCGCTTTCAGAAAGCCAACGCCAGCAGCTACAAGAATTAACAAGACACATGCAGGGAGCAATTATGCAGGAAGTATATGGTTCTTTGAAAGAAGAGGACAGGCTCGTTGCAATTGTTGGCAAGATTACCGAGCAAATAGGTATTGAGCACACTGTTGATATTCCCACAACTGTTACTGGCTGGCAAGAAAGAATAGGAAAATTACAAGAAGTACTGACTGCAAGTCCGCTTACACTCACGCCTGAGCAAATTAGTCAAATTGAATTTCTCAGTTACAGCGTGAATACGCCAAAAGCAATTGAAATGTTGCAAGGGACTGTTGCTGTTGATACTTCTAGTCCAATAAGTGCTCCAGTTCAACCAGTTACTCATGAGCAGACAGAAAAAGAAGAGACAGCGCCAACAGTACCAAGCGAAGCACACGATGAAACACCAGTGATAGCAGAAGATGTAATGGATCTTGAAGAGAGGAGCGATACTTTTTCTTTGACTCTCAGTGATTTTTTTACACAATTTGACAATTGGGAAGTGCAGCTTCTTCCCATGGGAATAACTCCGAGAAGAACAGACATTGCTGTTGCAGAGCCAACTAAATTAGCAGAATTTTCAACTGCAGCAGAGCCAATGGAGCGTTTTGTTATGACAGATAAAAGAAAACACATTGCCTTTTTGCAGCTAAAAAGAAATAGTCAAACCCATGCGTCTGAGCTTCGTTTTAATACCGATAATCCTTTTCTTGCCCTTTTGCTACGATCCAATACGTTGTCTTTGTATGCGTTCAATGCGTTGCAACAAGGCGATAATAATATTTTAGGTCCTAGTACGCTTTTTGCGTATGCAATGGAGGCAGGAAAAAACGCAGAAGACAAGAGCGCATTGGTGAAGCACCTTTTTCTGCAAGTTGGTAAAACCTATGAAGAGCATCCCGATATAGGCAGCGCGCTAAGACAATTCTTAGCAAGACTAGGCAGAAAAAGCCCGTACGCTAGAGATAGCTTGCAGTCAGGGTACGCAGGGCGACTTTTCGGTAGCCAAGAGCAAATAGTAAATCGGGTAAAAGAGTTGTCGGGGAAGATAAGCAACAACGAAGCACTGACACTCGAGGACTTACATGACATGAGTGTCTATTCTTTGCCTTTTAATTTGCAGTACTTAGCGCAGCGCATGACAGAAACATATCGAGTAAGAAGTGCATCAGTCAATTTATCAGCCAACCCAGAAATTCCTGGACAAGAGTAGCAATTTGCAAGGAGTATGAGATAATAGAGCCATGCAAATACAACAACAGGTTATTCTGGCTCCTTACACAACATTTCACGTTGGTGGCCCTGCTGATTATTTTGTTGTGGCAGAAAATCTTGACGATATAAAAGACGCTGTTGCATGGGCAAAAAAACAAGCAGTTCCGTATTTTCTTCTTGGGACTGGTGCAAATATTCTTGTCTCAGATAAAGGGTACAGGGGATTGGTTATTAAAAACGAAGCAAAATTATATGAATTTAATGGCAACCTGCTTACAGCCCAGTCAGGCGCGACCATTGCTGACCTAATTACTTTGTGTAAAGAGCAGAATTTGTCAGGATTGGAAGATTTTGCTGGTATTGTCTCAACCGTTGGTGGCGCATTGTGGCAAAATTTACATTTTTTAAGTAGTGATAGAAGTAAAACCGTTTATATTGCAGATATTGTTGACAGTGCAAGTATGCTTTTTGAAAATGGTACAACAGATGTTGTGCAAAAAGATTATTTTCAATTTGGCTATGACCAAAGTATTTTGCACACAAAAAAAGATATTGTCTTGTCTGCAACATTCAGGCTTTCTTCCAAAGATGCCGATGCAATCCAGCAAACAATTGATGCCGATATAAAATGGCGACAGGAAAAGCATCCAAAAGATGCGCCGCATTGCAGCGCTGGATCAATTTTTAAAAAAATAGAAGGAAAGGGAGCAGGGCGTCTGATAGAACAAGTTGGACTCAAAGGGAAAATAATTGGCGGCGCGCAGATTTCGCCAGTCCACGCAAATTTTATCGTGAATTTGGGTAACGCGAAAGCACGAGACGTCGTGGATCTTATTCATCTGGTAACGCAAACCATCCGTGAAAAGCTAGGTCTTGAGATGCATCCCGAAATAAGTTTTGTGGGGGAATTCTAACTGCGTTAGCACATGTTAGGCATTTTGACGCATTATTTTTACATAAAAAACCGGCTACCCATTTGCTTTTCACCACATTTTTTCTGATATAATGAAACATGACTCTATGAAATTATCTGTTGTTATTCCTGCTTACAATGAAGAAAAGTATATTGGTAGTTGTTTGGAAGAGCTGATTACTCAGGCAGGACAGGATATTTTTGAAATTATTGTTGTTGATAATGCCTCGACAGATCGTACGGCAGCAGTCGCGAAAAAATTCAAAGGAGTCAAAGTTATCAGGGAAGATAGAAAGGGTCTCACGAGAGCACGTCAGGCAGGACTTTTGGCTGCAACAGGGGATTTGATTGCCTATATTGATGCGGATACCCATGTAAAGCCGGGATGGTTTCACAGGGTGCGACGTGAATTTGAAAAAAACAAACGCTTGGTCTGTCTGTCTGCACCGTATAGTCTGTATGATGTCTCTCAGTGGAAGCGTGTTGCTGTGTGGTCGTATTGGAATTTGCTGGCATACCCAACCTACATGCTTCTGATGAAATATATGGTACTGGGTGCGAATTTTGTTGCAAGGCGGTCTGTCCTTCTGAAGATCGGCGGATTTGATAAAACAATTGAATTTTACGGGGAAGATACTGATATTGCCAGAAGGCTTGCAAAAGCCGGGAAAGTAAAATTTTTGCGTAAGTCACTTGTTGACAGTTCGGCGCGAAGAATGGAAGCAGAAGGATGGGTCAAAATTGGCATGAAGTATGTTACCAATTTTGCTTCAGAAATTCTCCGCCATAAGCCATTAACTAACGATTATAAAGACTATCGATGAGCACAGCAAAATCACTCATTCCAAAAGAAGTAACAAAAAAAGTAGATGCGCTTTTGCAGAAAGTGAATAATGTCGTTGTTAAACAACAGGCAATAACAAAAAAAGAAGAAGTAATCTTGCGGCAAGTGACCCAGGAAGAAAAAGAAGATACGGTTGTTGAAAAAGAAGTTGAAGAAGTAGAGCAGGTCAGCAGATTTCAGGAGAAAATTATTGGCAGACTCAAGCACCATAAATTGGTATTTCCACTTCTCGTTGGTATTGGCGTTGTCTTGGTTTGGCGGGGGTTGTGGGGAATCTTTGACGTCACACCGATTATTTCATATTCATTTATATCACTAGTATTAGGAATTGTTATTTTGTGGACAATTAACCGCATTAATTCTTTGTAGTTTGGAATTTTTTTCTGTTACAATTATTGCATGGACTCAATTTTTTTAGAAATAACCATTGTTTTGTGTCTTACCACTGTCTTAGCAATTCTTTTTCGTCTCCTCAAACAGCCACCAATGCTTGCATACATTTTGACAGGAATTCTGATTGGACCATTGGCACTTTTCCATATTCACAATATCGCAATTTTGCGTAATTTTTCTGATTTGGGAATTACACTTTTACTTTTTCTTTTAGGTTTGGAATTACAGCTTAAAGATTTGCGATCTGTTGGGAAAGTGGCGATTGGTGCAGGAAGCGCACAGGTTTTTCTGACAGGTGCACTTATTTTTGGCATATCTTTGCTTTTGGGATTTTCTCCTGTTGCAAGCTTTTACATAAGTTGTGCGCTAACATTTTCTTCAACAATTATTGTTATTAAATTACTGTCCGATAAAAAAGATATTAATAGTCTCTATGGGAAATTATCTGTCGGACTTTTATTAATTCAAGATTTTTTTGCCATCCTTCTTCTCATTCTTTTGTCTGGTTATCATCCATCCAGTAGTCCACTTTTGGCAGGTGAGTATTTCCTAATTGTTTTGGCGAAAGCAGTAATTCTTCTCACAGTCATTATTAATTTGTCTCGCACATTTTTACCCAAACTGATTCACAAAATAGCCAGATCTCAAGAAACATTATTTTTATTTAGCTTGGCCTGGGTGTTTGGTATTTCAGCATTGGTAAGTAGTCAGTGGGTTGGATTTTCTATAGAAATCGGCGGTTTTTTAGCTGGTATTGCGTTAGCAAATTCTGTTGAGAATTTTCAAATTGCAGCAAAAATTCGACCACTTCGGGATTTCTTTATTATTATTTTCTTTGTTTTTTTAGGGATTCAAATGGGAACAGGGAATTTAGGTGCAATTTTGCTGCCGGCAGCAGTACTAACTCTATTTGTTTTACTTTTTAAGCCTTTTATTTTAATGTTTATCATGGGGCTTTTTGGATATCGAAAAAGAACTTCTTTTTTTGTCGGACTTAATTTGGCCCAAGTCTCTGAATTTTCATTAATTCTTGTTGTGTTGGGTCAAAAATTGGGACAAATTCCAGAAAGCGTTGTGAGCTTGGTAACGATTGTTGCAATTGTTACTTTTACTTCGTCAACCTATGGCATCCTTCATAATAATATTTTGTATAAAAAAATTGGAAAATTCCTCTCTCTTTTTGAGTTGGGAAAAGGCAGGGGAGAAGAAATTGGCGAAGAGACACCATTTGAAGACCATATTCTTTTAGTTGGTGGCATGCGAATGGCAGATACTATTTTGGAAACACTCAAGCAAAGTGATGAGAAAACAGTTGTTGTTGATTTTGATCCAGACACAGTAAAAAAATTGCGTAGCAAAAATATAACAACCATTTTTGGTGACATTACCGATCCAGAAATTCAGGAAAGATCGCACATAGAAAAAGCAAAATTAGTTATCTCAACACTTTCTGATTTGGAAGATAATATGCTTCTTATGAAAGCAGTCCGTCATGCAAACAAGAAAACCAAACTTATTATGCTTGCATATGATACGACTGATGCCAATATTTTATATAGAGAGGGCGCAGATTATGTGGTATTGCCGCATTTAGCAGGGGGAAGACAGTTAGCAAAGGCATTAAAATCAGACAAGCTAAAAGAATTAGAAGACTTAAAAGAAAAAGATAAAATGTATTTGTCTCAGTAATTATTTGTGTAAGAAAAGAATTGCATCAGGAATATTTCTCCCTGGACCTGCGATATAACTTCCATTAAACATAAGTGCTGTTGATCCGCCTTCATCTAAATTCATTGCATTATCCATATTCATAGTTTTCATAACCGTTGCAGCGTCTGACATAGTTGCATTATAGACATCGCCAATAAAGACAGTGTTTCCTTTGTTAGCAACAAATCCTCGTGGTCCTTTGCTG
>DATICB010000002.1:0-17647 GCA_035457005.1 Patescibacteria group bacterium
CAATAATTCTCCCGTGTTGATCAAACACAAAACGCCAATAACCAGATGAAATTTCAGTCATGTGAAAGTAAATATATATGGTATTTAGGTTGTCAGGCAAATGAAAATTGAGTTGTTTTGGGGTAAGGAAATTGTCAGAAAAGTTATTAAACTTAAAAAACTAGCGCATAGTGCGAGGTATTCGTGAAGAGCCGTCGGGAACTCTTTCTCGGCTCACTTGATCCTGATACCTTATGGCTTGCAGTCGGTTTGCAAGCAGTTCAGTCGCAAAAATTACTTGGTCTCTTGTAGGGATGTATGGAATATTAGCTTGTTGTTCTGTGCTTGCTGCTGTTGTCATAGTAATTTTTACCTGACTTTTGTCTGACAACTTATTATAGATCTACGCCTTTTAAAAACATAGAGGGTAAAAATACTGCTTTTTTAGCTACGCTATGCTATACTAGCAAGTGCCCATGGCAACTCCTGTAAAAAAGTCACCGCGAAAAATCTATAAAGTGAAGCTGAATTTTTCTTGGAAAAATCTCTTTTTGTATGGATTTTTACTTTTCATGTTATTGCTGCTTTTTTTGGGTTTTACGAGTGAGAATCCAACCCAAAAATCCGTTGCACTTTCCCAAATTGTTGCAGATGTTAGGGCAGGAAAAGTACAGGAGTTAACAGTCTCGGATACAAAAATTGTCGCATCAGAAAAAGGAGGATCTGTTGAGAGCACCAAAGAGTCAGGGAGTAGTGTCTATAATCTTTTTAAAGATGCAGGAGTGTCTTTAGACAAAACAAAAGTAACAATTAAAGACGATAGTAGTTTTACCAATTGGGTCAATATTTTGTCTGGGGTATTGCCAATAGTCCTCATGATTGCTTTCTTCTACTTCTTATTTAGGCAAGCCAGGGGCGCGCAAGAAAATATTTTCTCTTTTGGACAGTCTCGTGCAAAACAATTTAGCAAAGACACACCAAAAACAACCTTTGCCGATGTTGCAGGAGTTGATGACGCAAAAGGAGAGTTAACAGAAATTGTTGATTTTCTGAAAAATCCAGGCAAGTACAAGGCAATGGGAGCTCGTACGCCAAAAGGAGTTCTGATGATTGGCCCGAGTGGTACTGGAAAAACATTGTTAGCTCGTGCAACAGCAGGAGAAGCAGGTGTCGCATTTTTCTCGATGGCAGGATCTGAATTTATGGAAATGCTTGTTGGTGTTGGTGCGTCACGTGTTCGAGATCTTTTTAACACGGCCAAAAAAGCACAGCCAGCAATTATTTTTATTGATGAAATCGATGCAATTGGGAGACAGCGAGGCAGTGGTCTCATGGGAGGACATGACGAAAGGGAGCAGACACTTAATCAGATTTTGGTTGAAATGGATGGATTTTCACAAAACGAGCAGATTGTTGTGATGGCAGCAACCAACAGGCCAGATGTTTTGGATCCAGCTCTTGTGAGGCCAGGAAGATTTGATAGACGAGTGAGTCTGGACATGCCAGATTTGGAAGGACGAAAAGCGATCTTACAGATTCATGCAAAAGGCAAGCCAATGGAAAAATCGGTTGATTGGGAAAAAGTTGCCAAAAGAACTGTCGGATTTTCTGGTGCTGATTTGGAAAACATGCTCAATGAAGCAGCAATTGGTGCAGCACGAAGTGGCAAAACAGCAATTGACATGGTGGAGTTGGAAGAGGCTGCAACAAAAGTAAAATTAGGACCAGAGAAAAAACGGCTCCAATCAGAAGAGGATAAGAAAATGACTGCATACCACGAAGGTGGGCATGCTTTGGTGAGTTGGTTTATGCCACACTTAGAGCCAATTCATCGCATTTCTATTGTAAGTCGTGGTATGAGTTTGGGACATACCATGGCAGAATCAGATGATAAATTGCATGAAACAAAAACATATCTACTCGAGCAAATTGCGATGATGCTTGGCGGTCGGGCAGCAGAGCAAACAGTCTTTGGCGAAATAACAACAGGAGCATCCAATGACATCGAAAAAGCAACACAGGTAGCAAGACAAATGGTTTTGGAACTTGGCATGAGTGATTTGGGGCCAGTTAATCTAGCTCCAGATAAACGGTTTGTGTACGAGGGGTACGAAGTCTCGCCAGAAATGAAATCAGAAGTAGACCATGAGGTAAAAAAGATTTTGGATGATGCGTACAAAATTGCAACAAAAGTTTTAAAAGATTTGCGCAAAGATTTGGATAAGTTGGCAGAAGCGCTCTTGAAAAAAGAAACAATGGAATCAGAAGAATTTATTGCACTTTTGGGTAGTAAGCCAAAAAGTGCATCTCCTTTTCTTCCACGAATTGCTGCAGTAAAAGCCCAGCGCTAAAGCGCTTTGGCAATTGCCACATGAATACTCGAAATAATTGCCAGCTTATTTTTGGGAATTTTTAACAGTGGTGTCTGCCAGACTTCTGTGCTCACTAAATCCTGAATACTACAGTTGCCAGTTGGATATTTTTTGGCAAACGCTTCTGTTTTTCTCACAATTTTTGTTTGCTCCTGCATGCCACATTTTTGTATGCGAAACCCATTGTCTCGAAAAGCCTTTTTTAATCTTTTGAAGAAATAGGTGTTTTCATCAATTCTCTCAAATCCTTTTTTACCAAATAACTTTTCATTTTGTAAGGAGAATGCAGCAATACTATTTATTTTTGATCTGTTAATTGCATCGTATGCTTTTTCAGGATTTGCTATGAATTCTTCGTACCATTTCTTATAGTCTACTGTATGACTGGATACATACTCTTGCAAAAATTGTTTTGGTATTTTTAAAAATGTTCCTGATGTTTTTTTCTTTGTAAGGGCGGGAAGTAGTGTATAGATGGGATCATTTATATACGGGCGAAGTGGCGTTTCTGGGCATGCACGAAGATCGAGAAAATGAATAAATACGCCTCCTTTTTTTAAGACTCTCTTAACTTCAGACAATGCCTTGTCTAAGTCTAAAAACGTGTCAAATGATGCGTAACCGACAATAACATCTGCTATATGATCGGGAAATGGTAAATAATAGGCGTTTGCTGCTGTTACATTGGAATCAGGGTGGAGTTTTGTATGTTCAACAATCAATTTTTTTCCTTGTTCGGTTTGGAGTACTCGTGATTGCAATTTTTTTGGAAGATTATTGTAAACCAACTCTCCCAAACCGCTCCCTATTTCTATACAGATAGCATGAGAAGTAAGATAGGGAGCAAGATTTCTGGTAACAATTTCTTTTGTTGCGCTTCGGAAAAACAAGCGGTGATTTTCGTATCTGGTAAATGCAGGAAGTGCGTTATTCCAAAGTGATTCTTCTGACGGCATCTTCATATCGGCCAACTATAAAGAGTTTTCTTGTCTTTTACGATACGCATGTAATGTGCATTGCAACAAAAAACAGAATCGCTACACTCAAATAGAAAATATGACAGAGCTAAATAGAGATTCATTGCAGGTTTCAGGAAAGTTGATTCTTGCCTATGCAGATGGCGCTCCAATAAATAATTCCAGAGGAGGACCTCCTGGACTAGGGAGTAGGGAGGACCGGCCAGGTGCAATTGGCGGAAGCGAGCGAAACAGCAGGTAGAGTATTTTAAGAAAAGAGGTGAAATCTTTATGGCAAGACAAATAGAAGGAGCACAACTTGCGCTTGGACCACGATCAGGAAAACATCCTGGTGAGCCAGGTATGAGGATTCCAGATGTGATAACGCACGTAGTAGCAGATAACGTGCGAGGGAATGGTTTGAAAATTACATTTGTTGGTTCTGGAGACAATAGCAGAGGAGGCGGTGTTGGCCCAACCGCGCCGTATGAGCCTATTCCAGGAGGACAAGGAGATAGCAATCACCATTAAATATGGCACAGAGAGAAAGTGTTTTTACTCAGGGACAAAGATTGCGTTTAGTAGGCGCCTCTCCTAACAGGCATGGCTCACAACAAGAACCAATAGACAAAGAACAACTAGAAGGGAGTTTTGGACATGTCGGTAGAGGTGATGGAAAAACAAGTAGAAATTAACACACCCTCTCTTTGGACTTTATCCTGATTTCTGGGAGGATTGAAGGACGATTTCCAAAGAGAGGAGAAAGAAAATATGTATGGTGAATGAAATACCAATACAACTCTTTTTTGTAAAGTCCCCTGGACTCAAAATACATCGTGGACAAGATGAGCCAATGAAAAGAGAGCTAACATATGTTGCGAATGGTATGTCGGAGGAAGAGGCACGAAGAATACTGCGTTGGCCAAAGGATCGTCCAGAGTATCATCAAGGTCCTTTTTCCTGGCCCCCTCTTGACCCAAAGCGTGATGGGTATGATGACCAAAAATAGCTACACATAAACTTAATCCACATTATTTTATACACATCTCATGATCATTGCCCATAGCTAATGTGTCCCGTATGCTCTCCCCAGATCCTCCCACTATGTTGGCAACAACAGGCGGGAGGTTTTTAAAAAGAAAGGGGGTGAATATATATATGGTAGAAAGACAACAAATCAAATTAGCTTTGGGAACAGGAGAACCAACTCGTCGTGTGCGACTAGTTGGTTATGCAGATCGCAGTTCAGAGGAAAGAGCAAGAGAAGATGCAGCATATCCTGCAGCAGCAAGAGATCTTGCAGATAGACGAGGCGATAGAGGTCGTGGCCTTGATCCAGATCGGGGAGATGATGGCTATTACGGAGCCTAACATATAAATTGAGGCACCCGTTTTTTAAGGACTGGAGAAGGTAAAAAATCTCCAGTCCTTTGTTTGTGTTTTGATCAATTTTTAAAATTTCTGTATGTATCCCATATGCATTGTCGTTATACACCTCATCATCTATGCTTTGCCCCAGATCCTCCCACTTGTTATCTAACAAGCCGGGAGGTTTTTAAAAGAAAGGGGGTGAAATGAAATGACTGCACGAAGAATAGAAGGATTACGGCTTGCGTACGGGCCAGGCGCCCCAGACACAGGTGCAAATCCTCCAGAAACACATGGAGGAACGCCTCCAATAAGAGGTTTGCGATTAGCAATTGATCACGGGTCTCCAGCAGGTTCGGGTCCAACAGATGGGCATGATTTTGAACCACCAGACCGATAAAAAAATAAAAGTAGGTATATAAACAATTTTCTGCTGGGGTTCCTACTTTCCCCAGCAGAAAAAGACACAAAAATATGACAAGAGAAAATAGTATATCGCAGGTTATGCGAAAAGGCATAAGATTACAAATAGTGTTTGTGTCAAGCAATAGCAACCAAGGATCAACAGGAAGTGGTGGGGATAGACCATACGACACTGGACGAGACGGAGGACAAAATAGTCCGTCAGGGTACGGAACAGGAGGAAGGGAAAGCAAGAATTCACGATAGGCGAATATAAGTAAAGGAGGTGAAAAATATGACAAAAAGAGTAGAGGGTGTGCAAATTAGAACCGCTGACTTTAAAGGATCAAGACCTGGAATCAAGCTGGCAGGTGGTCCTGCAAGTGAAAATAGCCACATAGATCCATTTGAAGGCGGTGGCATACAGGGCGGTGGCAATAATGGAGGATCTGTTGGATCCAACCATAGATAAGGTAAATCAACACATGTGCCTATCTGTCCTTGGGTACATGTGTTTGAAAAAAGGGGTGAGAAAAATGATATTAAAAATTGAGGGAGCTGCTATAAAAAGCTCGTTCGTTAGAACAGGAGAGAATCTTCAATATGTTGCAAGTTCTGGAAGCAATAGCACAGGAAGTGGAGAAACTCGAGAAATTGTTCACAGCACAGGAGATCCTAGCCGTGAAAGCAGTAATTCAAGATAGAGATTATCTGGGAAAGGAAGTGAGAAAATGACACGAAAACTTGAGAATGCTAACAGAATAGCTACTGTTGGGTTGTCGATCTCGGCAAGAAGAGTAAGAGGAGATATTGACTTATCTCATCTGCAGTATGTTGCAGATCCGAGCTCTAACAGTAAAGGATCTGCGCCTGATGGATCACCGATTGTTGTGATTGATGTTCGTCCAGGAAAAGACAATTCCAGACAATAAATAATTTATTTGTCATTTGTTCCATTGACTAAAGGCAGGAGGAAATCCTGAAGTTGCTTTTGTTTTTCTAAAGAAAATGTTGTGAGAAGAAATTATTTATGCAGATTCATTAATATGCATTATCACGTGCGGTAATTATTGTCTGCCAAATTTTTATACACATCCTCTATGCATTGAGCATTTTTCTTTTATTTTTTATTCTTCTTTTGTAGAGATAGTCTTTTATAGAAAGGGGGTGAAAGAAAGTATGGTACAAAAAGAAAATCCACTTGCACAACAGGTAAGAAAAGGGAATCTTGTGAATGTGTCAGATCCAGCCAAAAACAGCGGTAGTGCCCCAGGCCCATCGAGCGATATCGGGACGACAGCAAATCCTAATTCAGAGCACAACTCAAGATGGTAGTTGTGATAGAAAGATGCACAATGTAAGGACTTTTTTATTTTCAAAAAGCCGGAAGCATGCCCGGCTTTTTGATATACTACCTCTATGGAAAAACTTCTTCTTATTGACGGTAACGCAATTTTACACCGTGCATTCCATGCATATCCTGATACATTTTCCGACGGCAACGGCCACCCAACAAATGCAATTTATGGATTTTATGCAATGCTTCTCAAGGTCATGGAAGAGGTAAAGCCAGATTTATTGACAATTTGTTTTGATCAGGGGGCACCAACATTTCGTATGAATTTATATGTTGGCTACCATGCCAACAGGCCAAAAATGCAAGACAAATTAGGTGAGCAGGTTGAGCCGCTTCGAGAGTCACTACAAAAAATTGGTATTCCTCTGGATGCAGTAGATGGATACGAAGCAGATGATTTAATTGGAACCTTATCGCATCAGGCAAAGCAAAAAGGACTTGAGACAATTATCCTGACAGGGGACAGGGATTTACTGCAGTTAGTGAATGGCTCGGTAAAACTTCTTATGCCAATAACAGGCATTACCAAGTCGGTAGTTATGGGATCACAAGAAGTTGAAGATAAGTACGGCATTACGCCGTCTCAAGTGATTGACTATAAAGCGCTTGTTGGTGATCCATCGGATAATTATCCCGGTGTTGCGGGCATTGGGCCCAAAACAGCAAGTTCGCTTTTGCAAAAGTTTGGGACACTGGAAAATATCTATAGTCATTTAGGAGATATCAAGCCAGAACTATCGCAAAAATTAGCCAAAGATGCAGAAGCTGCCGGCCTTTGTAAAAAATTGGCAACTATTCATTTGGACGCGCCGGTACACTTAGATACAAAAGCTTCAGATGTTGCACAGTTTACGCCAGAGAAATTCTTGGATGTATTTGAGCAATTTAATATTCACTCACTTGCGAGAAGACTGTCAGGCTTGGGAGAAGAAAAACAAGTCGTAAAAAAACAACACGAAGGTGGTTCTTCACTTGGCGCAAACAAGAAAATTGGAGGCAAAAAGAAATCTGATGATCAGCTGGAATTACTCTGAGGGAACCTTTGCTCTTCGCGCTAATATTCGGATAAGATCCTTTGCTGCTCTCTGTGCTTCCTCTCTTAGCTCTTTAGGAATACGTCTGCTCCCAGCACGTCTGCGCAACTCTCGTATAGTATCACCAAATTCCTTCCAGTCTTTTTGTGAAACAGGCACACGAAGAGTATAGAAAAATGAAATATTCTATTCAAGAAGTAGCGAGCTATCTATTTTCTTTGGAAGGGACTTGAGCAGGCTCCCTTGTGGTAGGGGAATGAGCCTCTGTCGGTATTGCTGGAACGCCTGTTAATTCCTGAAGCGTTTGATCTTTAGATTTTCTTGCGAGTTTTCTTGCAGCCTCATCCATTAGGTTAAGTGCATGAGCCCACTCTCTTCTGTATCCAGGGGAACGTCTGTCTGCCATACATCCTATATTTTACAAAAAATACTGAGGAAAAGCAACTTATTTTTTGCCTTTTTCCCAAGAAGCTGCGCGAATGAGCGGGCCGAACATATCTTTTTCTAATGGATAGCGCATTGCATCTTGCTCGTCTTTTGTTGGTGGTTTGGCAACAAATGTAAGATCAGGGACATAAGTAATGACTGCAATTGGCTGCTGTTGGTCACCTTCTCCCATTGCGAGTCCTGCTGCAACACTGAGACCGTCGACAAAACTTGTTGTTGTGTACTGAAGTGGTTTGCCAAAGACATCGGGTGTGCCGATATAATTTTTAATCGGTGCAAAACCACACCACGCAAGGCCTATACTTACAGACCCAGTCCGAAGAGGGATAAAAGAGCTGTCGCTAATAATAACACCCACTTTTTTGATGTGATATGTTTTTTGTAAAAATCGCCATAATTTTTCCGCTGTTTTCATGGGGTCTTTTGGCCAGAGAATATAGTATCCATTACCATTTGACTCATCAATACCCGCAGAGGGAGTAAGAATATTTTTGGTAATGGTCAGGTATGTTTTATGAGTAGAATACATATATTCATCGTAAATATATTTGTCTGCTTCCTGCTTCACAAGTGTTTCTTTATCTTTGCCGTCATCTATTTTGACAACATTCCCCTGGGTAATGCTGACAATTTTTGACGTAATCACCACAACTGAGTTTTCTTCCAAAGAGGGAAGGGAGGTCTTAAGAATATCCTCTAGATTATCTCCAAGAATAACTTTTTTCGTATGAATGGGGGTGATTAGCATATTTACTGTACTTTCGTTCCGGCGAAAAAGAACCACTGGTTAATAGTATATTATTTTTCCTCTTTCTTTAGCCATGTTACGCCGAGGTAGACAAGTGGGGTTTCGATAACAGACATGAAGCATTTAAGTAACCAGTAAGGAAGAATGAGGCCAAAAAGAAAACTAACATTTGCCAAAAATGGCACGTTTAGGCTGTAAAAAGCTAAAAACATAAAAAGGGTTGTATCTAAAAATTGCGAGACAAAATTAGAAATATTGGTACGAAGCCAAAGTTTTTTGCTGCCAAATCGCTGTCTGAGCCTTGCAAAAATAAGCACATCCAAAAACTCGCCAACAGCAAATGCAGTAAGAGAAGATGCAGCAATTCGTACAGAAAGAGCAAAAACAGTGACATACGCAGGATTTATCTTGGCAAATCGTGGTGTGCTAGGTAGCCACGTTGCGAATGCAGAAAAAAGCATAAAAAGCGCAACCATGAAAAGTCCGGATCGGACAACGCTTCGTGCGCGATCTTTCCCAAAAACTTCGGTAATAATGTCATTGACGCTATAAATAAGCGGAACAACGAAAATTGCGACACTTGCTGATAAATGAAATGTACCAATAGTTGCGATAGGGAATGTCTTAGCACCCATGAGCTCGGATATGGCAATGCACGCAATGTAGAGCGCAAGAAGGAAATCAAAACGTTGTATCTGCAAACTTTTCATATGATGTTGGCATGATACGAGATAGAGCTGTGCCTGTCAACAAGGGAAATTACTATGTAAAGTGTATCAAAAGAGATCATGACTTGTGAAAGAGTATGACTCAGAGTATACTTCGTTGGTTTGATAGGAGGTGAATTGCATGGCAGAAGAACAGTGTGATTTTTATGTAGCATATCAACGGAGCTAAGAGGTCGAATGGTTTCCGCGAAGTCCAAAAGACGGCTCAGGGTATGAATCGAAACAAAGAGCCGAACTTGCTGTGCTTGCTTTTCGAGCAGATAAAAGAGAAAGAAGAAAAAGGGGTGAGCGAGTGAAGGGCCCTCGCATGGTCAGGCATTGTAGAAAGGCGGCATAAAGTAATAGGCGAATAGTATTGATTGCAATAGAAACAATTTGGTTCATTGCAATTTCTCTTCTTACTCTTTATAATTTGGAAAAGGAGGTGATTGGAAAATGGCGGAAAGCACTGGAAGACAAAGGCCACCATGGTACGTACATAGACCAGGCGAAGTAGAGAGTATGGAAGGACAAATGGTGCGACATCGAGTTGGTCAACCAACTGGACCTAGGTTGGAAGTTCATCTTGGACCAGGAGAGCAACTGACGCTTGTTCCCGCAGAAGGCAGGGGAAGAAAACGAAGGCAATCATAAATGTTCTTCTTTCCGTAAATCAGCTATACTTAAGGCATGAAGATTGCCTTAGTGCATGATTATATTAAAGAGTACGGTGGAGCAGAGCGGGTTTTGGAAACATTGCATGACATGTTCCCTGGTGCTCCTGTTTTTACGCTTGTTTACTGCCCAGAATTTTTAGGTCCTCATAAAAAAAGATTCCAAAACTGGAATATTAAAACTTCTTTTTTGCAACATATTCCGTATAAAGAAAAATTCATTAGCATTTTTCGTCTTGTCGCGCCGTTTGTTTTTCCCTTATTTAATTTTTCAGGCTACGATGTTGTTTTGGTGAGCGCAACAGGTGCCTATAGTCCAAATACAATTCGGAAAGCAACAGCTGAGCAAATTTGTTATTACCATACGCCGCCGAGGTATCTGTATGGATTGGCAACTGCTCGGGAATGGAAGAGAAATTTTATTTTCAAAATACTTGCAGGAATAGTTACTCTCTGGCTTCGTAAAATTGACAAAAAGTCATCCGAAAATGTCGATATAGCCATTGCCAATTCAGAGACAGTAAAGGAGCGAATTAAAAAGTTTTACAATAAAGATGCAGTTGTTGTGTATCCGCCAGTGGGAATATCGAAGTTCGCAGTTGGTAGTTCAAAGTTTGTAGTGAGGAGTATAGCTACGAACAATGAACAAATAACTCATAACTATTATTTAGCTGGGGGAAGACTTGCGCGGCCAAAGCATTACGATCTTATTATTCACGCAGCAAACGCACTTAAAATACCATTAAAAATTTTTGGGAAAGGGTTTGCAGGATATGGGGAAGAGTTGCAAAAAATTGCAGGGCCAACAGTAGAATTTTTGGGAGAAGTAACTGACGAAGAAAAAATAGCGCTTATGGCAAATGCAAAAGCATTTCTTATGGCATCTGTTGATGAAGATTTTGGCATAACGCCTGTTGAGGCAATGGGAGTAGGCACACCAGTCATCGCATATAAATCTGGTGGGCTCAGAGAAACAGTAATAGATGGCAAAACAGGAATATTTTTTGACGAATTGACTGTTGCTAGTCTAGAAAATGCGCTAAAAAAATTTGAAACACTTTCTCTTAAGTCAAAAGACTGCGTTATGCAAGCTGAAAAATTTGATACAAAGCATTTTAAACAAGGTATTTTGTCTGTTGTCTCCAAATTTGCTAAGTAATTCTGTCAGGAGAATGTCGTTCTTTCGTTTTTTGACAGGAAGTTGTTAGGCAAGTGGTTGCTAGGAGTCAAGAAAACCTTGACTAAGTAGTCTATCCTCGTACTATGACAGCAGCAGGGCAGGAAAATAGCGAACGTCGCCTTCCAACAAGACCAGCGGAAGGAAGAGGAGATGGGTGGAGTGAGGTTGTTGTTCCTTCGGGTCAAGAAAATGCAGGAAGATTTCGCCATTTAGTCCACAAGCCTCCACATATGCTCAGAAGAGAAGTGCTTGATCGACAAAATCAACAAAGACGGTAACTACTACAAATACCTCTTGTGCACTTTTTAGGAAAGGTCTATAATCGTGTCTTATTATGAGAATATTTGGTCGACAAGAGCAGGAGGGTCCCCCTGCAGGCGGAACAGGCGATGCAGGCTATCCGAATGTTGCGCAGTATCCAGATGACACTCCTCGTATTCCCAAAGTGATCAAACGAGATGATCCATTACGACGTGCACATCCAAACCGGCCTGTTAATCACAGTGAAGTGGGAGATCCAGGTACGCCTTCTGCTCCAAAACCACAAAGTAGGTAAATCTCTTGTATAATCTTCTTGCTATCTTTTCCTCTTTTTGGTATCATTTGCAATTGGAACCCTAAAAAGTTTCAGCGTATGGGATCTAATTACATCGATAAAGTAGTCATGTCCATTGGAGGATCCCTTATCGTTCCCCGAAGCGGTATTGATACCGCTTTTTTGAAGCAATTTAACGACTTCATACGTCAGCAACTGGCAAGTCACCCCGACCGCCAGTTTTTTTTGGTCATAGGAGGGGGAGAGACAGCACGAAAGTACATTACTGCGGGAAAAGAAGTTGTTGATAAACTTACCGCCGAAGACATGGACTGGCTTGGTATCCACGCAACACGCATGAATGCTCACTTAATCCGCACCATCTTCCGAGATATCGCACACCCAGCAATTATTGAAAATTATGACGTTATCCGAAAAGTAGAAGAGCGCGTTATTGTTGCTGCAGGTTGGAAACCAGGGTGGAGTACTGATTTTGACTCGGTACTTCTCTGTGAAGATTATGGCGTTAAGACTGTGATTAATTTGAGCAATGTCAAGCAAGTGTACACCGCAGATCCTCGAACCAACCCCGAAGCCAAACCCCTAGACCACATTTCCTGGAAAGACTACAGAGAAATGGTAGGAGACACATGGACGCCAGGACTGAATGCGCCCTTTGATCCTATTGCTGCCAAAAAAGCGCAGGAATTGGGAGTAAAAACAGTCGTCATGTCTGGTGAGGATTTTACTAACATTCAACATTATTTTGACGGCAAACCATTCCTCGGGACAGCAATAGAATAGGCTTTGTCCTTCGCGCACCAGGAAAGCCCGCCGTTCCCACGAAATAAATTAACCTTGTAAAAAAATAAAAACCATGGAACAATAGGGCAATGATTCTGCGCTCGCTTTACCTTCAGCATTTTAGATCTTACACAAATAAAAAGCTTGATTTTTCAGATGAATTTAGTGTTGTTATTGGCCCGAATACTGCCGGGAAAACAAATCTTTCTGAGGCAATACACCTACTTCTGACAGGCAAAAGTTTTCGAACAAGTCGTGACACAGACATGATTGCATTTGACGAAGCTATTACACGAGTAGGGGGAATGCTTAGTGAAAACAATGTCGTTGCGAGCGAAAGCGAAGCAACCTTTCCCGATGGGATTGCCGCGTCGGTCGCCAAAGGCGAACCTCCTCGCAATGACACTGTAAAAATGGAGGTTGTCATTGCTTCGCCTCAGGCAACAGGAGGGAGATTAAGTAAGAAATTTCTTATCAACGGGGTTACAAAGGCAAAGTCAGCCTTCGTGGGACTACTGCCAATAGTTTTGTTTCGTCCAGAAGAATTGGAAATCATTATTGATGGGCCATCGCTTCGAAGAGATTTTCTGAATAGTGTTTTGGAACAAACAGACAGGGAATACGCTGTTGCAAAACATACCTACGAGCGCTCTTTGCGCCAGCGGAATGCGCTTCTTCGCATTGCTCAGGAAACCCCATTTCGCCAAGGCTACAAGGGGCAAGCAGGACGAGCTCATGCAGAGCAATTTGCGTATTGGGACGATTTACTCATTGAAAATGGCCAGATTCTTACTAAAAAACGTGAAGATTTTTTGAATTTTGTGAATGAGTTTGAGCAGACAATTTTTTCTCTTACCACAACGTATGACAAAAGCACTATTTCGCGTGAGCGGCTGGACATGTATAAAGATGCAGAAATTGGTGCAGGTGTAACGCTTGTTGGTCCGCATCGCGATGATTTTTTTGTATCCATGAATGTTGGGGGAAAGCAAAAAGACATGCGCGATTTTGGAAGTAGAGGACAGCAGCGCTTAGCTGTGTTGCAACTTAAAATGCTTCAGATTGCCTATATTCTAGAGAAAACAGGGAAAAAGCCTCTTCTTGTTTTGGATGATATTTTTTCCGAGTTGGACGCTCATCACATTCAGTTGGTTTTGGACAACGTGCGGGAATCTCAGGGAATTTTGACCACAACACACAAAGAATTTGTCCCAAAAAAGATTTTGGACAAAGCGACTGTGATAGAATTGGAGAAATAAACAGTCATTCTGAGGCATTTACCGAAGAATATAATAGAGAAATATATCCTTCACTTCGTTCGGGATGACAACACAATATGATATTTAATGAATCAGATCTAAAAAAATTATTCGTTCCACAAGCAAATTCGCATAAAGGCGACAATGGAAAAGTCATGATTATTGGTGGATCCCAACTTTTCCATGCAGCCAGTCTTTGGCCTTTGGAAATTGCGTCAAAAATTGTTGATATGGTGTTTTATTCATCTGTGCCAGATAATAACGCATTGGTTAAGAAAGTAAAAGAAGAGTGGCGAAATGGGATTGTGGTGCCACGCGAAAAAATTGATGATTATATTACCGAGGCAGACGCAGTACTTATTGGTCCAGGACTTCCAAGGAAGAGTGGCTTGGAGCCAGGAGATGATGACACGAAAGAGCTGACAGAGCGATTGCTTAAGAAATATCCTGAAAAAAAGTGGGTAATAGACGGGGGAAGTTTGCAGACAATAGACCCAAATCTTATTCCCAAAAATGCTATTCTCACGCCACATCATCAGGAATTTGAAAAACTTTTTGGAAATGTCATTGCGAGCGAAAGCGAAGCAATCTTCCCCGATGGGATTGCCACGGTCGCTGATCGCTCCCTCGCAATGACACAGTATATTGCAAAAAAATACCACTGTGTCATTTTGCTTAAGGGAGAAGAAGATATTATTTGTTCGGACACACAATGTGTCAAAGTGAGAGGTGGCAATGCTGGTATGACCAAAGGGGGGACAGGGGATGTCTTGGCAGGTCTGACTGCTGCGTTGTATTCCCAAAATGACGATGCATACCTTGTGGCACAAATAGCTTCATACATCAACAAAAAAGCAGGAGATAGCCTTTTTAAAAAAGTAGGGTATTACTTTAATGCAACAGATTTAGTACAAGAGATACCAGTTGTCATGAAACAATTGCTTCTCTAACATCGATTTCTCACATCTTCTTTTTACCCTTTTTCTATGGCAGAAACGAGTATTCATGGTCCATGTTTGTTAGAGTTAAAAAGGTTTGGGGAATCTAATTTTAGGAAGGTGGGATCGTGTGGTGATTGTCCCCACGCTCAAATGGCTAGGCGTATGGGAATTATGCTTGCTGGGTATGCTGCTTTTAATAACACAGTCGATCATGACATGTCTGCTGTAATACAAAGAATGGAAAGTGTCAGCAAAACACTCAAGCTTGCCGATATTGGGCTTCATGGTTGCAGAAGAAGCATGTAGCCAATCTAAAGGAGTAGCCTATTCTGGCTACTTTGCTAGTTGAAAAGCTTTGATATGTGTGCTATCCTACAGGATAGTATGAGTTTGGGCGAGCGAGTGAGAAGATTTATAGAAGGACTGGAGATAGGTCCCGGTTGGAGACGTTATCGTCATAGCCGGCTAGCGACTAGAAATGCCTTTAGACATCAAGATATTGAGACGAGCTTCCAGTTTGATAGATTAGGAGAAGTAAAGAGAATGAGATTAAGATTTGAGGCTTGGAGGCGTGAGCATCTTTCAGGACATCATTTCAGACGAGCAAGTTAGCCTCAGCTTGTAGCAAAATAGATTTAGATATCCCCTTTATAACCAGTCACGCTATAACCATTAGCCTATAGCACTTGACAAATTGCACAATTTTTAGTTAAATGTTAAGCATATGGTATTTCATAACGAATTGTCGCAACCAACATCCTTGTGGAGCGCAGCTGGTAGAGAGTACAGAGAACGAGAGTTCTTGAGGCGTAGGGGACCGGGAGGGCGTTTGAGCATAGATTTAGCAGCTCATGCATCAACGGGAGCTACAAGTACCATACAACAGAAGAGAGAAGTACCCTTAAGAAAATCCATGGGAAAGAGACGTGGGTCTGATTATTTTGCACAAATTGGAAGTAGGGGTGGCCCAATCAGAGAAGGAAAAGGCCCTGAATTTTATAGACGGATTGGTCGAATGGCTGGAGGAACGACTTTAGATCTATTAGGAATAGCTCATTATGAGCGCATTGGCCGTATGGGTGGGCTTAGGGCACGAAGACGAGAGCGAGAAGCACAAGAAGGTAATCAGTAGGAAGTACCAGAGAAGGTGCTAGTCTTTCTAAAATTTCCTCTAACATCTGTATTATTCCAGTTTTTCCTTAATTGTTGACAGTTGGTAGGTTACCATAACGGCCAGAGCAGTCACAATAAGAGCATACAACAAAAGCGAAACAAGCCCACTATTTGGCAAAAACTTCTTGATATACTCATTCATAAAGGTTTGGATAAAACTATTCCATGCTAAGGCTGCAACCAAGCCCAACGCGCTTGTTGCTAAGGCAAGCATCTGGGTGACAATTTCTATTTGTAACTTTCTGTTTTTTGATTTTTCTTGCATGCTATAATCATACCATATCGCAAAACGCACATTTGTTATGTGGGATATGAAGTATAATTTCTATGTATAACCCAAAATTTACCATTACTAATGCAATTCTTCGCTCGATTGGGGCAATTGAGGGAGCAAAACAAATTATTGACAGCGCGCCGCTTTTGCCCTACTACGAAAAAAAATTCAGAGACGACGCAATGATACGGGCTGTTCATTACGGAACGCATATCGAGGGCAATGAGTTGTCCTTTACACAAGCTGAAAAAGTGTTGTCAGGGCAGGTTGTGAATGGACGGGATAGAGATATTCAGGAAGTGTTGAATTACCGCAAAGTCATGGAAGAAATTGGCAAGCACACAAGCGAAGAAAAAAATACAATCGATGAAAAATTTATAAAAAAACTTCATAAAATGACTGTTGAAAAAATTCTTACCGATGAAAAAGCAGGGGAATACCGTAAAACACCTGTTGCAATTCGCAATAGCCGAAGCGGCGAGGTCGTTTTTACGCCACCTGTTCCAGATGTGGTAAAACCCAATATGGCTGATTTTATTGCATTTCTTCAAGATACGTCAAATCAAGATATTCATCCAATTTTGAAATCAGGAATTGTTCATTATGAATTTGTCCGGATCCATCCATTTGTCGACGGAAATGGTCGGGTTGCCAGGGCTTTATCGACGCTTGTTCTTTTTTTGGAAGGGTATGACATTCGACAGTTTTTTTCTTTGGAGGAATATTTTGACAAAGATGCGCTGTCTTATTATGAAGCATTACAATCGGTAGAGAAAAATAATGGAGACTTAACGCGCTGGCTTGAATATTTTACTCATGGTCTGTCTTACGAGCTGAATCGTATTAAAGAAAGAGTGGAGCATGTCTCAATTGACAATAGACTTAAGCAGCGTTTGGGAGGCAAGCCAATGATGTTGTCTGATAGACAGTTGAAAATTATTGAGTATATTCAGGAAACTGGCTTTTTGCAAAACCAGGCATTTAAAGACTTATTTCCTATGATTTCTGAGGATGCGGTATTACTGGACTTGAAAACACTGGTAAAGTCAGGTCTTATTAAAAAATCTGGAGTGACTAAAGGTGCCAAATATGTGATGAGCTAGTGACAAGTAATCTGTTGAGGTCTATGGTCTTCGTGTCCTATAATTAAAAGCACGGTGACACTGAGCGCAGGCAACTTCTCCCTCTTTTTCTCCTTCCTGCCCTAATGCCCGTGCCGCAACTTGTCCTGCCCTGCAGGTCCGTCCCACACCTGGACCTGATCGTGGATATGGCCGAGGAGTAAAATCTATCTCACCTCCTGGTAAAGGAACAGTATACGATCCATCGACACTTGACTCTGGTGGTATAACACATGGCTTTGGGTATCTCATAGTTGTATTATATCATCAATCTCTCAATTCTGAAAGCGTTTTTCTTGTCAACATGATAAAAGTA
>DATICB010000003.1:0-28781 GCA_035457005.1 Patescibacteria group bacterium
CAACAGAACAGAAGTTACTGCATATATTCAGGGAGTTGGACACAGCTTAGCTGAGCACGGTATCGTTTTGGTAAGAGGCGGCCGCGTAAAAGATTTACCAGGCGTTAAGTACCATATCGTCAGAGGTAAATTTGATTTACAAGGTGTTGTCGGACGAAATTCAAGTCGAAGTAAATACGGAACGAAAAAAGGCCAAGGAGGAGGAGCAAAGCCAGCAGCAAAAGCAGCGCCAGCAGCATAACTAATATATGAGACACGCAAAAGTTACTAAAAGAAAAGCAGAACCAGATCAGTTATACAACAGTGTTTTGGTTGCCAAATTCATTAACAATGTCATGAAAGATGGCAAAAAAACCATTGCAGAAAAAGTTGTGTACGGAGCATTTGATCTTCTTAAGGAAAAAGGCCAAGATCCACTCGATACATTCCAGAAAGTTTTGGAAACCATTGCACCAAAAGTAGAAATTAAAGCACGACGTATTGGTGGGGCTAATTATCAGGTTCCTGTCGAGGTAAAAGGCGATAGAAAATATGCAGTCGCAATACGATGGTTACTCGAGGCTGCAAAAGCACGTCCGAATAAGGAATACCATACAATGAGTGAAAAGCTGGTTGCAGAATTTACCGAAGCTTTGGAAGGCAAGGGAGAAGCAATCAAGAAACGAGACAATACCCACAGACAAGCAGAGGCAAATAAGGCATTCGCCCACTTCCGCTGGTAAGCCCCATCAGTTTGTACTCCGATTTGACAAATTATCTTCTGAGATATATAAAGCGAGTGGTATGGCAAAAACAGCAGGATTATATGAAGTAGCTCCAGGAGTAGCGCAAGAATTAAGAAATGCTGCAGGTGCGACTGTTGAAACTGTTCAGAGGGGTTTGGTACTAGGTGTAGAAGCAGCGAGAACAGCTCGAAGACTAAGTCATGAGATAGGAGATAGAGGGGCGGAATGGCGAAACAGTCACACTCCTTGGTTGAGAAGATAGTCTGTTTCCGCTTTAAGATTAATAACTAAGGCTCATCCACATCCCTTATGCATGGTGTTTTTGGAGAAAGATACGTATTATGTTTCTATGCTAGAAGTGGAGAGAAGAAAGCAAGTGAGCCCTGATAAAGCAGATATTACATATTGCAAAATTCCAAGACGGTTGCCGGAATTAAAGGGTTTCCCGCCGCTCCCAAGATTGGGGGAACCGCTCAGACTTCCAAAATGGCCTTAAACTTACTCTAGAGTAATTCCTAAAATTTTATCTCCAATTTGCAATTTATTTACCACACTCATTCCCGAAATAACTTTTCCAAAATTGGTGTACTGATTATTAAGCCAGCTTGCATTTTGTTTGGTAATAAAAAATTGTGAATCATTCGAAATTTGAACATCTTGTCCACGGGCAATACCCAATGAACCAACAACAAATGGCTCGCTATTTAATTCTGTTGCCATTTGGCCTCCTCCTGTGCCGTTACCAAGAGGGTCGCCTCCCTGGACAACCCAATCCTCCACCCTATGAAAGGTAAGGCCTTTATAAAAGCCAGATTTTGCTTTTTGTGCAAAATTATTGACTGTTTTTGCCGCTTCTGTTGCGAAAAGCTGGACAGTAATATCACCTTTGGAAGTAGAAATTACTGCTTGTGTTGGTGCCAAAACTTCTTCTGGACCAATAGGCGATGCAGTTGGCTGTTGCTGTTGTTGAGTCTGTTGTTGACTAGCTGTTGGTGCAGGAGTTGATGTCAGAGAAAATGCAGGAGTCTGCGGTTGGGTTGTTTTACTAAGCAAAAGAACGCCACTTACCAGTCCCACGCCAACGATCATAATGAATAAAATAACCTTTTCCACGTGACACATTATACCACGAAATTTCTGATTTTCCGCTAGAATCTACGGGGAAATTATGGTATACTTACTAAGTTCCGACAGGAATTTTATTTTTATTTATGGCTGATTCACAAAACCGACATGCAGAGCTAGACAAGATTCGCAATATTGGTATTATTGCGCATATTGACGCAGGTAAAACAACCACTACAGAAAGAATTCTCTACTACACAGGACGTACATACAAAATTGGAGACATCGATGAAGGAAATACCCAAATGGACTGGATGGAACAGGAAAAAGAGCGAGGTATTACTATTGTGTCTGCTGCAACCACAGCTTTCTGGAAAGATTACCGAATTAATATTATCGATACCCCAGGGCACGTTGACTTTACTGCAGAGGTAGAACGATCACTTCGTGTTTTGGATGGAGGCATTACAGTTTTGGATGCAGAAGAAGGAGTGCAATCACAGTCCGAAACAGTCTGGCGACAAGCAGATAAATACAAAGTTCCACGTATTTGTTTTGTTAATAAAATGGATAAATTGGGCGCAGACTTTTTAGCAACAGTAAAAAGTATCGAAGACAGACTTGGTGCAAATCCAGCAATTATGGTCTTGCCAATTGGTGCAGAAAATACCTATGTTGGTAATGTTGATTTACTTACCAGGACGTCTTTGAAATGGCACTCAGACGATTTGGGTGCATCTTTTGATACAACAAATGAAGTTCCGGAAGACATGAAAGCACAGGTAGAAGAGTATCGACAAAAATTAATTGAAAAAATTGCAGAGACAGATGACAAACTTCTTGAAAAATATCTTGGTGGAGAAGAGCCAACACTCGACGAGTTAAAAAAAGCACTTCGCGCAGCAGTTATTGCATATAGATTAGTGCCAATTTATGCAGGAACATCTCTGCGAAATAAAGGTGTTCAGCCACTTTTGGATGCTGTGATTGATTATTTGCCATCTCCGGTAGATTTAGGAGAAGTCAAAGGAACCAATCCAAAAACAGAAACAGAAGAAGTACGAAAATTAGTCCCAGACGAAAAATTGTGCGGACTTGCCTTTAAAATTCAGATCGATCCACATGTTGGAAAATTGACATACTTTAGAGTATATTCAGGAAAAATCGAAGCAGGAAGTTATATCTACAATTCAACAAAAAATATTACCGAGCGAGTTGGCCGTATTCTTCTTATGCATGCAAATACCAGAGAAGAAATTAAAGAAGCATACGCAGGAGAAATTGTTGCACTCGTTGGTTTGAAAGACACCATTACCGGAGATACACTTTGCGATGAGAAATCTCCAATTGTTTTGGAAAAAATTACCTTCCCAGAGCCTGTTATTTCTTTAGCAATTGAGCCGCAAACAAAAGCAGATCAAGAAAAGCTTGGCTTGGCACTTAAGAGACTTACAGAAGAAGATCCAACCTTTACTGTTAAGACAAATCATGAGACCAACCAGACAATTATTTCTGGAATTGGCGAAT
This sequence comes from Patescibacteria group bacterium, assembly GCA_035457005.1. GTDB lineage: Bacteria > Patescibacteriota > Microgenomatia > Levybacterales > UBA12049 > DASQJJ01. The sequence goes on from DATICB010000003.1 coordinate 3,318, forward strand.
TACAGCTGGAAGTTATGGTTGACAGAATGAAGCGGGAGTTTGGCGTTTTGGCAAATGTTGGCGCACCACAGGTTGCCTATAAAGAAACAGTTGGTATCGAAAGCTCGGCAGAAGGAAAATACATTCGACAATCTGGAGGACGAGGTCAATATGGTCATTGCTATCTTAAGCTCGAGCCAAAGCCAAGAGGAGAAGGAAATGAATTCGTTAATGCCATTAAAGGAGGCGCAATTCCTCAGGAATTTATTATTTCTGTTCAAAAAGGTGTCAAGGAAACAGAAGAAAATGGCGTGCTTTTGGGCTATCCAATTGTTGATACCAAAGTAACACTCTATGACGGATCGTATCACGATGTTGATTCATCTGATGTTGCCTTTAAAATTGCTGCTTCTATGGCATTCCAAAATGCTTCCAAAAAAGCAAACATGCAACTTTTAGAGCCTATTATGTTGGTAGAAGTTACCACACCTGGAGAATTTATGGGAGACATTATTGGTGATTTGTCGTCCAAACGGGCACAAATTTCTGGAACAGAAGAGCGAAGTCGCGCAACCATTATTAAAGCAATGGTGCCACTGTCCGAACTCTCTGGTTATGCAACACAACTTCGATCTATGTCCCAAGGCCGAGCTTCGTATTACATGGAGCCAAGTCATTATGAACCAGTGCCACAAAATATTGTTCAACAGTTATTAGCAAAATCCACATTTACTGGACGAGTAGAATAGGCTTTGTCCTTCGGACACCAGGAAAGCCTGCTGTATAAGTTTTCGCCTCCGCTCAAGCTATTTCACAGATTCCTTACGGAATTACAGTAATTTTTTACTTGACTTCTTTTCTCCACTTTCCTACTCTTAATCTATGACCCCAAAAGAAATTTGGAATAGAGGAAATAATTTGTTGGCAGTTGCAGTCGTTGCGCTGTCGGGATTTGCTTTCTCCCCAGAATCTGTTTTAGAGCCAGAAATTCCCTTTAAAATTGATGAAATTTTACTCTTTTGGCTGGGAGTTGGAGCAATTGGATGGTATGTATGGGGGAAAAATAAATGGAAGCATTCTGTTGTTCCAGTACTTTTTGTCTGGGGAGGATTGGCAATTAAAATAATGGCTGTAATTGTTGAGTTTAAAGACAAAGAAGATGTAGGAGATGATTTTGGCGCATTAATTTTATTTGTCCTAGCAAGTGTGCTGGTTACGTTTCTATACCTAAAAGCAAAGAAAATGATATTTAAGTAGCTTATTGATATCTTCTTCTGCGTAATCCTCGAATCCTACGCGGTAAAGGTGCGCCCATCTCCGAACCTGCTCTGTGAATTGCATCGTCAACTTCTCTAGGGGTTGCACCGTCGCCAATATGATATACGCTTCTTCCATGTGAACGTGCAACAGCAGCTCTTACGTCTCCATTATCTACTTCTGGTTCAAGCGTAGCTGGCTGACCTGTTTCTCGATGTAATACAACTCTGTCTGACATAGATAGTAAAATCCTTTCTTATTATATGCACTTTCTGAGATAGTAAACAAATATGGACTAAGTTCTGCGCCTTCTTTTAGATTTTCTTCCCGAAGGTTGTTCTGTGCCCCAAGGCTCAACTGTCCGCCCGCTTTGATCTTGGTACGGTGTAGGCCTGCTAAATCTTCCTTGTTGTTGGGGAGGCACTTGGCGTTCTGACTGATGCTGTGTACTGCCTCGGTAAGTTGTGTCGCCTGTGTATGCGCGAAGCAACTGTTCTCTTAAAGGAACATGAGAAGGATCTCTTGGTCTATTTCCTCTTAGATATCCAAAACGGTCGGTAGTCACATTTTTAGAATAAAAGTTGGAAATAAAAAAGAAAAGACTGTTGCATGTAGGAAAATCATGTTATCCTAAAATAGCCCCAAAAAATTCTAGCCTGTTATTTCCGTTTATTGTTCGAGCGAACTCAGTGAGTCGAGAACTTCTCGATTCGTCCTTCGGACTCACTCGAAGAATAAGAGTTTTTCATCGTTCTTCTTGCATTCTTTTTGGTATTTGCTACGATTAATCATATGGAAATTTTACTCTCTTGGTTGGTAAGCGCCTTAGCAATTATTGTGACAGCATACGTATTGCCAGGGGTCAGAATAGAAAGCTTCCTTACGGCACTCGTGACTGCGGTTGTTTTGGGAATTATTAATAGTATTTTAAAACCAATTCTCCTTTTTCTTACCCTTCCTATTAACATCCTCACGCTTGGACTTTTAACATTTGTTATTAATGCACTTTTAGTGCTCCTTGCTTCCCATCTTGTCCCAGGATTTGTTGTGGATGGATTTTGGTGGGCATTAGCATTTAGTATAGTCCTGTCTTTGGTGAATACGCTTCTGGGAAATCTGAGTAAATAATAAAAAATCCTCGGAATGGTATAATTTCTATACGTGAGAAAAATTATTGCTGTTATTCTTTTAATTGGTGCAGCAATTTTATATGTTGTTTTGTTCTTACATCCTACACCTGTTTCAAAAAAAACAACCACGCTGTCTCCCGCCACAACGCAGCAACCAGCTCCAAGTACTGCAATTGTCGAGACAACACTTTTTGTCCCGTATTGGTCAGAAGACACGATAAATTCGGGATATTCGACCTATGTGTATTTTGGTATAACCCCCACAGTGGATGGCATTAGTACAAAAGATGATGGATATGGCGGAATTCCGTCATTTGTTGCCGCAACACAGGGAAGTACAACGCTTTTAACTGTGAGAATGCTGCCTGGTGATACAACAGAAAATATTTTACAAAACAACGCGTCCCAAGATGCAGTTATCCAAGATAGCATCGATATTGCCAAGCAGAATGGGTTTGACGGCATTGTTTTGGATTTAGAATATAGTGGCCTTGCTTTTCCGTCGGTTACACAGTCGATTACTGATTTTTCCAAGACATTTGCCGACAAAGTAAAAACGGCACATCTTTCCTTTTATCAAACACTTTTTGGCGACACATTTTATTTGGCACGACCGTATAATGTGACAGCAATTGCTAAAAACGCAGACGGAATATTTGTCTTGGCGTATGACTTTCACAAAGCAAATGGGACTCCGGGAACCAATTTTCCTTTTGAAAGCTATGCTGATGCAGATTACAATTTTGTGCAAATGGTAAAAGATTTTGGAAAACAAGTTGCCAAAGAAAAGCTAACCATTATTTTTGGCATGTTTGGATATGACTGGACTATTGATCAGCAGGGGAGGCCAATCCATGCTGCAGAAAGTCTGACAACCAATGAAATGCTGAGTAAATTTAGCTCGTGTCATCTAAAAGATTGCAAAGTGGTAACGCACCCAGAAGGAGAAATAGAGGCAACGTACACAGACAGTGCAAATCAGGGGCATGATGTGTGGTTTGAAAATCTGACATCAGTAGAGTATAAAAAGCAGTTTTTGCAAAAAAATGGAATTTCAAAAATTGGGTTTTGGGCAAATGGATATTTTTAAAAATAATCCAATATCCAAATAATCCAAATACACCAATTTCGTTTATTTACTCCACCGAACAAACATACCAGTTGATAAAAGTCGTTTGCCAATTGTTTCTTCAAGGCATAATTCGCCAACTTCTGTTGATCCTGTTGGCAGATAATCACGTAAAACATTTTCCAGCATAAGACTGCTACTAGAAATAGCATACGCATTCACAATGACAAAAAGTGGCGTTTTTGATAAAAGTTTGGCAACATCTGCCATAAGCTTGGGAAAATGCTCGGAAAACTTCCAAATCTGGCCATTTGCGCCGTGTCCATACACGGGAGGATCCATAATAATGCCATCATAAGTTGCGCCACGTCGAATTTCACGCTCGACAAATTTAAGACAATCATCAAGTATCCAACGAATTGGTTTATCTTTAAGTCCAGAAATCATTTGGTTTTCGCGTGCCCAGGAAATAGAAGGCTTGGAGCTGTCTACATGAGTGACCGCAGCTCCTGCTTGTGCAGCAACGATACTTGCAATTCCAGTGTAGGCAAAAAGATTGAGGACTTTAGGATTGTCATTGCGAGGAGATGGAGTCAACGTGGCAATCTTATTTTTATGAGATTGCTTCACTCTGTTCGCAATGACATTTTCCATCCATTCCCATTGCAGACTCTGCTCGGGAAAAACGCCTGTATGTTTAAAACTCGTTAATCGTGCCCAAAAAGATACATCTTTCCAGCTCATTTTCCATTTTTCAGGAATTGCTCTTTTAAATTTCCACTGCCCTTGGTCTTTTACTGTCCGGATATATTGCACATCTGCTTGTTGCCAAGAGGCAAATTGCTTGGGTTGCCAGATGGCCTGTGGGTCGGGTCTGACTGTTTTATATGGCCCAAATCGTTCAAACCGCATGCCATTGCCGCTGTCAAATAATTCATAATCTTTCCAGCCAAGTGTTGATAAAATTTTCATAAAACAATTATATATGATTTGCTGTATTTGATATACTTGGAGCATGGTACAGGCACTAGAGGCAATACGGCCAAGAGAGGCTCTTAAATTCCCTCCGTCAGGAAATGCAGAGCTCAGACATCTAAGGGAAATAGTAGCAACAAAAGAGGCTACAATTACCCCTGTTGGGAATCTTGGATATCTCGTGCAAAACAGAAAAGCCCCATATGTGGCAGAAGCACCGCTTATTTTACTTGACTGGGATGATACGGGCGCACAAACAGCGCAGGATAAAAAGAGATGTTTTCAGGAGCTTGAAGGGCTAGGAATTTCAAAAGAAATCATAAAGTTTTGCGACAAATTCTCTCGCGTCGACATGGGAGAACGTGGCGATCATGAATTAATGTATGAGCCAGAGTTGGAAATGAGGCTTTTTTCAGCAGCTCTTCTGGATAGAAAGGATGGCAAAGTAGATCTGACAGATGATGTGAGGCGTCATTTAGAGGCAGTAAAAGAGAAAATGATAGAAACAGAAAGTACAGATGAGATTCCTCTTGACCCTGAAATACGAGATATCTATCAGCAGACAAGGTATACCTCAACGCTATTTCCTGATACTTCTGATGCAATAGAAAAATTAAAACAAATTCCTGGGGTCCCTGTTAATGTCGCACTCTTAACTTACGGAGATCCGGCATTTCAGCTGGAAAAATCTATGCCACTTTTAGATGGAGACAAAGTATCTCAAATTTTTTTGACCATTGCACCAAAAGGAAAGTTTTTCCAGGAAGTATTGCGTCAAAATCCCTACAGAAATATTTCATTAACATACAGATTTGCTGATACACCGCGAGACATTGGCGTAGATTTTACAAATTGGCAAGTGCCGGTAATTCTTTTTGATGATGATCCCAAACAGGTGGCAAGTTTTAATAGTATTGCAGAAAGAGAAGGATTGACTGGTCTTGCTGTTGTAAGAGTAAGACGACCAGGGGGAAAGTATGCAGAAAAAGAGGCAGACCTAAGTCATTTTACTCCAGAGCAAATATCCAGCTCATATTTAGATGTTGAAAATTTGGTTGATGCAATGGGAGAGGTAACAGACAGGATGTTTGAGCATTATTTGATTCAAGCTGTTGTTCACGGTGGTCCTGATGCGCTTAGTGTTCCTGATGTGGCACAAGTTGTTGCAGCACTTGCTGAAGACAGAAATACAGATTCGTCAATTGTGAGAGGAAAAGCTCTTGCTGCAGCAAAAAACACTTCAGGTAGTGAAGAAAAATAAAGAAAATAAAAAAGGGTATTGACGAAGTTTTTTAAGTATTGTATACTAATACTCAGTCTCACAGTGCTGAGACCTTTTTAAATCACATGGCAACATATCAACGAACCAAACCACATGTCAATATCGGAACCATCGGTCACGTCGACCATGGTAAGACCACAACAACAGCAGCAATTGCTACAGTTTTGGCACAACATCCAGAATTTGGATCTACAGAAGCAAAAGCATACGATCAAATTGATAATGCCCCAGAAGAAAAAGCTCGAGGAGTCACCATTAACATTTCCCACATTGAATACGAAACAAAAAAGCGACACTATGCACATATCGATGCTCCAGGTCATGCAGATTACATCAAAAATATGATTACTGGTGCAGCACAAATGGATGGCGCTATCTTGGTTGTTAGTGCAGCAGATGGTCCAATGCCTCAGACACGAGAACATATTCTTTTAGCACGACAAGTTGGCGTTCCAGCAATCGTAGTGTATTTAAATAAGTGCGACATGGTTCAAGATCCAGAACTTTTGGACTTAGTCGAAATGGAAGTCCGAGAACTTTTGACAAAATACCAATACCCAGGAAATGATGTTCCTGTTATTCGAGGTTCTTCTTTGAAAGCATTAGAAGGAGATAAAGAATATCAGCAAAAGATTCTTGATCTTATGGATGCAGTTGATTCATACATTCCAGATCCAGTCCGAGCACTCGACAAGCCATTCCTTATGCCTGTTGAAGACGTTTTCTCAATCAAGGGTCGAGGCACAGTCGTAACCGGAAGAATTGAAAGAGGCGTTGTAAAGGTAAACGAAGCTGTCGAAATTGTTGGAATGAAAGCAACAGCACAATCCGTTGTTACTGGAGTAGAAATGTTTAGAAAGCAGCTCGATGAAGGTCAAGCAGGAGACAATGTTGGATTACTACTTCGAGGTGTTGAAAAAGACGACGTTGAAAGAGGTCAAGTTATTGCAAAGCCAGGCTCAATTACTCCACACACACAATTTGAAGCAGAAGTATACGTTTTGGCAAAAGAAGAAGGCGGACGACACACACCATTCTTTAAAGGCTACAGACCACAATTCTATATCCGAACAACAGACGTTACAGGTAATGTTACCCTTCCAGAAGGCGTAGAAATGGTTATGCCAGGAGATAGTACCAAGATGACAGTCGAACTTATTGTTCCAGTTGCTTTGGAAGAAGGTCTTCGATTTGCTATCCGTGAAGGTGGTAAAACAGTTGGAGCAGGAGTTATCACTAAAATCCTCAAATAACCCTCGTTATTTCTATGGGAAGAAATAAAAATAAACCACAAAGAGAAGTTCCAGATGATACAGATTTGTCAGAAGCTGATCAAGCACTACTTAGAAGTATAAGGTCAGCAGCGAAGACAAATACAGATACTGGACAAACACATGGAAGAGGTTTGGACAATAATGGCGGTAGTGGCACTAGACGAACAGGAAGGTTGGGCGGAAAAAAGGGAAGATAAAACTCATTAAAGCGTTAACCGCCAGATAGGCGGTTTTTTATTAGGGGAAATCTATAGACATTCCAGATTCAATATTGTATAATACTATTCACAAGTTCTTTAACAGACTATGCCTAAAGGAAGAATACGAGTTAGATTAAAAAGTTATGACGCGAGAGTTATTGACTCTACATGTCAGCAAATCTTAGATACCGCCATCCGAACTGGCGCTAAGGTTGTCGGACCAATACCTCTTCCTACAGACAGGTCTGTTTACACAGTCAACAAAGCCCCTTTCATTGAAAAAAACCACCGAGATCATTTCCAAATTTTAATTCACAAAAGACTTATCGATATTGTTAGTCCAACAGCCCAAACCATTGACTCCTTGACCCATTTAGAACTCCCAGCAGGTGTGGATATTGAAATAAAGATGTAAGGACAAAAACTACGTTTTCGTCCCGCTGCAGAGGAAAAAGTTATCTTTATACTTTGCTAGCGCAAAGACGCAGTAACTTAAATTTTAAAACAAATAACCGCCATCAGGCGGTTTTTTAGTGGATTCTCGCTCGAGCTTGTCGAGAACTTCTCGACTCACACTGTTCGCTCGAAGAAGAATAAGTTATACTCTTTTTATGAATACCTACTGTACGTTTTATATTGTCAGGCATGGTCAATCCGAGGGGAATGTAAAGCAAGTTATCTCTGGTCAGAAAGAAACAAATTTATCTGAATTAGGTAGAAAACAAGCACAAGAACGTGCGAAAGATTTATTTAACGTCCATTTTGATGCCGTTTTCTCCTCTGATCTTGCGAGAACTGTGGAAACAGCGAGAATTATATTACTTGAGCGAAAAATTGCTATAAATACAACAAAAGCTCTTCGTGAACGAAGCTACGGTAAAGACATCCAAGGAAAGTCGTACGACCAGTTGAGAGAAAAAATAAAAAGGCTTTTGGAAAAATACTACACTTTAAGCTATAAAGAAAGACTTTCTAAAAAAATCGTGCCCGACTATGAATCTGATGAAGAATTAATTGGAAGGTTTGTAACATTTTTGCGCGAGACAGCCTTAGCATATCCTGGAAAAAACGTGTTGATTGTTTCACACGGTAATATTATGAGAACTTTCCTTGTTCATCTGGGGTTTGGAACTCATCAAGAGTTAGCCCACAGTACGATTAAAAATACTGGCTATTTTGTGCTTAAATCCGATGGAGTAGATTTTGAGGTTGTTAAAACAGTGGGGATAGAGAAAAAGCGAGGCTAATCCGAGGCTGGTTCTGTCTCTTGCGGCTACACCCCCTTTCTGGTACAATACTAATGTTTCGTCAACATGATTCGACTTAAGAAAACGGATCGAACGTAAAAGTAGCTTCAGGGATCCTCAAGATGTAGAGTGGCCTGGCAGCCACTTTTTTGTTGTTTTGTTGACACAAATAAAAATATGATGATTGTTGTTGGTACAAAAGTTGAGCAAACACAGAAATTCTTAGAAGATGGAACACGAATTCCAGTTACTGTCGTGGCAACTCCCGGAAATACTGTTCTCATGCACAAAATGCAAGATAAAGAAGGTTACTGGGCAGTACAACTTGGACTCGGAATTAAGAAAAATGCCAATAAACCACAAGTAGGACATGCAACAAAGGCGCACTTAGACAAGGCGCCTCTTTTCGTAAAAGAAGCACGACTTACAGAAAAAGAAGCAGCAAATATGCCAGAAGTAGGCTCTATTGTAGATGCTGCAACTGTTTTGGAGCCAGGAGCAATGGTAGATGTCTCAGGAATGTCTAAAGGAAAAGGATTTGCGAGTGGTATTAAAAGATATCAATTTAAAGGTGGTCCTAAGACACATGGTCAGTCAGACAGACACAGAGCACCAGGTTCTATTGGTTCTGGTACCACTCCAGGAAGAGTATACAAAGGAAAAAGAATGGCAGGAAAAATGGGTAACGACATAACAACACTCAAAAGTCTTGAAATTATTAAAGTTGGAGCAGATTTTGTTTGGATAAAAGGCGTTGTCCCAGGAGTGCTCGGTGCTATGGTTATTATTAAGCCAACTGGTAAGAAAAATAAGAAATTTGTTGAGCCACTCAAGAGTAAAGAAGAGTTAGAAGAAATCGCAAAACAAGAGCAAGCAGCAAAAGTAGAGGCAGAAAAACAGGCAGCAGAGGCCGCCAAAGCAGCCGAAGAAGTAGCTCGTGCAGAGCAGAATAAAGAAGAGAAAGCTGAAGAAGTAAAGACAGAGGAGGTTAAGGAAGAAGTTGAGCCCGAAGCAAAGGAAGAAAAAGTTGAAGAGCCAAAAGAGGAAGTTGCAGAAGTAGCAAAAGAAGAGGCTCCAGCAGAGAATAAGGAAGACGTTCAGCCAGCAACAGAAGAAGTAAAGGAGGAAGCAAAACAGTAGCGAGTAGCTAGTATTTTGTATTTAGTATATGCCAGAAAAGAAAGTTTCAAAAGTAGTAAAGAAAGCACCAACAAAAGCTGTTAAAAAACCAGCTACAAAAGTGGCGCCAAAAATGGAAAAAGTTGAAAGTTCTTTAAAGGTAGCACTTTTTGATGAGAGCGGAAAAACAAAAGGAACAGTGAGTCTTCCAGAAGCTATTTTTGGAGGATCGGTGAATAAGTCGCTCATGGCACAAGCGGTGAGAGTCTATTTAGCAAATCAGCGAATCGGTTCGGCAGTTACCAAAACACGAAGTCAGGTAACGTTAACAACAGCAAAATGGTATAGACAAAAAGGAACAGGTCGGGCACGACACGGAGCACAATCAGCACCTATTTTTGTTGGCGGAGGTACAGCACATGGTCCAAAACTCAGAGATTATTCATTGGATTTGCCAACAAAAATGAAAAAAGCAGCAGTTGTTTCGGCATTGTCTGCAATGGCAAAAGATGGAAAAGTTATTGTTGTGGCTGGACTTACAACGCTTGCACCCAAAACAAAACTTGTTGCAAGTGCATTTAGGGGAATGGGACTTGATGGCAAAAAAGCCTTGCTTGTTATGCCGGAATACGTTGCAGGTGTTTTAAAAGCAGCACGAAATATTGATAGAGTTGTGGTGAGTAGCGCAAAAACACTTAACACCTACGAAGTATTAAATGGCGGAACAGTTGTTGTGATGCAGGAAGCATTGACACTTTTGGAAAAACACTTGAAATCAACAAAAAAGGAGAATAAATAATGCACAGTATTTTGGTACGACCAGTTATTTCGGAAAAATCAATTAAGGATGCGGAAAATGGAAGATTTACATTTATTGTTGCATTGCAAAGCAGTAAAGATGAGATTAAAAAAGTAGTAGAAGAAACATACAAAGTCCATGTTTTAGACGTTGCAACAGCAATTGTAAAAGGAAAAACAAAACGGGTTGGCAAAAAGCGAACAGAAAAAGCACTGGGAAGTTATAAAAAAGCAGTTGTTGTTTTGGAAAAAGGACAAAAAATTGATGAATTTGAATTAGGAGAACAGAAAAAATAGTATGAAATTAAAAAATATTTTAAAGAAAAATTCAGGAAGAAATAGTAGTGGCAAAGTAACTGTGAGACATCAGGGTGGAAGACAGAAGAGATTTTTGCGATCAATTGATTTTAAGAGAGAAAAACTCTTGGCAGCAAAGGTTGTCGCAATAGAATATGATCCTAATAGAACTTGTGACATTGCTCTGGTACAATACACAGACGGAGAAAAAAGATATATTCTCTGCCCTGAAGGATTAAAGGTTGGCGATGCGTTGGTTGCAGGAAAAGCAGGCATTGAAATTAAAGTAGGTAATGCAATGCCATTGTCCGAGATTCCTGTTGGCACATTTATTCACAATGTTGAGTTGACACCAGGCAAAGGTGGCCAATTGGCAAAATCTGCTGGTGCACAGGCAACTTTGGCAGCAAAAGAAGGCAATTATGCTCACTTAAGAATGCCAAGTGGAGAAGTACGAAAAGTACCAGTAGCAGGCATGGCAACCATTGGTCAAGTTGGTCAAATTGGACACAAAAATGAAGTTATTGGTAAAGCAGGAAGAGCACGACACATGGGTATTCGACCAACAGTAAGAGGAGTAGCACAAAATCCAAGATCTCATCCTCACGGAGGAGGAGAAGGAAGAAGTGGTATTGGTTTGAAAAGACCAAAGACGTATGCAGGACGTGCAGCTGTTGGTAAAACACGAACACCAAAAAAGTATTCGAATAAGTATATATTACAAAGAAGAAAGGGGAAGAGAAGTAAATAGTTATTAGTTCGTAGTTCATAACAAAATATACTACGAACCATCAACTATTAACTAAAAACTAACATGAGTAGAAGTGCAAAAAAAGGACCATACGTAGATAAGAGGGTAATGTCGAAAGTCTTAAAGCAAAAAGAGACTGGAGATAAAAGTGTTATTAAGACATGGATTCGAGCATGCCAAATTGCTCCTGAATTTGTCGGACATACATTTGGTGTTCATAATGGAAGAATTTTTGTGAATGTCTTTGTTGTTGAAAGCATGGTAGGCCATAGACTTGGTGAATTTGCACCAACCCGAACATTTAGATCACATGGAAGAGTTGTTGCACGAGAGATTAGTAAGACATAAAAAGTTTAATCATATGACAGAAGCACAAGCACGAACAAAAGGAGTCAGAATAAGTACACGAAAAGTGAGACTTGTTGCTGATGCAATTCGTAATATGCCAGTTGCAAAAGCACTCGCTCTTTTAGCAACAACACAAAAAAGGGCAAGTACAACGCTTGCAAAAACAGTTAAAAGTGCTGCAGCAAATGCAGTGCAAAAAGGAGCAGTAGAGAGTGAATTGGTTATTATCAGAATCGAAGTAGATGGTGGACAAACACTTCGAAGAATGCATATTGGGTCTCGAAGTCATGTAAGAATGTACACAAAAAGAAGTAGCCATATACGAATTGTTGTAAGCGATATGAAAACAGATGAAAAGACAGAAAAACCTGTTGAAAAAGAAGAAAAGAAAGTGAAAAAAGCAGAGAAATCCGTTCGACAAGCTCATGACGGGAAAGGGGAAGCAAAATAAATGGGACAAAAAGTTAATCCAAAAATTTTAAGAATTGGAACAGTTTATAATTGGGATTCTCGATGGTTTAACGAGAGAAATTATAAAGGGACCCTGTTGGAAGATTACAAATTGCGAAAAGCAATCATGGAAAAATTAAAATTTGCAGGAGTTGCATCTGTTGAAATTGAAAGATCAATTAATAGTGTCAAATTGATTATTAATGTCAGTAAGCCAGGTATGGTTATTGGACGGGCTGGTACTGGTCTTGAAGATTTGAAAAAGTTTATCAATGCATTTTTTAGAGGACTCGATAAATCAAAGTCAGCAAAACAAATGCCACGAATTGATTTGCGAGTCGAAGGAGTAAAAGAGCCTAATTTGAATTCATTTTTGGTTGCAAAAAATGTTGCAGAAATGCTTCAAAAGCGCCTTCCTTTCAAAAGAGTTTTGAATAGTAATTCAGAAAGAGTTATGGGTGCAGGTGCAAAGGGAGTAAGAATTGTTTTGTCAGGAAGAATTAACGGGTCAGAAATTGGAAGACGAGAAAAAATTCAGGTTGGTAAAGTGCCATTATCAACAATTCGAGAGGATATTGATTACAGCTCGTATCCATCACTTACCAAAAAAGGATACATTGGTGTAAAAGTTTGGATAAATAAACCAGAGGAGAAAGGACGATAATTTATGTTAGTACCAAGAAGAGTAAAATACAGAAAACAAATGCGAGGAACCCGAACAGGTGTTGCATCTCGTGGCAATACGCTTTCTAATGGTGAATTTGGATTACAAAGTCTAGAAGCAGCATGGGTATCTGCACGACAAATAGAAGCAGCAAGACGTGCTATTACTCATTATATTGCTCGAGGTGGAAAAGTATGGATTAAGATTTTTCCAGACAAACCAATTAGTAAAAAACCACCAGAAGTGAGAATGGGATCAGGAAAGGGAGATGTTCATGAATTTGTCGCAGTTGTGAAGCCAGGAAGAATTCTTTTTGAAATGGGTGGCGTCAGTAAGCAAGTTGCAGCAGCAGCATTGAGACTAGCAGCATACAAATTACCAGTAAAGACAAAATTAATTGAGAGAGGACAGGCTCACTAATATGGCAAAAACAAAAAAAACAGTTGTAGAGGCAGACAATATGCAGCAAGTAGTAGCAACACTTCGTGCAGAAATTGCTAAAATGGCAATGCAGCTTTCGAAAATGCAATTGAAAAATACAACAAGTTTGAGAACAAAAAAAGATGAGTTAGCAAGACTCTTAACAAAAATGAATATGCAAAAAGATGTACAAAAAACAGAGAAATCCGTTCGACAAGTTCAGGACGGGAAGGAGGAAACAAAATAATGGCACAAAAAACAGTTACTGGAATTGTGACTTCTGCAAAAATGAAAGACAGCGTTGTTGTAGAGGTGACCAGAAAAGTTCCACACAAGTTGTATAGAAAATTATTGACTGTGAGTAAAAAATATATTGCAGCAACAAACAATGTTGCAGTTATTGTTGGCGATGAAGTGGTTTTGAGTGAAACGCGAAAAATGGCAGGAAATAAACATTTTAAAGTAGAAAGGAAAACAAAATAATGATACAGCATAGAAGTATTTTAAAAGCAGCAGATAATTCAGGAGCAAAAAGTTTGCGCGTTATCCATATTTTTGGTGGATCAAAAAGAAAATTTGGATATATTGGCGATATATTAAATTGTGTCGTCATGGAAGCATCGCCAACAGGACAAGTAAAAGATGGAGAAATTGTGAAAGCAGTTTTGGTAAGGGCGAGAAAAGAAACAAAACGAAAAGATGGATCGTATATTCGTTTTTCAGACAATGCAGCAGTTATTTTGGCAGATGTAAAAAGTAAAGATCCAAAAGGAACACGTATCTTTGGACCAATAGCAAGGGAAGTACGAGACTCAGGATTTATGAAAATTGCTTCTATGGCAATAGAAGTATTATAAAATTATGAAATTAATTAAAGGAGACGAAGTAAAAATAGTAGCAGGAAAAGACAAAGGCAAGACAGGAAAAGTCGAACGAGTCTTTTCTAAAGAAGCAAAGGTTTTGGTACCTGGTGTGAATGAGTATAAAAGACATCAAAAAGGTGGTATGGGAAATACACGATCAGAAATCGTAACCATAACCAAACCATTACCAGTTGCAAATGTCCAGCTTGTTTGTCCAAAGTGCAAAAAGCTGACACGAGTTGGATACAAAATGGAAAAAGGTGTAAAAACACGAGTCTGTCGAAAATGTGGAAAGGAAATATAAACAGATGAATTACGTACAAGAAAAATATCAAAAAGAAGTAGCAAAGAAATTGCAAGATGCATTGAAAATAACCAATGTTATGGCAGTGCCAAAAATTTCAAAGATTGTTGTGAATATGGGAGTAAAAAATGCTGTTGCAGATAAGAAAAATATGGAAATTGCAACACAAGTGATGGAGCTTATTACTGGTCAAAAGCCAAAGGTAACAAGTGCCAAAAAATCTATCTCTAGCTTTAAGCTACGTGAAGGTGATAAAATAGGGCTTGTAGTAACGCTTCGGGGCAATCGCATGTATGATTTCTTCGGAAAACTCGTCGATGTGGTTTTGCCTCGTCTTAAAGATTTCCGAGGAGTTGGTACAAATAGTTTTGATGGCAGAGGAAGTTACTCGTTGGGAATCTCTGAATACTCTGTTTTCCCAGAAATTGATCCAGGAAAAATTGATCGAATTCAGGGAGTTCAGATAACCATTGTGACATCAGCAAAATCAAAAGAGCATACAGAAAGCTTACTGAGGCAGCTTGGTATGCCGTTTGTAAAATAAAGCAAAAAAAATATATGGCAAAAAAATCAAATGTAGTTAAATTTTTACACCGTCAGAAGTTTGACGTAAGAGACAGAAATCGATGTCAAATTTGTGGACGCGCAAGGTCGTACATGAGACGATTCGGCTTATGCCGTATGTGTTTTAGAGAGCTTGCTCAGAAAGGAGAATTACCAGGCGTTTTGAAAGCGACTTGGTAGAAATTATATGTATTTAGTAGCAGATTTTATTATTAGATTAAAAAACGCAGCAATGGCACGACGCCGACAAGTTGTGTTGCCATATTCAAAATTAAATAAAGCAATAGGACAGGTTTTGGTAAAGCAAGGCATATTAGGCTCTCTTAAAGAAGAAAGCAAAGATGCTAAAAAAACTCTTGTTGCAACAATTAATTTTGAAAAAAGATTGGCTGTTTTCACTGACGTTACTGTTATTTCTAAGCCATCACTTCGCGTGTACGCCAGCTCTGACGATAAAGTAGGACTTGTTGGACGAGGTCTTGGAATTACGATTGTTTCGACAAATCAAGGCGTTATGACAGGAAGAGAAGCAGTAAAGAAAGGAGTCGGAGGAGAAGTCCTCTTTAAGATTTGGTAATTCTGTAAAGCAGAATATCAGTCAATGAAGAAATAATATGAGTAAAATTGGAAAATTACCAATTGCGATTCCAGCAGGCGTAACAGTAACAGTTGATGGCGGTAAGGTAACTGTTGCAGGAGGAAAAGGAAATCTTTCTTTTGTATTGCCAGCAGGAATAACAGCTGTTGTTGAAGAAAATGTATTGCGAATTGGACAAGAAGAAGCAACTAAAGAAACAACAAAAAACTTATTTGGTCTAACAAGGGCAACACTCGCAAACATGGTAAAAGGAGTATCGGTAGGACTTGAAAAAAAATTAGAATTATCTGGAGTTGGATATAGAGCGCAGGCAGCAGGAAGTGAATTGACATTAAATGTTGGATTTTCACACCCTGTTAAAATTAAAGCACCAGAAGGTATAACATTTACTGTTGCAGAAAACGTTATTACGGTTTCTGGCACAGATAAAGCAATGATTGGTCTTATTGCAGCCAGAGTCAGAGCTGTAAGACCACCAGAACCATACAAGGGAAAAGGTATTAAATATGTTGGTGAATACATTCGAAAGAAAGCAGGAAAAGCAGCAAAAGCAGTAGGAGCAAAATAGTTGAAAATTACTATGGAAAATAATAAAACAACAAAACAAAGAAGACAGAAAAAAGTACGAGCAAAAATATCTGGTACAAAAAGTATGCCACGACTTTCTGTCCATCGAACAAATAAATATTTATTTGCACAACTTATCGATGATGAAAAAGCAGTAACACTTTTGGGTGTTTCGGAAAAACAGCTTGAAAAAGCAAGTGGAACCAAAACAGAAAAAGCAAAAGCATTGGGCGTGCTTTTAGCAGAAAAAGCAAAAGCAGCAAAAATAACAAAAACCGTTTTTGATAGAGGAACATATAGATATCATGGAAGAGTAAAAGCATTTGCAGAAGGTGCACGAGAAGGAGGGTTAGTTTTCTAATTACTAATTAATCTAATTTACCTAATTTCTAAAAATAAACTACCTTATCTTTAGATCAATTAGAAATTAGTCCTTAGAAATTTTCAAGATATGCCATTTAATAGAAATCAAAATAATAGACAGCAGTTTAACCGCGAACCATCAGATATGGTGGAAGATGTCGTGTTAATCAACAGAATTTCCAAAAAAACCCAAGGTGGAAATAAAGTAAGTTTTGCAGCATTGGTTGTGGTTGGAGACAAAAAAGGAAAAGTAGGCGCAGGACATGCAAAAGCAGCTGATGTTGCAGCAGCAATCAGAAAAGGTGTTGCAAGTGCAAAAAAACACATGATTACTGTACCAACAGTTGATGGAACAATCCCTTTTAATGTTACTGTTAAATTGGGTGCAGCACGAGTTATGTTAAAGCCAGCACCTAAAGGCTCGGGTATTATTGCAGGCGGATCAGTACGAAGCGTTGTGTCTGCTGCAGGTATTCAGAATATTTCATCCAAAGTGTTGGGATCTGGCAACAAAGCAAGTAATGTATATGCAGCATTGGAAGCACTCAAGCAGGTTGGTGCAATGCATGCAAAAGTAAATAAAAATGTTGTTCACACAAAAAAAGAAGGAGAAAAAAATGCTTAATAATTTACCAAAAACAACAACAAAATCTAAAAGACGATTAGGTCTAGGTCATGGATCGGGTCGAAGTAAAACATCGGGACGCGGCACAAAAGGACAAAAAGCACGACGAAAAATTGCATTGTCTTTTGAAGGTGGCGCATTACCTCTTATTAAGAGAATGCCTTTTTTACGAGGTAAAAATAGAAATAATTCATTTAATCAAAAGCCTGTTGTTCTCAACATGAAAGACTTAGCCTCTTTTGCAAAAGGCGCAACAGTTGACGTGAAGTCTTTAGTTACTGCAAAACTTGTTAAGGAAAGTGAAGTAAAGAAAAAAGGTATTAAGCTTTTGGGAAATGGAGAAGTAACAGTTGCTCTGAGTGTTAAAATTCCTGTCTCAGCATCTGCAAAAGTAAAAATAGAAAAAGCAGGCGGCAGTGTAGAATAAATTGTATACTTGGTTTATAGCCCATGGTTCATAATAAAAACCTGTGAACAATGGACTCATAACAATGAGCGGTATTTTTTCTCTATTCAAAAAAAGTTTTCAAACCCCAGAGATTCGTAACAAACTTCTCTTCACAGCTGTTATTTTTATTGTCTTTCGTCTTTTTGCTCACATTCCTGTTGCTGGGGTCAACACTACTGCATTAAAAAGTTTGTTTAGCCAAAATCAATTCCTAGGCCTTCTTGATATTTTTTCCGGTGGAACACTGGCAAACTTTTCTATTATGGCCCTGGGTCTTAATCCGTATATTAATGCGTCAATTATTTTGCAACTTCTCACCATGGTTTTCCCCAGTCTTGAAGCGCTCTCAAAAGAAGGAGAATCAGGGAGACAAAAAATCAATCAGTACACACGTTTGCTTACTATTCCATTGGCAGGCTTACAAGCAGTTGGCATGTTTCTTCTTCTAAAAAGTCAAGGAATTATTGGTGCTTTTACACCAATTCAGATTGCAGCATTAGTTGTTACCATGACTGCCGGAACAATGCTTTTGGTTTGGTTTGGTGAGTTGATTACAGAAAAAGGTGTTGGGAATGGTATTTCACTTCTTATTTTTGCAGGTATTATTGGCAGACTTCCCGTTGCCTTTACCCAAACAGTCACAACAACATCTGCAGAAAATCTAACCAATCTCGCCATTTTTGCAGGTCTTGGTTTGGTGGTTATTGCGGCAATTGTTATTACCAATGAAGCAACCCGTCAAATCCCGATTTTTTATGCCAAACAAGTACGGGGCAATAAAGTCTATGGTGGACAATCAACTCATTTACCTCTGAGACTTAATCAGGCGGGGGTTATTCCTATTATTTTTGCTGTATCACTCGTCTTACTTCCATCCTTAATTGCTAATTTTCTGACTGCAACAAAAAATCCAACATTTGCGCAGTTGGCAGCAAATATGAATGTGTGGTTTAATCCTGTTGGGTGGATTTATAATCTGACCTATTTCCTGCTTGTTGTTGGATTTACCTATTTCTATACAGCTGTTATTTTTAATCCTGTTAAAATTGCCGAAGATATTCAAAAATATGGCGGCTTTATTCCCGGTATTCGACCAGGAAAAGCAACATCAGATTATCTTAATTTTGTCCTGACACGAATTACATTAGCGGGAGCACTCTTTTTGGGTATTATAGCTGTCTTCCCAACGTTGGGACGTTTTGTAACAAATATCCAAACAGTCCTTCTTGGCGGTACTGGCATTCTTATCGTGGTTAGTGTAATATTAGAGACTGTTAAGGCAATAGAAGCAAATCTGGTCATGCGAAATTACGAACGATTTGTTAAATAACACTATGAAAATAATTATTATCGGCATTCAAGGGGCAGGAAAGTCGACACAAGGCAATATTCTCTCAAAAGAGTTAGGGGTGCCATATCTTTCTACAGGGCACATTTTCCGCACCATGGCACAAGAAAAAACACATCTCGGAAGATTCTTAAAAGAAACAATGGCAGCAGGTTTTCTTATTCCTGATGATAAAACAATGGAAATAGTCGATGACTATCTATCAAGACAAGAGTATGAAAAAGGATATATTTTAGACGGATTTCCCCGCACAGTAGGCCAGGCAAAAGCATTTACAAATGGAATTGATGCAGTTGTGTATCTCCATGTCTCAGACAGAGAAGCATTATGGAGACTATCTTTCAGAGATACAGGAGATAGGCAGGATGAAACACTTTTAGCTATCCGAAAGCGAATTGAACTTTTTCATAAATTTACCGAGCCAGTCCTCGAGTTTTATCGAAAGAAAAATATCCTTTTTGAAGTAGATGGAGAAAAATCTATTGACGAAATCTCACAAGAAATTATTACGTATCTCAAAGAGCATGCCAAAACAGCATAGTCAAAAAGATAGAGCGGTATTCCTTCGTCTATGAAACCAGTTCACGCAATTGCAATTGATGGTCCTGTAGCTGCAGGAAAAGGAACCATAGCAAGACTATTAAGTCACAAATTTAATGGCTTCAATCTTAATACAGGTGCAATGTATCGATGTGTTGCGCTCTATTGCATGCAGCATAATGTGCCTGTTCAAAAACCTCGTGAAGTTATTGCAATTCTTCCCCATGTTGTTATTGATTTGGAAGATGAAAAAGTTTTTCTTAATCACGAAGATGTGACTGAGGATGTAAAAAAACGAGATGTTTCGCTCCTCTCTTCAAAAGTTGCTGCAATTCGTCAAGTCAGGGAGGCAATGGTAAAAAGGCAGCAAGAGATTGGGCTTACAAAAATTGATCGCGGCATGATTGTGATTGCAGAAGGACGAGACGCTGCGACAAAAATCTTCCCAGACGCTGCCTTAAAGATCTTTCTTACCGCCCGTCCGGAAATTCGGGCAAAAAGACGGTTTGAGCAAATGGGAGGAGGAGCAAATCACACCATTACATTTGAGCAAATCCTTCAGGATACCAATGAACGTGACAGACGAGATTATGAACGAACAGTAGATCCACTGGTAAAAAATCCAGAGCAATATGGCTATTTTGTATTGGATAATTCAGACATGAGTGAGGAAGAAACAGTCAATGCAGTTTTGGGTGAGTGGAAGAAGAGTGCCTTATGAAAATTAACCTCAAAACACCTCAAGAAATAGAATCCATGCGAAAAGGCGGAAAAATGCTCTCAGAGACCGTGTGGGAAGTATTAAAGCATGCAAAACCAGGAGTAAGCGAGCTGGATTTAGACCAACTAGCGGAAAAGCTCATTGTCCAGAAAGGTGGCAAGCCTGGTTTTAAAATGGTGCGAGGCTACCATCACACGTTGTGTACCTCAACCAATGACACAATTGTTCACGGCATTCCAACAAGCTATTCTTTGAAAGAAGGAGACGTGTTTGGCATAGACTGTGGGGTTTTCTATGAAGGGTTTCACACAGACATGTCCGAGACAATTGTTGTGGGAGGCATGACAAAAGCTCCAGAAAAGGTCCAAGAGTTTCTTAAAATAGGCAAAAAAGCGCTTGAAATGGCCTTAGAGCAGGTCAAGCCAGGCAATCACATTGGCGATATCTCACAGGTTATCCAGCAAATTGTGGAAAAAGAAGGAGGCTACGGAGTGACAAGAGAGCTTATTGGGCATGGAGTTGGGAAAAAGCTCCATGAAGATCCACCTGTGCCAGGATACGTAACTCGTCGCATCGAAAAAACGCCACTTCTCGTGCCTGGGATGGTTATTGCTGTTGAGATTATCTACAATATGGGGTCCAAAGAGATTGCTTTTGCAGGCACAGATGATTGGACAATTAAGACTCGAGATGGCAGTTTGTCTGGCCTTTTTGAAAGGACAGTTGCTGTGACAGAGACGGGACATGTTGTTTTGACACCCTAGCACCTTGCTTATCCGAAGCTGGTTTGCTATAATCAGAAAAGTCCAAAAATGGCACACCAAGGGTCTTACGAGGTGGAAGGGATAGTAAAAGAATCCCTTCCTAATACGTTATTCAGGGTAGAATTAGCCGACGGATCCGTTGTCTTGTGTCATTTAGCCGGAAAAATGAGGCTTAATTTTGTCCGTATTTTGCCAGGAGACAGGGTAAAAGTAGAAATGACAGAGTATGACAAAACAAAAGGAAGAATTGTTTACCGCGGTAGATAGTTCAAAAGTAAGTTATGAAAGTACAAGCAAGTGTCAAGCCAAGATGTGCAAAATGCAAAGTAATCAAGCGAAAAGGAGTGCTTCGTGTGGTTTGTGAAAATCCACGACATAAGCAAAGACAAGGCTAAACTATGAGAGTTGCAGGTATTACGCTTCCAGAAGAAAAACGAGTAGATATTTCTCTTACCTATTTATACGGTATCGGAAGAAGCAATGTTTCAGAAATCCTGAAAAAAGCAGGTGTTGATGGTTCTAAGCGAATGAAAAGTCTGTCTGATGAAGAACAGCAAAAAATTGCAAAGGTTTTGGAAGAGTATAAATTGGAAGGAGATTTGCGTGCAGAAGTAACAGGAAATATTAAAAGACTCAAAGAAATTGGCGCATATAAAGGCACACGACATGCAAAAGGCTTGCCAGCTCATGGACAAAGAACCAGAAGTAATGCTCGTACAAAAAGAGGTAAGCGCATGACCATTGGTGCTATTAAGAAAGAATTAGCAACCAAGATGGAAGCAGCACAAACAGCAAAGGCTGCTCCAGCAAAAAAATAACCTATGGCAGAAGTAAAAGCAAAAACAAGTAAGAAAAAAACAACAGCAGCAGTAAGCCAAAATGGTAAGGTATTTATTTCGGCAACATTTAATAATACATTAGTAACTGTTACCAATGATCGCGGCGAAACAGTTGCTTGGAGTTCGTCTGGAGCAAAAGGATTTAAAGGTGCTCGAAAATCAACACCATACGCAGCGAGCTTAGCAGTAGAAGATGCATGCAAAAAAGCATTCGAAAAAGGACTCCGAGCAGTTGAGGTATACGTAAAAGGCCCAGGATCGGGACGAGACAGTGCGCTCAGAGGTATTAAGAGTGCAGGACTTTCTATTCAACTTATTGCAGATTTAACACCAATCCCGCATAATGGCCCGCGGGCAAAGAAAAAGAGGAGAGTCTAGTTTTTACTAGTTTATTTATATGGCACGATATACAGGATCAAAACACAAATTAGCGCGACGAGAAGGAATCAATATTATTGATAAAGTCTCGGGTAATCAAGCAGCAAGTCTTCAGAGACGACTTAATATGAAGCCTGGTGTTCATGGTATGAAACGAGCACGAAAGCTTTCAGAATTTGGTCAACAGCTTAGGGAAAAGCAGCGCGCAAAGAATATGTATGGAGTTTTGGAAAAACAATTCAGTAATTTGGTCAAGGACGTGCAGAAGATGAAAGGCGATACCTCCGAGGCAATTGTTGCAACACTGGAAAGACGACTTGATAATATTGTATATCGTTTGGGTTTTGCAAAATCCCGATTTATGGCAAGACAATTTGTTGGTCATGGTCATGTTTTGGTAAATGGTAAAAAGCTCACAATTCCTTCATATACAGTTCGAGAAGGCGACGTAGTGGAATTAGGAGCAAAAATCCAAAAAAATCCCGATGTTATCAAGCTTTTGGCCGAGGACAAGGTTATTTTGCCATTCTTAGAAAGAAAGGCAACCGTTGGCAAGCTCGCGAGACTTCCTAAAAAAGAAGATGTTGAGGTTCCTTTTGATGTCCAGATGATCATTGAGTACTATTCAAGGTAGTAGTAGATTTCCCTGTTGAAACTAGCTTGCGTAGCTGGTATAATACAAAAACGTTTATGATTCAACCTAATTTTAAAGTCAAAGAAGAATCCAATTCAGCAACATTTGCAGAATTTGTCATGGAGCCACTAGAGCCTGGATACGGCTACACATTGGGCCATGCACTCCGAAGAATTCTTCTTTCTTCAATTCCTGGTGTTGCAGTCACTTCAGTCAAGATTTCAGGTGTTAAGCATAAATTCTCAACAGTTTTGGGTCTCAAAGAGACAGTTGTAGATTTCTTACTTAACCTTAAGGGTGTCAGTTTCCGCTTAGCTCCCAATCAAGAAACAGCAACAGTCAAACTCACAGCAAAAGGAACAAAAGAAATTACCGCAAGTCTTATTGAAGAAACAGATGGTGTAGAAGTTGTTAATAAAGATTGCTATCTTGGTTCTCTTTCTGGTGAAAAAGCAAAACTTGAAGTAGAAATTACTTTGGAAAGAGGATATGGTTATTCATTAGCAGAAGAAAGATCTTCGGATGAAATCGGTGTTATTTTAACAGATGCAGTCTTTACTCCAGTAAAAAGAGTAAATTACACAGTCGAAGCAACTCGTGTCGGACGAAAAACAAACATGGATAAATTAGTCCTTCAAGTTTGGACAAATGGTTCTATTACTCCTAAGAATGCAGTAGAAGAATCAGCAAAAGTGTTATCAAGCTACTTCAAACAAATTTACGAACCAACAACAGGAGAAACAACAGAGAAAGCATCGTCATTGTCAGGATCTGTCTCTGAAGATTTACTTAAATTAACAGTT
Organism: Patescibacteria group bacterium; assembly: GCA_035457005.1. GTDB lineage: Bacteria > Patescibacteriota > Microgenomatia > Levybacterales > UBA12049 > DASQJJ01. Next base: position 26,937 of record DATICB010000003.1, read on the forward strand.
GATGAATTAGATCTTCCAACACGAATTTATAACAGTTTGCGAAATGGTGGCATTGAAACAATTGGCGATCTCTTGGGAGCTCCACGAAAAGAACTTATTTCTATGAGAAATATGGGAGCAAAATCAATTGCAATTATTGAAGAAAAGTTAAGTGAAAAAGGTATTAGCTTAAATGCATAATGCCTTTGGGAATAACACCCGGTAATACTGGAAGCGACCAGCTCGCATAAGAAAAAAAGGTTGCGGGTGGCCGCTTTTCTTTTTATTAAATGATATGAGAAAAAGGGTATTTGGAAAAAAATTAAAAAGAGATGCAAACGAGAGAAAGGCCTTGTTAAAAGGTCTTATGACTGATTTGGTTTTGAAAGAATCTATTCAAACAACAGAAGAAAAAGCAAAAGCAATCCGTTCGCAAATTGAGAAATTAGTAACAAAAGTAAAACGAGGACAAAGTACAACACTCTTGCAACCATATCTTTCGTTAGCAGCAGTAGAAAAAGTCATGAATGATTTAGCACTTCGTTTTAAAAATAGACCAGGTGGATATGTACGAATTGTGAAGTTGGGAAGTAGATTTGGCGATAATGCAAAAATGGCAATTATTGAATTTGTTGAAAAAACAAGTGCACGAGTTGCCAAAACAGCAGTCGAAGCACAAGTAAGACAAGTTTCAAGTTCTAAAGTCGAAAAGAAGGCAAGAGTAGTAAAGCCGGTGGCAAAAAAACCTGTAAAAAAGACTGCAAAGAAAGAAACTAAATAATGAATACAACAAAACCAACAACAGCAAAAGATATAGTGCGAAAATGGCATTTGATTGATGTCAAAGGAAAAGTTTTGGGACGAGCAGCAGTAGAAATTGCACATGAGCTTATGGGCAAGGGTAAATCATATTTTGTCAGAAATTTAGATTGTGGCGATTATGTGGTTGTTGTCAACGCAGCACATATTGATATCACAGGAAATAAAAAAACAGAAAAAACATATTATAGACATTCAGGATATCCAAGTGGATTAAAAGGTGAAAGCTTGAAAGATTTGTTGGTAAGACGACCAGACGAAGCAGTTATCCGAGCAGTAAAAGGTATGTTGCCACAGAATAAATTAAAAGCTACAATGCTAAAAAGATTGTTTGTGTTTGCAAACGAAACTCACACATACGAGGATAAATTGAAAGAAAAAGTAAAATAAAAAACTTTTTCTGTCATCCTGAGCGATAGCGAAGGATCTAATAAAAACTTATGGACGAAGTAAAAGTAAAAAAACAAAAACAAGATTATACCTATGCAGTTGGGAGACGAAAAGAATCTTCTGCACGGGTAAGACTATATAGTTCGGTAAGAGACGGGCAGGTTTGGGATACACAGGCAGTGAGCAAAGACCAAATTTTGGTCAACGGCATGCCGATTGAAAAATATTTCCCAGGACCTTTGAATAAAGCAAAATACATGCAGCCATTAGTATTAACAAATACTGTTGAAAAATATGCAGTAACTATAAAAGTAGAAGGTGGCGGAAAGATTGGTCAACTCGATGCACTTATTTTGGGTCTCTCTCGAGCACTTGCTTTGGCAAATAGAGAAAAAAATAGACCTGTCTTAAAGTCCAAAAAACTTCTTAAAGTAGATGCTCGGGTGAGAGAAAGACGAAAAGTTGGTACTGGTGGAAAAGCACGACACAAGAAGCAGTCTCCAAAACGCTAACGTTCTATCTTTATTTCCATAGCTCTAAATATTGTCTCTCGTGTTGTTTGACCACTTTTTTATTTCCCAAAAGGCCATGTTGTGACATATCTGGTGAATATCTACTCGATGCAACTATTCTACCAAGGGATTCTGCCATTGACCT
>DATICB010000004.1:0-45138 GCA_035457005.1 Patescibacteria group bacterium
AAAGTTTTTCCTTGGGGGCAAATTTTATTTTTCTTTTACAAAAACAGCTTAGGCAAAACATAAAATTTTTTAACGTAGTTACAGCAGGAATTATTACTGCTATCCTTCTCACTTTTGGGGGCAATCTTCATACGCTTTACACATTTTTTACACCGTATCATAATGATTCACCTGTCGCGCCGATAGAACTAGCATTTTCACCACAAACATTTCCTAATCAGTATTGGTATCCAAACGCAACACGATTTATTTACCACACCATTCATGAGTTTCCTGTTTATTCTTTTGTCGTATCCGACCTCCACGGACATGTTTTGGATATTCCTGCAGTGTTACTCATGATTTCCGTTTTGTTGTTGTTTTTTCTGACACCTTTTACAAAGAGCCTTAAATTCTTCCTGAGAATTATTCTTTTGGGAAGTCTTGCCAGTATTATGTATATGACAAATGCGTGGGATGGTCTTATTTATGTTGGCGTGGCAACATTTGTAATTTTTATAAAAATTACATTTCAGACGAAAAAAATCCAATTTTCAAAAGAATTATTGCTTGGACTATGTACTCTTTTCGTAAGTTTTATTGTTATTAGTCTTCCTTTTTCTTTTTTCTTCAAACCTTTCGCATCACAAATTGGAATTAATTGTGCCCCACAAGCCTTGCTTAATCTTGGACACTTTGGCCCTATTGTTTTTGAGCCAGGATATTGTCAAACAAGTCCACTCTGGCAGTTGGCAATTTTATACGGTTTTTTCTTTTTTTGGTTTGTTTCTCTCGCAGCATTTATAACAAGAGCGTATCGAAAAACAAAACAAACCACATCAATAGACCTTTTCGTTTTGGGAATGGGTATTTTAGGATTTTTCTTAATTATTATTCCTGAGTTTGTTTATTTGAAAGATATTTATACAACGTACTTTCGGGCAAATACTATGTTTAAATTAGTCTATCAATCATTCATTCTTTTATCTTTGGTCAGTGGTTACAGTATTTATCGCATTTTTTCCATTTTTGCTCGAGATAAAAAAAATATAATAAAACGCCTCGCTGTTTTTTGCTATACCACAATGAGCATTATCATGCTTTCGCTAGTCTTAATTTATCCCTATTTTGCTGTTATGTCATATTTTAACCAACTCAAAAACTTTCAAGGTCTCAATGGAACAGTTTATTTAAAAAAAATAAGCCCAGATGATTACCGGGCAGTTTTATGGATTAATCAACACATCCAAGGTCAACCAACTATGCTTGAGGCACAGGGAGATTCTTATACTGACTACGAAAGGATTTCGAGCAATACTGGACTGCCAACAGTTTTTGGCTGGATGGTTCATGAATGGTTATGGCGTGGAACCTATGATATTGTCCCACAGCGAATTGCCGATGTGAAAGCACTCTATGAGTCACCAAGCATTGATGAAACAAAAACACTACTACACAAATACAACATCGCTTATGTGTATATTGGAGACATGGAGCGAAGTAAATACGAGAAAATTGATGAGAAAAAATTTATACAGCTAGGGACAGTTGTTTATTCCTCTGAAAATGTAAAAATTTATAAAGTATATTAATGTCCTGCTTTTGGATTTGGTGTTGGTGTACCTGAAATCGTTGGAACAGTGCAGTTACCCTTTGTTATTTCACAAGCAATAAAGCTTTTGATTTCTGAGTAATTGCCATTTCCCACTCTTGGAATAAGTGCAGCAGAAAAATCATACTCACTCGAAACTGGCGAATTCATAAGAAGACCTGCGCGGCCTGTTGTATAATCGCCAACATCAATATTTGCAGTTGCTATTTTTGCCGTTTTCAAAACAGCTAATTTATCTAAGAAAAGACCAAGGTCTGTGCTGTTTATGTCCGTATCTATACTGTTTTTCAAAATATCGTAAAGGCCTAGTACTTTTCCTGGAGAAAAAAGCGTGGCACTAATTAATTTATTTCGAACTGCCTCAATTACCAATTGTTGTCGTGCTGACCTTGCAAAATCCGATCCTTCAATTCCTACAGCATGACGTGACCTGACAAATTCTAGTGCTGTCGTTCCATCCATATGCTGAAGTCCCGGATTAAAATGGAGATGTTTGTAGCGGCATGCAAAAAAATCAAAATTATCTACTTCTGCAGACGCTGTTGCTGTAAAAGTCTGTATTTCTTCAGGCGTATGATTACATGCATCGTCTTCTTTTCCGCTTATTGGATAATTGTAATCATCAAGTGTGTGTGCAACCGTTACATCAACACCACCAATTTGGTCAATTGCATCTACAAATCCTTGGAAATCAAGTCTTACCCCATAATCAACTGGCTGTCCAGTCATCTGAGAAACTGTACTTTCAGCCAAATTCAAGCCACCGCTATTGTAGGCCTCGTTAATTTTCTTAACATACGTTGGCAAACTCGGAACCCAAAAATCCCTCGGAATAGAAATAAGAGTTACATTATCTTTTTTCCAATCAATGGATGCGAGAATAATAGTGTCTGTTAAATTAGGTCCATCATGACTCCCGCCACCAATACCTAAAAGCAGCACGTTTGTTTTCCCGTTTTCCTGTTTTAGAGAAGCACCTGGGTGAAAAACAATATGTGTTGCTGTTGGAAAAAATGTTTGGAAAAATGGCCATAATTTTATAAAAATTACGACAAAAATAACACCTACAATAATAAATGGGATAAATTTACGCATTGTGAATTAGATGAGCAAAACCCACTGGATCCAAACTTGCTGTTCCCGGCACTATACCATCGATTGATGAACACGACATGAAAAGTCCAACATTCTTTTCATCAACACTACCTCCATAGAGTACTGTTGGCACATGATGTTTTGTTTTAAAATAATGAGCAACTTTTTCTGCATCTTCGGGCGTATCTGGATTTCCAGTGCCTATTGCAAAGATCGGTTCGTACGCAACGATACCAATTCCTTCAGGCACAGGCGTTGTTTCTCCTTGCACAAAATAGATTGGCGATAATCCTGCCTCTCTGACTCGTTTTACTTTTTCAAAAAGAATTTCGTCTGTTTCGCCAAACTCATTTCGTCTTTCGGAGTGGCCTATCAAAACATATTGTACTAAATCACGAAGCTGTACCGCATTTACCTCACCCGTATGCTTACCCTCTGGAAACGGTGAAACATTTTGCGCACCCAATACCCAATTAAGCTGATTTTTCTTTATTTCCTCCGCGCACAAAGAAAGAAGTTGGAATGATGGGCACAAAACAACATCCGCACTTCGTGCAGAACCAAGCTCTGCAGCAATTTCACCAAACCACTCTCTTGCCTGTAGTATTGTTTTGTGTGACTTCCAATTGCCAATGATTAGGGGGTGTTTCATATGGTAAAATGTGTGTACTTCTCATTATACCTATGGTGTTAGATCTTCTCAAGGATTTAAATAAAGAGCAACAAAATGCTGTTATCGCAACAGACGGATCTGTTATTATCCTTGCCGGTGCAGGGTCTGGGAAAACACGCGTGCTAACCTACCGAGTCCTCTACCTTATGCTGGAAAAGTATATTGATCCCTCACATATTCTTATGGTTACATTTACCAACAAAGCAGCTAGCGAAATGAAGGAGCGCATGCAGAAAATGACTCAGGGAATGAATATGCCAACCGTTGCCACATTTCACTCACTCTGCAGTAAAATCCTACGACGTGAGGCGCGAAATATTGGTATGACAGCTGATTTTGTTATCTATGACACATCCGACCAAGAAGACGCAATAAAACAAACCATGGAGCTTTTAGGACTTTCTCTAAAAGAATATAAGCCTCGTTCTCTTCTAGAAATGATTTCTTCTGCAAAAAATGAAATGCTCACGTCCTCGGAATACTCTGATCTTGCGCGTGGACATTTTCAGCAAGTTGCAGCAATCGTGTATTCTGCATATCAAAAATTACTTAAAGCAAATAATGCATTTGATTTTGATGATTTGCTTTTGCAAGTTGTTTCATTATTCCGTGACAGGTCTGATATTTTAAAAAAATATCAGGAGCAATTTCAATATATTCTTATTGACGAATATCAGGATACAAATAAAGTGCAATATACTCTTACCAAGCTTCTGAGTGGGCCACTCCAGAATGTTTGTGTCGTTGGTGATTTCTCACAAAGTATTTACTCATGGCGAGGTGCAGATTTTACAAATTTATCCAGATTTAAAACAGATTTTAAAAATGTAAAAGTTTTTGAATTATCACAAAACTATCGATCAACGCAAAATATTCTCGATGCCGCAGTATCGGTAATACAACATAATACCACACACCCTGTGTTATCTCTTTGGACAAAAAATGGAATTGGTGAAGAAATTCATGTTCGCGAAACTCGCAACGAGCAAGAAGAGATTTTACAAATTATTGAATTCATACAAAATTACAATAAAAATCATTTGTCTGATATTGCAATTTTATATCGAACAAATGCACAGTCACGAATCGCTGAAGAAATGCTTTTGCATCATGGGATTCCTTATGTATTGGTTGGTGGTACACGCTTTTATGAAAGAAAAGAAATTAAAGATGTTTTGTCGTATTTGCGATTGTTTTTAAATCCTAAGGATAGTGTTTCCTTAAAACGTGTTGAGAAATTGGGCAAAACACGATTTTTAAAATTTCAGGTTTTTCAAGAACAGTGGCTTCAAAAAAAAGACTTTGTCACGATTGATTTATTGGATAATTGTCTTGCTGCAACAGGATATCTGGCGTTGTATGATGAGGAGGACGAAGAAGATACACAGCGATTGGAAAATATCAAAGAATTGCGATCTGTCGCAATCAATTTTCCAGATTTAGTAAATTTTTTAGAAAACGTATCGCTTGTTGAACAAGAATATATGCCAGATAAACCAATTGATGGGCAGAAAAATGCCATTACACTTATGACACTTCACGCAGCCAAAGGATTGGAGTTTCCTGTTGTCTTCATGATCGGCATGGAAGAGGGTCTTTTTCCTCACAGTAGGGCACTCATGGATAAAAATGAATTAGAAGAAGAAAGAAGACTTTGTTATGTCGGCATGACAAGAGCTCGGGAAAAATTATTTCTTTCGTATACAAGAAAACGTTTATATTTTGGGCAAAGAAATAGCAATGTTATTTCACGATTTTTACTTGAGCTTCCAGAAGATATTATAAAATCACAGATTAAATCATCGGAATTTAAAGATAGTGATCTTGATTATCCAGATTATCTATAATCAAACTATGTGGGAAAATATTACAGAAAAAAATAAAAAAGAATTTAATGCCCTCGCAACGCATCCTCTGCAATCGTATGAATGGGGAGAGTTTCGTAAAAAAACAGGGGTTAGTGTAATTAGAAAAGGCTTGTACAAAGAAAAAAAACTGCAACAAATTTTACAAGTAACTATTCACAAAATTCCTCATACAAAATGGACAATTGGATACTTTCCGAAAGGTTCAATACCGACAAGAGAAGTGATTGATGAATTAAAAAAGATCGGCAAAGAAAATAACTGCATATTTATTCAACTAGAACCAAACGTTATCAAATCACAAATCACAAACCACAAACCACAAAAAAATTGGGATTTGGAATTTGGATCTTGGGATTTACAAAAAGCATCTCATCCATTATTCACCAAATACACATTTCTGCTTGATCTGACAAAATCTCCTGAGGACTTATTAAAACAAATGTCTCAGAAAACTCGCTACAACATTCGTGTTGCTATTAAACATGAGATACAAGTACGAGAAGAGTTTTCCGAGGATGCATTTAATGCATATCTTGCATTAACCCAAGAAACAACTCACCGCCAAAGATTTTTTGCACATACTAAAAAATATCATCAACTTATGTGGGAGACATTAAAAACAGAAAGAGGAAAACTTGGAGAAAAACACGAAAAAAATAATTTACAAGCACATCTTTTCGTTGCCTATTTAGGAAAACAACCACTGACTACATGGGTTGTTTTTACATTTCATGACGCTTTATATTATCCATACGGTGCGTCAAGTAGTCAGCATAGAGAAGCAATGAGCAGTAATCTTATGATGTGGGATGTTATTATGTTTGGTAAAAAAATGGGGTTAAAACTTTTTGATATGTGGGGCTCTTTGGGTCCAAATCCAGATACCAAAGATTCATGGTATGGATTTCATCGTTTTAAGCAAGGTTATGGACCAGAACTTGTGGAGTTTGTCGGAAGTTATGATTTAGTAATTCGTCCACTGCTGTATCAGGGATACAAAATCACAGACATGCTGCGATGGTTACTTCTTCGCCTTCGCAAGTAATCGATAATAGTAAATTTTATTTTTTTTATCATACAAAATTAATTCTAGTTTTCCTTTGAATAATTCTTGTGGCATCGGATATATGTAGCTAAGAAACTTTGTACCTGTCTTTAATTCTCTTAAAAACTTTGGTGTTAAGCGTTTGAGCGCTGCCGGAACAAGGTAGACAAAAATAATAGTTGCAGGAGCAAAAGATACATGAAAAAAATTCTTTTTCAGAAGAGTGACATTTTTCTCTTGATGAAATTTATAGACATTCCATTTTGCTAACAAAAAACGAATTGGATCTATTTCTATACCCACTCCTCTCGCCTTATGTGTTTTTGAACTATAGATAAGCGCTTTTCCTGTTCCACAACCCAAATCATAAATAACATCTTTTGAATCAATTTTTGCGATTTGACCCATTTTTTTAACGACTTCATCTGGCATTTGCCACCACGGTGCCCAGGGACTATCAGGTGGCCAAACCCAAGAAAGAATAAAAAGAAGTCCTATGATTATGAGCAAAACGAGAATTTCAGTAAAAACAAATGAAAACATTGTCTCATTGTACACTAAAGGCAAAGAAATAATAGTGATTTATTTATTTTTCTCTTTAATATCCGTGGCAAGTTTTTGTAATTCAGACAGTTCTTTTTTTGGCCCAAGACGTGTAGAGATATATCCTTCGTATTTTTCAAAATAGACTGTTTCGTCTGCTAAAATCTCTTCGAATTGTTTTTGCAAACCATGTGCAGGATATAATTTTATATGAGGGTGATTAATCATAAGCCCTTCCATAACAAGAATCACTCTTTCTACACTTAGTCCTTTCTCCAAAATTTGAGAAACTCTTTTTGAAGCAAGAAAAAATGCTGAATACTCTTTATCATCCATATCCATGATATACGAACCATTATGATGATCTTTGGAAATAACAATAGTCATCCCTTTTGTGTTGGGATTAATATCTAAAAATGCAAGAAAATTATCATCTTCCCACACTTTGGCACTTTCAATTGTTCCTTTTGCAATTTCACAAAAAATACAGAAAGCCATATGTGTAGTATACCACGAAGGACTAAAAAATAATGCGGACGCCACCTAACTGGGCGTAATCAAATTGGTGCTCTTCATGAATAGAGCCAATAAGAATTCTATTCTTTCGAACCTTATATTCCCTTGATACTTTATCTACAAGCTGAGGACTGAAAGGTTCGTCTTTATACACGACATGGATATTAAAGTGAGGAAATGCCCCTGCTTTCTGCAAACTTGGTAATACTTCTTTTAATTCTTTCAGGCTTTTTTCGTATTGCTGCTTATTGCCGTTATTGCAGTGAATCAAGATAACATTTCGTCCTGTTTCATTCGTATTAATATAATCTAAGATTTCATAGAGACGACTAATATGATGAATAAAGACAATAAATCGTCCACTTGTTAAGTCTTCAAAATGCTTTAAAACAAATTCATCAATTTTTCTTAAATATTTTGTAAAGCGAAGGAGGAATTGGAAAAACCAATCAAGACGAAGAAAAATAAATACAATCGTAATCGCTGGCACAAAATACATAGCGAAATATTCAATATTTACAGGAGAAATTCGAATATTCCCAAAAACTCCTGCAACTGTTGCCCCAAATGCGAGCAAAACAAAAATAAGAGGTGCATGATATGTTCTTTTCAACTCAGTTCGTGTTTCGCGCATGATTAAATTGCCAAGCGCAAACAAACTCATAACCGAAAGAAATGCAATTGTGTATACTCCAGCGAGAGAAAGCAAATCACCTTTTGTTATGAGAAGAATTGATGTACAGAGAAGAAAAAAAAGAATAACAATAAATGGATACGATCCTTTACTATTTTCTTTTGCCAAGAAATTAGGAAAGCATCCATCTGTTGTCATGCGATAAATAAGACCACTTACGCCAACAAAAGCCGTGAGTACTGCACCTGCCAAGACTAAAAATGCGTCGGCAACGATAATGTATTGGAAAATAGTTCCTCCCATAATTTTTGCGACATCAGAAAGAAGAAAATCTTTTGATTTAATAATCACATCAAATGGCATAACATTGAGTGCAACAAGAGCAGTGAGCGGATTAAAAATTGCAACACCAATAAGCATGTTGCGCAGTGTTTTTCGAAACACCCCAGGACCTTGTTCCTCGACAAAATTAGCAGATGATTCATATCCCGAAACACCCAAAAGCGACGTTGAAAATCCAAAGAAGAGTGCAGGAAGTAATCCGCCAATACTTGCAATAAGCACTTTTGTGCTTGTTATATTTTGGGCAAAATATGAATGTCCACCGCTCAGATAATACCATCCACCAAATGCGACAAAAATAATTAATACAACTATATGAAATACGAAAATACCTAAGGCGACTTTTGCGGAATCTTTAATACCAGAGATAACAAGAAGCGCAAATGCAAGAAGCAGCACAACGGTGACAGGAATAACAGGAATTGCAATTGCTGAATACAGATATTCAATTGCTGTTTTACCAGAAATAACTGCCGTTGCGACATAAGAAAGAAGCGTCATCGTCCCAGCGACAGATGCAAATGTTTTTGACGATGCATTAAGAAGACAATTATACGCACCGCCGTTGGTAGGAAGTGCTTCAACAACTTCGGTATAGACTGATTTATAAAAAAGAGGACCAGGCCAATAAAAAGTAGAACAATAGGTGCGAAAATACCAGAAAATGCAATTGCAATTCCTGATACATAAAACGTGGAACTTAGAATATCGTTGCCGCAAATTGCAGTTGCAAACCATTGATTGAGTTTTGTATGAACTAGTGGCTTGGTATGAGAACTCATAGAACAAGAAGGATCTATTTTAACAAAAAATAGGCATCAGACAACCCCTGAAACCAGTGATGTAATACAAAAAATTTGAGATAAACGTATATTTTTCTTTTCTTATGCATAAAATTTGCTATACTATTTTTATGGATGCGCCTAGTCAAAAAGGGATGGGGCTGCAAACTGCAACTTTTGCGGGTGGTTGTTTTTGGTGTACCGAAGCAATATTTAAAAGATTAAAAGGAGTTATATCTGTTACACCTGGATATTCTGGTGGCAAAAGTACAAATCCACATTATGATGAGGTTTCCTCTGGCTCAACTGGTCATGCAGAGGCAGTGCAAATTGAATTTGATCCAAATATTATTCCCTACGAAAGACTTCTTGATGTTTTCTGGCATACCCATAATCCAACGACAATGAATCAGCAGGGCAATGATGTCGGAACACAGTATCGTTCTATGATTCTCTACCACACAGACGAACAGAAGAAGGCTGCAGAGAAATCTAAGGAAGATTTACAAAAATCAAGTGAATATAAAGATCCAATCGTCACTGAAATTCATCCATTTGAACATTTTTATACAGCAGAGGAGTACCACAAAAATTACTACGAAAATAATCAATCAGCTCCATATTGCATGTTTGTTATAAATCCAAAAATTCAAAAGCTTTTGAAGGAATTTGGCAATGACGTTAAGGATGAGTACAAAAAGGAGTAAATCTTTACTTATTTTTGTTTTTTGGGAAGAAATACCAAACTTGCTATAAAAGTTATGCCGACTGTTGCCAACCACCCCACGATAATTTGCTGTAATAGCATATCTTCTCGTTTCTCAACTTCTCGCATGTTTCTCCCCACCAAGACATACCCATTTCTATATGACACCACAACTGCTGCAATTCTCACTCCCTCTTTTGGCTGCCATGTAAGCCTGTCCTCACCATGCGCTTTTGCATAGGCAAAAACTCCTGATGGAACACTTGGTGATTTTCCATCCAACACTCCTTCACTGCTTCGCAAAACGCCATTGGTGTTAAATGTCATAACAAATGGCGACAGACTTCGGGAAATGTCGATGCTTTCCTGAGAAAAAGTAATTTGCTTAAGATTATCGAGTGCTTTTGCAGTGTCTTCTGCAATTTGTATTTGCAAATCATTCGCACCAATTCGCATTTCCTGCTGAACCACAAGATACACAACACCCAAAACACAAGAAACTGTAATAACCAGAAGAATCCAGATTGCAAAAATATGTTTCATCTAGATTTGAATGCGTTCAAAAAGATAGCTTCCAATAAAAAGTATAGCACAACAAAGTATAGCAAGCACTGCTAGATCAACTCCCAGTCCGAAATTACTTACGCCGATAAGAAGTCCTCTCACTGCATCTACTCCGTATGTCATTGGATCAAGCTTTACTACTATTTTCATCACCGATGGTAATCCATTCAGTGGAAAAAGTGCACCGGACAAGAAGAAGGTTGGCATAACAAGGAAATTCATAATTAGCTGAAACCCCTGCATGTCTTCTAAAATTGATGCTAAGGCAGTGCCAACAGCAGTAAAAAGAAGTGCAACAAGAAAAATAACTAGCAGCGCTATCGGCAAAAGGATGACCGAATGTGGTTGAAATCCCAAAAAAAGTGTTAAGAGAAAAACAATAATTCCCTGTAATGTTGCAACAGTTGCACCACCTAATGTCCTTCCCAACATAATAGCAATTCGCGGAACAGGCGCAACGAGTGTTTCTTTCAAAAATCCGAATTGCCTGTCCCAAATAAGTTCAATTCCTGAAAAAATTGCAGTAAATAATACACTCATTAAAATAATGCCGGGTGCTAAAAATTCAATATAATTTCCTCCTCCTGCTTTCTGATACACGCTGCCAAATCCAAATCCAAATGCAACCAAAAATAAAAGCGGTTGACCAAGTGAGCCAATAATTCGAGATCGTGACCGAAAATATTTTTTAACTTGTCGAAGCCACAATATATAAATTGTTTGCATTATTTTCTTCCTCCTCGCCATACACCGCGCATTTGGCGCATCCTATCAACGCCACTTGCTTCTTCTTCGCGAATCGCATTACCTGTTAGCTGAAGAAATGCATCTTCAAGACTTTCTGTTTGTGTCTGTTTTTTTAAATCAGATGATTTCCCCAGTGCAATAATTTTTCCGTGATCAATAATGGCAATTCGCTCTGCATATTTTTCTGCTTCTTCCATGTAATGTGTGGTAAAAAAGACTGTCATTTTTTCTGTTTTATTTACATGTTGAATATATTTCCACATGTGATTGCGTGTCTGTGGGTCAAGACCAATTGTTGGTTCATCTAAAAATAAAATCTTTGGGTGATGCAACAATCCTCTGGCAATTTCGAGTCTTCGCTTCATACCACCTGAAAACGTTTTGACTAAAGAATCTTTTCTATCCCACAATTCAACAAATTCCAAAAGTTCTTGTATTCTCTTTTTTCTTGTCAAAGATTCTACGTTATACAGGGCAGCATGTAGCTGCATATTTTCCTTCGCTGTCAGGTCGTCATCAAGACTTGGGTCCTGAAAAACAATGCCAAATGATTTTCTAACAGTATCTTTATTTTTATTCGGATTGTGGCCTTCAAGAAGAATGTCGCCAGATGTCGGAGACGACAATGTTGTGAGCATTTTAATTGTCGTTGATTTTCCCGCACCGTTTGGTCCAAGAAATGCAAAAATTTCTCCTTTTTCAACATGGAATGAAATAGTATCTACTGCAGTGAAGTCTTTAAACTTTTTCGTGAGGTTTTGTACTGCAATCGCATCCATGCTTTTATTGTAACACGTCTACAGCTCGATTGGGTCTGTCTCTCCCTGAAAATCTCTTTTAGTTTCTTTAACAAAAAGAGCAGAGACAGCACCTATTGCCATAATAATGGCAGCAGACTTGAAAACAACAGTAAACGCAAGAATATTTGCTTTCACATTCATGAGCGCATATACCGTACCTAAGATTTGAGGATTAGTTGTATTCACAATAGAATGAACTTGAAGTGCCAATAAGCTCGCGGTAACGGAATTTGTTAGCACTGTTGCAAAAATCGCAACACCAAATGCACCAGATAAATTTCGAGCAAGTGCTAATATTGACGAGGCAACACCAACTTCCTGAAGCGGTACTGTAGATGTTGCGGCATTGGTAAGTGGCGCAAGTCCAATTCCCAGTCCTGCAGCAAAAAGTCCCAGTCGCCATGTAATGTCCCAAAAGGTCCATTTAATGTCTATGCCAACAAAAAGAAAGAGCATGATAGCAGAGAAAAACATCCCCGCTGCAGTAACGTATCGCGGTTGAAACTGCTTAGAAAGACGTGCTCCCATTTGCGCTGCAAACATAAGACAAACGGCCATAGGAATAAAAAGATATCCTGATTTTGTCACCGAGTATCCTAAGAAACTTTGCGCAAAAAGTGGCAAAAGAAAAAGCGCACCAATCATTCCCATGAAAGAAATAAATGATGTCACAATTGCTGCAGAAAATGCGGGAATCTTGAAAAATTTTAAATCAACAACTGGTTCTTTTTGTGTTGTCTCAACAAAAAGAAATGCAACAAGAGAAACACCCGATATAATGTAGGAAACAATACTTTTATAATCCAGCCATCCCCATGATTGTCCCTGATCCAGTACCAATACCATTGTTCCAAGACATACACCCAGAAGAATCGATCCCCAAATGTCAAAATTTTTTAAGCCTTTAATTTTTTTAACAGGCTCTTCAATAAAGCGATACGCCATGAATGTTCCTAATGCACCAAGTGGTACATTAATATAGAAAACAGATCGCCATCCAAATATATCGACTAATGGTCCGCCAAGCAGTGGTCCAAAAACAACAGCTGCAGCAAAAATACCAGACCACATACCCATTGCCTGTGCACGCTGATTTTTGTCTTCAAACGTAAAGGCAATAATTGATAAGGCAATTGGATAATCTATACTTACAGTTATTGCCTGCAAAACCCGAAAAATAACCATGGAAGGCAAATTAAAAGAAAGTCCTGCAAGCATACTCGTCAGCGTAAATCCGACAATACCAAAAATGTACAATGGTTTTCGTCCAATTAAATCTCCCAACTTCCCAAAAACAGGAACGAAAATAGCATTTGCAATAATGTATGCTGTTGAAATCCAACTTGCTTGACTTACAGTAATACCAAAATCTTCAATAATTTTAGGGAGAGCTAAATTGACAATGGTGCCATCAAGTCTTCCCAAAAAAGAGGCAATCATGAGCGTTATCAAAACCATCCATTGGAGTCGTTGAAATCCTTTTCGAGGAACTGGAGCAACATCTTTTTTTGCCATGATCTTTATTTTGTGCCGGTGAATATTGTCATTTTTGCAGACATGCCATTTTTAATTGCTGGATATTTTTTTGCGTCAAATTTTGCGTAGACAACAAATTGTTGTGTTGGCCTTTCCGATGAAATACTAAATGCAACTTGACTCTGTTTGGCTGTGGGACTTACTTCATCAATATATCCCCAAAAAGTTTGGCCAGGAAGTGCGTCAATTGTAAATGATACGACTTGTCCAATGTGAAGAGAAGATAGCCCTTTATTTTCATCTATTGTTCCGGCAATTCGCATATCTTCAGGATTTACCAATTCCACAACAGGTGTTTGTTGACCGACCGAGCTGCCGATTTGATTGTTTGCCATAACAACCAATCCATCTGAATCAGCATAGATTGTCTGCCCTCCAGCAATTGCAAGACTGTCTCCTTTGTTAACATATTCTCCCTCATAGACAGTAAGCGCTGTAAGTGTTCCTGAAGTACTTGGCGAAACAATAACAAGCGGCGCTTGCACTAACGAATCATCAATAAATACTCGCGCGCTTCGTATCTGATAAAAAATATACGATACAACAACGACAACAATCATGGTCACTATCAATAATGGCTTGAATACTTTTGGATTTTTTATTTTTTGTAGTAAATTTTTCATAGCATTGAATATGTTTGTTTTACTATTTCTTTTGGCGCAATAATTACTTTATCTTCTGGAGATAATCCACTAACTATTTCTGTCATAGCACCATGAGATTTTCCAATTGTTACTGGTCTCAACAGTACTGTTTTCCCATTCCAAATCCAAACTGCAGTATGTCCAACAATTGTCCATGACGGTACCATGAGTGCTTTTGTTTGATTGTTGCTGACAATAAGTACTGATCCATTCTGACCAAACACGCTACTGTCTGGCAATCCATCTACTTGAATATCAACATCATAGACCTGTTCACCATTTCCAAGAATTTTTTTCTGTGGATAAATAGCAACAACAGATCCAGATAACGATGTATTTTGTCCGTCAAGTTTTACTGTTGCTTTTGCTCCAACACTGACAAAGTCAATATCTGATGCCCCAACATCTGCGCGAAACACTTTTTGACTTGGATCTGCAAGAGAAAATGATGTTGCTGTTGTCACATTAACATTTGGTGTTGTGATATCTTCTTGAGTTAGGATACCGCTGAATGGTGCGGTAAGACTCGCTAATTGCTGTGCATAATTTGCTAACTCAACGTTAATAACTGAATTATCAAGGGTTCCTTGACTTTCATCTAAAATTCTTTTTACTGCGTCATTGATTGCATTTGTTTTATCTGCTTGAATTCCGGGAAAATTTGCTTGCTGTTGTGTTTGCAAAACATTTGTTCCAGCATTTTGCTGGGTTTGATCAAACACGTCTCGTGTTAAACGATAATTATTGAGTGCTGTTGCAAGCGAGCGTTGTAATATATACGTATCTAGTTGTGCAATTGTTTGCCCCTCACTTACTGTATCTCCTTGTTTGAAAGGAAGATAGACAACTTTTCCTCCTGTTTGGAAATGAAGCGTCACTTCTTGTTGTGAATGAATACTTCCTGATGCAGCAATTTCTTGCGCAACTTCTCTTGTTGCGATGACATCTGCAGCAACAGGTTTTCCAAACAAAGACAATAACTTCTCACTGCCAATCACAATAAGCAGTGTTATAATCCCAACAAAAAATAATGTGAGTAAGAATTTTTTATTTTTCATGTTGTTCCTCCATTTGTTTGGTTAATTTTGTCAAAATCAAAAGAAATTGCTTTTTTTCAGTTGCCGTGAGTGTCGTAAGTAAAACGCTCAATCTTTTTCCCCTTTCTTTTTTTGCTTTTTGCAGTAGGCGTTTTCCTTTTACAGTCAAGAAAATATGTACTGACCGCTTGTCATTCTTGTCCTGTTTTTTACTTACGAGACCTGTTTTTACCAGATTTTCTACGAGTGTTGTTGCAGATGGCAACTCAATATGTAAGTATTGTGCAATGTCTGTCATTGAAGAAGATGTTGTTTTTGCAAGAAAAATAAGTGTTTGCAGCTGAACAATACTGAGTGATGCAAAAGGGGATTTAATACCGGATTTCTCCCGCATGCAACGATAAAAAGAAAAAATAGTATCGATAATTCTGCCTGTATTATCCATAGTACTTAGGTAATCTAACTATTATAGCAGGCAGTGAGAGTATTGTCAAACCTATAACATCCGGGAGCGATATTCTCCCGGATGTTGAACGCAATCTATTGTTGCGCTGCACTTGTTGGTGTAGGCATTTGTCCTGGATTAATTTCCACATTTGATGCGGTTATCGATCCATCACTATTTTGTGTTCCAACAACCATCACATTGTCTCCTGTTTTTACGTCCGATTCGCTTGCATTGGTTGATTTAGCAAACATGGTTGAAGATGATACGACAACTATTTTACTGCTTCCATCTACCAACTTTACGGTAAGACCTGTTGGATCAATGCTTAATACTTGTCCCCTGACAGGACGAAACGCTGATCCGTTTTGACCAAACCGCCCTCTCATTTGTCCATTTTGACCAAACGATTGGTAGAATCCATTTCTGGCAACCATTGCAACTCGATTTTTCTGAAATTGCATGCCGGCAAAAAATCCACCACCAAGAGCCAAGATAACAAGCAGAGCTGAAATTATCATTGTTTTATTTATTTTCATTTGTGTCACCCCCTTCCCAGCTGGATAGCTTTGCATCCAGCGGGACCACGTTGGATGTCGAAAAGACTATCCAACAGTGATCAAATTTCCAAGCTTATTCATATCGCAATGCTTCAATCGGCGAGAGACTCGCTGCTTTTTTGGCAGGATACCAACCAAATAAAATTCCTATGCCACCTGAAACACCAATTGCCAAAACAATAGAAAAAACAGAAATGGTAAAAGGTAAATGAATAAGTAGCGAAATAAGAAGAGACAGAGAAATACCCAAGATCATCCCCGCTAAGCCGCCACAGAGAGTCAGTAAAATTGACTCTATGAGAAATTGCCAGACAACCCAATTATCTCTTGCTCCCAATGCTTTTCGAAGACCGATTTCGCGCGTTCTTTCAATAACCGTTACTAACATAATATTCATAATGCCAATGCCGCCAACCAAAAGCGAAATTGCTGCAATACCAGATAAAAGAGCAGTAAAAGTTCCCGTAATTTGCGATGCAGCACCTAAAATATCTTGCTGAGAAAAAATGCTAAAATCAGCTGACACAGGGTCAGATAATTTGTGGCGTGACAGCAAAAGATATCCCACCTGATTTTCTGCTGTCACCATGCTATCCGCATTTTTTGCAGAAAGGGCAATACTCGTCAGATAATCTATGCCAAACACTCGCTTTTGCGCGGTATTTAGAGGAATAAATATCGTGTCATCCTGATTACCAAATCCTGTTCCACCCTTTGATACAGTCTCGCCTATAACATGAAACGGTATACCGTTGATACGGATTGTCTGCCCAATAGGATCTTGTGTGCCAAACAAATTGCTTGCAGTTGTTGGACCAATCACCGCAACCGTTCGAAGTCCTGAATTATCAATTGCTGAAATAAATGACCCTTCTGCAATCTCTACGTTATGAACACCCGAATAGGCAGCAGTTGCGCCAATAATTGATGTGTTGGTATTGTTTCGCCCTGCAGTTACTTGTGACCGTCGTGTTATCTCTGGTGACACTGCGCTGACTGCGGTAACTGAAGGTGAAGTTGTTATTGCTGTTGCGTCTTCAAGTGTTAAAGTTTGTGTACTTCCCAATGCCCCTCTGACCGCACCAGTTTGCGAAGATCCGGGAACAATTGTTAATAAATTCGACCCTAAGGATTGAATTTGGGACTGGACTGCTTGTTGACCTGCTTGACCTAGTGACACAAGCGCAATGACTGCACCAATACCAATAATAATCCCGAGCATCGCCAAGGCAGTTCGTGTCTTATTTAAAAGAAGTGCCTCAACTGCCGATGAAAAAAGTTCTGCTAGTTCCATAGTTATTTTCCGTTTTTTTCGTGATAAATTTGTCCGTCCCGAATATGCATGACTCGCTGTGCATAGTGAGCAATCGATGGCTCGTGAGTAATCATCACAATGGTATGACCTTTTTTCTGTAAATCTTGAAAAATTTTCATTATTTCCCCACTTTGGACTGTTGAAATATTTCCTGTTGGCTCGTCTGCTAAGATAATACTTGGTTGCATTGCTAATGCCCTCGCAATTGCAACACGTTGCATTTGTCCGCCAGATAATTGATTACTTGTATGGTCCATTCTGTCTCCAAGTCCAACTTCTTTTAAGAGTTGTTTTGCTCTTTCTAGTCGTTTTGTTTTGGGTATACCTGCGTAGAGCATTGGAAGCGCAACATTTTTTATTGCTGTTGTCCGGGGAAGCAGGTTAAATGCCTGAAAAACAAATCCAATTTTTCTGTTACGAATCGTTGCTAAATTGTCTTTGGAAAGCTTGCTAATATCATCTCCATCAAGAATATATGCGCCTTTTGTTGGAGTGTCCAGTGCTCCTAAAATATGCATGAGTGTTGACTTTCCCGAACCAGAGGGTCCCATAATGGCAACAAATTCTCCTTTGGTAACACTGAAGGAAATGCCTGAGAGCGCAACTGTTTCAACATCGCCTGTTGTATACACTTTTGTTAGATGTGATACGTCAATGATAAGAGGTTTTTTATTTACCACACTTACTGTCCTCCTCGCGCGCCAGCGCCACGGAATGTTGCATTACCTCCGCCGAATCCGCCGCCGCCAATACGAAGGCCGCTACTAAAAGGTGACGATGCTGCAACTCCTGTTGTTGTCCCACCGGTTGTCCCTGTCACCACTGTGTCTCCTTCAGAAAGTCCCGACACAATAACCGTGTCTGTATCGTTAGCGTCTCCTGTAGTAACCGCTGTTTCTGTTATGGATCCATTTTTCATAACTTGTACATATTCCTGACCATTATTTGTTTGAATCGCAGATGTGGGAACAGTGAGGACATTTTTATCAACTTTTGTAATAATCGTTGCAGTTGCACTCATGTTGGCGTAAATCTTATCTGATGCACTATCCAAAACAATTGTTGCAGGATATGTCGTCACACCCGATGTTGTCTGACCAATCGTATTAATACCAACCACTGTTCCAGTAAATGTTGTATCAGGCAAACTGTCAAATATTATTGTTGCTTTTTGTCCAACCGAAACATTTGCAACATCTACTTCTGAGACATTCACCACAACCGACACCTGTCCCGGGGTTTTAATATTTGCAATGTTTTGTAAATTCGTTGTTGTTGTACTCGTTGATGTACTGGTACCAACTTGCATTCCAGGTGCAATTTGTACATCTGTTACCACTCCTGCAGCAGGTGCCGTAACAACCGATGATGCAGAAAGGTAGGCTGAGTATGCATTCGAAACAGATGCATTGTCTTTTGCAATAACCGATTGCTGATTAACGTATGCTGCTTGTGCTGCAAGCCATGCGTCATTTTCTTCAATATATTTTGGTACTGCTTGCTGCTGCGCAGATGGATTGGGGACACCTTGATCATTCACAAAATTCTGATTGGCAACAAACATTGCTGCCTGAAGAGAATTCACTTGTGCTTCATCACTATTTAACCCATTTTGTGCAGAAAGGTAGGCAGCATACGCTGCTGTTTGGCGCTGTTGTCCTGCGTTGTCTAAGGTAATTTCTGCGATCTTATCCCCCTGGGAAACATTATCACCAGATTTGACAAATAACTGTTTTACAACACCGCTTGCTGCTGTGGTGATACTTACTTTATTTGCAACGCTCACTGTTCCAGATGCAGTAATCGAAGATACAAGCGTACCTTTTGTCACTTGCGTTGTTTGATATTGCACTGCTTGCTGCTTAGGAGCAAAAATATTCCAAAGAATAATAACAATAATAAGGAAAATACCACCAATAATACTGAGTTTTTTATGTCCTAGGACAAATTGCTTCCCTTTTTGTAGTAGCAAAACAAGCCATGACAATATTTTCTGCATAGATTGCGAAATCATAGATATCTATTATGAATAGCGCATGAATATACTATATAAAGTATATTCTACTGCACTTGCTGTGCTTTTTCCCAATCAGATTCAAAATAATCATGAAGTTGTGCTAGTATGTCTTGCTGTGAAATAAGAATACCAACTTCACGATTACTATCCATGCTTTGTGTTGTTAAATTCACAGAACCAATGTATGCATGTTTATCTTCCAAAATAAGTTTGGCATGAATGTATGGACTACTCGTGGTTTTTACAAAAATACCAGCTGCAGTAAGTTTTTGCGCTGTTTTTTTATTACTACTCACCTGCGTGAAAGAAGGAATAATTATTCGAATCGTTGCTGTCTTTGCCTTTTCAATAAGTACACTAACAATGTCTGGATCATCAATAACCTCTGCTTCTATATCAAGTGTTTTGCCTGAGGATGCAAGCAAAGCTTGCAATTTCTCTCGCGAATTCACAGGGCTAACAAGAAGATTTGGGTCGGAAATTGCAGGCGTTTTTCTTTCCCAATCTGCAGCAAATATTGTTTCTACTTCTAAAACATCCTGTATATTTGTATCAAAAACATCGTATTCACGATTTTTACTAAATGAGCTTGTCGTGAGATTTTGGTTAAGAATCCAAACCTCATTATTATCGATGACAATTGTTTTTTCATGAGTAAGTGTATATGTATTATTTGTCCATTGAATATGAACACACGAATGAGACAAGTTATCCATTGTTTTCTGATTAACATTACCTCCTCCAAAAGGATGTTGCTCAAGCATTACTCGTACAGCAATACCTTTTTGACATGCGTTAATGAGGCTTTGTACTACGTCTGCATCAGATAATAAATATACCTCAACATCAATTGTTTTGTTTGCTTTATTAATCGTGTCTACAATTGGCGTTTTCCCATCGTATGGCTCAGTAAATAATTGTACATTACTTTGTGCTCCTAATATTTGTGGAGCTTGTTTTGGTATGTGGGTTAAGAAATATGCAGCATACACAAATGCAACAAGAAGTAGGAGAAGAAATTTTCTTTTGAGAAACTGCACTGTTTTAGTCAATAAGATCTTTTTCTTTTAGGTAGGCAAATATAATCCTATCGACAGGGGAGAGAAGACTAGGATCTGTATCAGATGTTAAATATTTCATTTCATCAATTTCCGCAGCAGGAATTAGCTCTCCTTTATATTCCGCGCTGTAACAGGTCATTTGAACAAAAACGCCCTCGGGCTTACCGTGTGCCTGCGCTTTAAAAGTATCAATATAGGTAATTGTCTCCGGGAGCAAGTCTACAGACAATTCCTCTTTTACTTCTCGAATTAACGCTTGTTGGTCTGTCTCGCCTTTTTCTCTTTTTCCACCTGGAATATACCACGCATCTTTTCCTTTTGAGCGAGTTGATAAAATTTTCCTATCTTTTATATAAATCCATGCAAGTTTGTCGATAAGATCCATGTCCTGAAGATATCAGGAAAAAAAGTTTTTCGCAATAATTACATTCTGAGAAATTCAAGAAGTTTGTAAACAAGAAGAGCGGGCCAAAAAATTGCTTTTACAAAACCTAAAACACCCACCCAAAAAGATGTGGCGTGTACTATATAATACACAACTGCTCCAATAAATCCGAGTCCATAAACTGCGCCACCTGCACCTGCTGATGATTTACTCATACAATTCCTCTTTTCTTTTGCAAAATAAGCGCAATGGTAAATACACTTATCATATCTATCTGACACAAGAGGCAAACAGGGCAAATTACATGTAGAAGAAACAATTCTTGATAGGCAATCCAGAGACAAAATACCAGTCCAAAGACTGTCATGCTAAGTAATAATTTTTTCCTTTTATAGAGTGCTGATAAGAAAATAAATACATAACCGACCAAGCCAATAAGCGGCGTTGGTAAACCGAATATTGCAGCAACTCTTCCTGAAATAATCGCATTACAGTTAATAAAGCGGTTAATATCACAGACAGTGAACGGAGGACGAAAAAACTGTTCCCACAATAAATAAATTGCAAGAACAATGCCTACGACAGCAAGAATTTTTACCGCTTTCCACATAACTTTTTATTTTCGCATCATGTTCCAAACTTTTGCAAATACCCATCCACCAATATACCCGACAGCGAAAGTAACAAGGACTAATACTATTGCCTGCGTCAAGCTAAACCCCGTTACTCGAAATGGTGTACTCAACATGTGTGCCCAAAAAATAAAATCTAAAAGAGGTTGTGCAACTCCAACAAGAATGAGTAGACTCCACATAGCGTGCCAAACACCTAAAAAAATTCCAACGCTCAATGCAACCTTTCCTTCATGCAATTCTTTCATTTTCTCACCCCCTCTTTCTTAACTAATAACTTGGCTCTTTTGTCTCTGCCTCAACTTTTGTTGCTTCAACAATGCCATCCGGATGATTTGGCGGTGCGTAGACAGTAAACAGTTTTAAATCCGTATCTCCTGTATTTATAAAATTGTGCTCTGTCCCAGCAGATACAAAAACAAGGTCATGCTCAGCAATAGGAGATTCCTGGTCATTTAATATTGTCTTACCTTTTCCTTCTACTATAACCAAAATCTGGTCAGTGTCATGGTGTGTTTCCATACCGATGTCGCCTTTGGGGGGTATGCTCATCAAGACAAGTTGACTCTTGTTACCTGTATAAACTACTTTCCTATAGTTGCTATTTTCTTTTGCTAATTTATATATGTTGTCGTGAAACATATGTAGCATGAGCGCGTTTTGTGGGCAATCTCTGCGATTGTCCACCTTCTGTACATAATAAAGAAAGTGTCATAGCGCTTATTGACCTAGAGAAACGTATCGGTAACCGTTACGGCTTGATAATATGCCAGACGCCGCCAACACCATCTCCTGTTATGTCACCTGGCTTGGTGTCTGTTGCATAGTAGTACAAAGGCATACCTTTCCAGGCAAACTGCTTGGATCCATCGGTTCTCGTAATCACGGTAATATTTTCTGGAAGTGTTTTTTCTGCTGTTGCTCCTGATGTGTATGGTGGCCATGCTGCCGCGCACCCATTGTAACAATTACTTACGCCATTTGCGTCTTTGTCATAGGTGTATAACGTCATGCCGGCAAAATCTACTAGATATGATCCTTTTGCAGCATCTGTTCTGATCATGTAAATATTTCCTGATGGAGCAGACGTGGACGTTGGGGAAGCGTACTGGGATGCTGTCTGCGTAACGTAACCTCCTTTTTTAGCAAAAACAAAATAGTAGATAAGGCCGTACACAATAAGACCTAAAATAACGTAGAGGAGAATCCATTGCCAAAGAGGCCGCTTGCTGTAACTGTATTCACCAGCCATACGTTAATACTTACACTGCTAACAAGTATTGTCAAGTAGTGAGTCTTGACACACTCTGAAATATATCTGTTATAGTAGATATATGGTCAAGCTTTTTCTTCGATACCGCAAAAGAGCAATGGCATTTTTTAGTGAACACGTTGAGTACAATGCGCTCACGCATGTTTTGGGTGGCATAGGACTGGGACTTATTCTTGCCGGCCTTGCCTATCCTAATCAAATCAACTGGGCGCTGGGACTTTTGGCATTAAGCATTTTAGGCCACCTTTATACACTCACCGTAAAAACCTCAAGAAAATAAATTTGGTAATCTGAAAATTCTCCCAAAAAGTACTATTATAGATATATGAAAAGTGTCCTTCGAACAATTTCCCTGACAAGTCTTTTTTTTATTCTCTCAGTACATTTTGCTCATGCACACGAAGCATATGTCCTGACTCATAGCGAATTTCAACAAGGGCTCATGACTTTTGCAACCAACCCACTTGCTCCTCTTTTTGATCCAAAATACATTCACACAAGCGAAGTCATTACCCTTTGTGTTGTTGCTCTTTATCTTCTCAACTTTTTGTGGGCAGCAACACCATGGGCCAGCAGATTAGACAAACTCATTAAGAAAGCAGCTGTTATTGGTCCTCTGATTATTCGCGGAGCAATCAGTGCATCGTTTTTTTATGCAGCCTATGCTAATGCAATCTTAGGACCTGAACTCTCGCTTACACAAATTCCTGGCGGAGCAGTTATTCGTTTTCTTTTATTCGTATTATCGGTAATGATTTTCTTTGGCTTTTGCACCGAACTTGCAGCAGTAATAGGACTTGCTCTCTTTTTCTCCATTACTTTTACTTTTGGTGGATACATGATTACCTATGCAAATTATTTTGGCGAACTTCTTGTTCTTTTTCTTTTTGGTTCACGATTTTTTTCACTCGATGTATTACTGTTTGGTAAACGAACATTGTTTTCATTTCTACAAAAATATCGCAGTCTAGAAATTCCGATTGTGAGAATACTGTATGGTTTTGCTCTTTTGTATGCCGGTTGGAGTATCAAATTTCTTCACCAAAGTCTTTCCGTGGAAGTATATAATCAATACCATTTAATTAATTTTTTCCATGCGCCAGCAGATTTTATTGCAGCAGGTGCAGGACTTTCGGAAATGGCAATTGGTCTTTTTATTCTGATAGGATTTGGCCAACGACTCACGACTCTTATTTCACTTGTTTTCATCACATTATCTATTCTGTATTTTCGAGAAATGCTCTGGCCGCATTTTATGCTCTATGGCATTTCTTTTTCTATTATTATTAATTCTGCAGACACATTTACTATCGATAGATATCTCGTGCCCTTTATCAGAAAAGTGGTTTTTGGGAAAAAAGGGGAGAGGGGAAGAAAGTGAAAGTAGCAGCAGGCCTCCTCTGTTTGGTTGGTATTATTGGCTTATCTCTGCTGTTGTATCATACCGCTCTCACCCAGTCAACATATGACGGATTGCCCACTGTTCCATGCATTGACTACACCAAGCCTATTCTACAAGATTTTCATGTTACTCTTGCAATACAAATAAATGATAAAACACTTCAGCTCGATCCAACAATTGGACAAGATTATGGTAATTGTTTGCATGATATTTTTACCAACGATAGTAGTGGAGTAGTATACGTACAATCAAACGATAATCAAACATTTAGTCTTGGACAATTTTTCGATGTATGGAAAAAAACTTTTACTCCACAGCAGATATTTTCTTTTCAAACATCTTCTTCACGTCACATAGAAGTATTGGTAAATAATCAAAAAATTGAAGCATATCGAAATATTATTCTAAAACCCAACCAACACATTATTGTTATGTATAAGTAGTGAAAAATTATTCTTGAGGATATCCTGGAAACCAATCTTGTTTTATCTGTTCTTCTGGTAATCCCATTGTCTTAAGTGTTTCACCCAATGCATCAACCATTGGTTCTGGTCCTGAGACATAAAAGATTTTTTTTGCAAAATCCGGGAACACTTCTTTTATTTTTTTCTCATCAATATGCTCGGGAGAAAATACATACATAATTTTAAAGGTAGGGAATTGTGCTGCAATAGTTTCTAATTCTTCTTTGTACACAATGTTGTCTTTATCTTTATTTGCATACAAAAGTGTTATGTGCGGCATCGCACCTTTATGAGAAAGCTCGGCAAGAATTGACCGAAACGGCGTAATACCAATACCACCTGCAATAAAAACGTGCTCAGCATTTCCTTCTGACAAAACAAAGTCGCCACTCATATTTGATACCTCAATTGTTTTCCCTTCAACAAGGGAAAAGAGTTTTTTCTTAAAACTGCTTCCTGTCTCTTTTGTTTCCCGTGTCGTAATTCGTACTTGCTTTTCAAACGGTGCTGCAGCATTGGTAAAGAATCTGTCAGAACCTCTGTCATCTGTTGGCCTGTGGTGCAGGACATAATGGAAAAATTGTCCAGCAGTGTAAGAAGATCCTTCTGGGTATTCGAAAACAAAAGAGGTCACATCTTTTGTTTCTTGTTTTTTGGTCAGTAATTTTAGTCTCATGTCTTAAGTATATCACAATATAACCATATGATCTCCCAATTTTATACAAATTAGGAAAATATCAACTTGTGTCTTAAACGTTTATGTGCAAATTAGGCATTTTCGTACGCTTCTTGCAATTTTGCAAGATCAATTTTTTTCATTTGCATCATTGCATGCATTGCTCGTGCTGCACCTTCTTTGTCCGGTCCAGCTAAAATGCTATCCATTTGTTTTGGAATAATTTGCCACGAGACGCCAAATTTGTCTTTTAGCCATCCGCATTGCTCGGACACTGGCACAGCGGATAGCTTTTCCCAGAAATAATCAACTTCTTCTTGTCCGTCACATTCCACATACAGCGAAACGGATTCATTGAATTTAAAAATCGGTCCGCCGTCAAGACACATAAAACGCACTCCATCAAGCTCAAAAATACCAGTGAGCACTTTCCCTTCCATACCCTTTAAATGTTCTTCCTGCGATCCTTTTGGGTAATATAAAATACTGACAATTTTACTATTCTTAAAAACAGATGTATAAAATTCCATTGCTTCTTTTGCCTGGTTATCAAACCATAAAAACGGTGTAATTTTTTGTACTGTCATTTTTTCACCCCCTTTCATTCCAGATATTTTTATACCTATCCAGCCATAATTCCAATTCCTTAAATGGTTTTTGCTGAAGCTGGTAGTACCGCTGCTGTGCTATGTGGTGAGCATTCACAATTCCGGCATCTGCCAAAACCCGAAGGTGCTTGCTGACTTGCGGCTGATTGAGTCTGAGCCTTGCAGTAATTTCATTAACAGGTTTTGCACCGGCTCGCAAAAGCTCCACGATATCGAGTCTATTTTGCTCTGATAAAACGGTGAATATTTGAGGATTCATAATATTTAAATATTACTCCAGAGGAATATACTTGTCAAGGCATATAATAGGGGAGAGCTATTTATGTTTATCAAAATTTGTTACCTTAACAACATTTCCTTTTGTATCATACGTTGTCCACGTTCCTGTCTGCTTCCCTTTTTCAAAATAACCACTGCGCATTTTTGTTCCATCTTTTCTGTACCACTCCCAATACCCAACACAGACATCATCTTCCATGTCGCCTTTTGCCCAGAGACTTCGATCTTTGTGATAGGTTTTGTGTTGCATATTATTTCTTTTAATTAAATAAAATACGGCCCTCGACGAATATGTCTATCTGCTCTGCCTTTTTCATTGGTATCCATGCCTCTTCCCTGAACCCAAATATTGGGAATCGTAAATCCAATATAGGTTGGGACAAAATCAACTTCTCGTCGAGACGGCTTGTCCAACAAAACAAACGATGTAATTGATTCAGCTCCCCTTGCAGAAAGATTTTCTTCAACCATTTTCAGACTTTTTCCCGTGTCTGCAATATCGTCAACAAGTAACATATGTCTTCCTTCTGGGTTAACATCAATATCTTGCGTAATCACTGGGTCCTGTTGGGATTCTGTTTTGTCCAAGTAACTTTTTGTTTTGAGAAAAGTTATCTCTATATCTGTCAGGCCTTTATCGTGCAGCTGTGTTACTAAATCCGATGTAACACGGAAGCCGCCTTTGAGAAGACCGACAACAAGCAGCTGCTTTCCGTTATGCGTAGTGGCAATATCTTGCGCCAACTCCGCAATTCTCTGATTAATTTGCTCATCCGTAAGAATGATCTCGCCTATTTCGTATTCTTCGGGATTTCGGAATGTCACCGCCTCTTCCATGAGGCAACTATAGCAGACTTTTCTAACGAGTCAATGGCTCTGATATATATTACAAAAAATGTCTTGAACAAAAGTTGTATACTGAATATATGAAGCGGGAAGCTTTGGTTTCACTTCTACTTCGACTCAGCATTGCTAGTGTTTTTGCTTACGCCGCTGTTGCTGCTTTTATTGAACCCTACAATTGGATTGGCTATTTTCCCAAATTTCTTTTTACTTTTTTTCAACCAACATTTTTATTGCATGGGTTTTCTTTTTTCCAACTACTTCTTGCTCTGTGGATTATGTCTGGCTGGAAAACGTTTCTTGCAACATTTCTTGCAGCTATCACGCTTCTTGCAATTATTATTGCGAATCTTTCGCAAACCGATATTTTATTTCGCGATTTTGCTATATTTTTTGCCGCATGCGCGCTTGTCGTAACTTCTTTAAAAAAGAAAAAATAAGTATTTCGAAGATTTAGGAGTGTTTCTTCTTTTTTGCTTCCAGCATAAGACGCTTTTTCTCCAACCGTTTTGCAGTTTTTCGTGAATGGGTTCTTTTTTTCTTAGCATTCCGTTTGGCCATGTCTTCACTATACACTATGTAGCCAAAGCTTGTACAAGCAATAAGCATCTCCTTCGCATGGTTTCATATAGTCAGCACTGCTATATGTAGTGCGTGAATAATTTCAACCCCACTGAAACGTATAGAAAAATGCATGAATTACAACAATTGCCGCTTCAAAAGCTGTATATTTCTATTCCTGAATATATGCACATTCCTGCAAAGACGAAAGATAAATTAAAAAACTTAGCCCAAACAAACCTGCAATTTATAGATGAACATGAGCTTATAAAGAAATTGCATACGAGTAGTAAAGAGATTTCTTATAATGTAGTGCTTTCAATAAGTAAAAGAGGACGGCAAATCTATAGATCTCTTCAGAAATACGAATTGTCTCAGAGAATTGAACACATTAACCTTTCTGTGACACGCAATACAATTCAGTCACATCATTTCCCTTTCTTTAGAGGAAAAGATCTCCTTATTATCGATGATATTTTTTGCAGCGGACTAACTCTCGGTAAATTAGCAGACGTTTATGGGAAAACCAATAGAATCTATTTTCTCTTTTTGTTTGGTCCCAAAAACACTATTCAAGAGTTTACCCAGAAATACTCCGCAACAAATCTTTATTATGGTTGCGCACTACAAGAAGATCCGCGGAAGTTGCCAATTAAATTTACTGATTTACCAACAATATGTAACGAGATTCAAAAACCAGAAAAGCCTTTATTTCTTAAAAGAGCATTTGGAGAAAATATAAAAGAAGTAGCATATGTATTGCAAACAGAGCTCGTTACACAAAATTTTTGAATCAATTAGTCTAGTGTATGACTTTCTCGTCGGGGCTTGCAGTCAGAACCATAGTCAGGGCCTGGATTACAGTTTATTCCCTCTGGGGGTCTACATCCAACCCACCCAGCACCTGGTTCGCACATTTCTATTTCGTCTCCTCTGTAGCGCGCGAGTCTTATTTTCTGGATACTTCCCGTGAACGGTTTTTCTGCTGCTCTTGTCATATGACAAACATACAGGAGAATGATCATTGTATCAATGCAGCACAGATATGCATGGAGAGCTTTCGCTTACAGCACATAAACTGTGCACGATGTGAAAGAAAATTGTGAATTACCTAACAATGTACTTCAACTGAACGGAAAAGACTTGGAACCACACCATATATTTGCCATTACGCGTGGGGAAACAATACCAATAGCTATTGATCCCATTGCCATGGGCAATGCTGAGAAGGCACATCAAATTTATACTGCTAAAACAAAAGACAGAAGAATATATGGCGGAAATTCAGGATTAGGCTCAAGAAAAGATATTGCCCTTAACGAAGAAAACAACAACACAGATGTTACCATCGCAGCAACAGCAACTACTACAAATGCATTAGGGTATTTGCCACCAGAAATAAGCAAGGCAATGCTTGCTATTCAAATTAACAGTTTTCTCTCTGGTGGTATTGGCGCAGTAAGACCACAACTTATAAACAAATTGGTTGATGTTTTCAACACAACTGACGCAAAAGATTTCCCCAGCGTACCCGCGATAGGAAATGGGCATGGCGATCTTAATTCAGCTGCAATATTTGCAAAATGGTGGATGAATAAGAATAAAGATTTTACTCTCGAGCCAGGAGAAGATTTGGCACTGATTGCAGGAAACTATTACCCTGAAGCAATCTCTGCTGTTTTTGCCTCAAATGTTGAACGCCTCATGGACATTGGCTATGCTGTTTTTGCAATTACTAGTTATGCTTTCGACAGTCAAACAGAAGCAGTCGATTTACGAGTAGCAGAT
The DNA here is from genome assembly GCA_035457005.1 of Patescibacteria group bacterium. GTDB lineage: Bacteria > Patescibacteriota > Microgenomatia > Levybacterales > UBA12049 > DASQJJ01. The sequence continues at coordinate 29,433 of DATICB010000004.1, forward strand.
GCACGGCCTCTCCCAAAAATGACCGAGACTATAGAAAGAATCAATAAACCTTTAGAGCAAAAGAAGCAATTGCGAAGAGGCAGAAACTTACAAGACCCTATTAGTTTTCGCTCTTTCCCTCAGGTTGCAGCAACAATTGAAAATCAATTAGATCAATTGCTGGAATTTCTCCATATTGAAATCAACTCTGCAACACAAAATCCGTATAGCGATAAAAACAAAGGTGATGTTATCCATAATGCAAACTTTGATACAACACAACATTCAGTTATTTTAAGTTCGCTACAATTAGGCCTTGCAAAATATGCAGACATCTCTTTTAAGAGGCTTTCAAAACTCTGCGACCCGCACTTTAATGGGGCAATAGATGGGTTTGGTAATAACGAAAAACCAAAATCCGGTGTACAGTCGCTCAATCTCACTAACATTGCCGGCCAAGTACTTCAAAAAATTGTCAGGGATTCACAATCTAATCTAACTGACAGTTTTTCTATATCTTTCCAAAACTCTATAGAGGATAGTGTTTCAGGACTTTTCCAGCAATCTCTCTATGCTTCTCGATTAATTGATGACGTATCTGTTGTCATGACATGCGAGCTCATAGCTGGAATTGCTGGTATACGCTATAAAATAGACAACGGCATCCTAACGAAAGATGCTTTACCAGAACAGTTGGTCACAATTTATGACGCGCTCTCTCCAATGATCAATACGTCTGGAACAGCAACAAATCCACTCGACATTGATAGTATCCGTGAGTGTTTTAACAACAAAACCTTATTTCCAACAAGACTTTAGCACCTAAACTTATTTTTGGTCTGGCTCAAGAAGTACCCAATTATGTGACACATGGGGCTCGCTGCAAAGATTGCGATTAAAGCAACACGGTCTTCTCATGCCTTTGTTAAGTTTATCGAGCATGACCACCAAATGTTTTCGTCGTGTTTCTGCTGTTTTGACTGCCCTCACCCAGCGAATCCAGTCCCATCTAGCCATTGGAGTAATATCCTTCCATAAAGCCTGAGCCTTTGCAGAAGTAGACAAGGCTTTTTGTACATCACTAGGCACTTCTGGCTCGATCCATTCTTTTGTTGGTTCCAACTCAACATTAACAGTATCCCCTACTTTTGCATGCGCTTTATCGAGAAGGCTTTTATCTGGCGCAAACCAATGACTTGACTTTATTCCCTTTCCATATCTCCCATCTGGCTCAAGCAAGGTTTTGAAAGCAGTGCCATTCAGCCTTCCCTTTACCATAATCATTCCTCTTGATGGGAGCTTGCTCGATGCTTCTTCGGGTAACTTGAGAATGACCCAATCATGGATAGTAAAAAGTTGTGATTGAAAATGAATTGCTACCATAGATATTTTAGATAAACTACGTGGAGCTATTTAATAACCCCTGAAAAAAGTAAAATAAAAACAATCGCTGTAATTCCGGCAAAAACAGCAACTGTTTGCAGAAAAAGATTGACCGCCTGCTTTTTATGTCCATCCAAAAAAAGCATAAGAGGCTGATACAGAAAAAGATATCCCATAACAGCAGCAGAAAGCGTAAAGAGTGAAACAAATGCAATTGGCGTAAAAACAGAATTATCTGGGTGACTGCGTGCTAGCCCAAAAAACATGATTGAAACAATACCAGCAATGTAGAGCGCTGCTGCACCTGCGTTAATAAATGGATTTCTCGTCATTGCTCAATTATACCAGAGAGATCAATTTTAATCCGCAAATTTGGAAGCTACTAAAATCGTATACTTTCTTGTTATTTCTTTCTGATTTGCTTCCAAAGCCAAACACCTAAAAGAATCAAATCAATACAAATAAGCGTATGTAATATTATGCCACTAAATAGAAATCCCCAGAATCCCCCATTAACACCATAGCTTCCCATCATGCCAAAACCATTCCAACCCATCATAGTATTTCCACCTCCTTTTCTATTAGTACTGCAGCCCGCTGCAGTGATACCAAGTTGCGTGTGCATATTTTCTTCACCATTATCTCCCATCATTCCTTTAATGTTATCATTCATCTGGATATGAGCATTTGTATTGTTGAATCTCTGGCTCATCACATACTCGCCTATCTTTTCAAAGTCACTACTAGTTAGTTTTTGACAATTTGTTTGATTGTTTTGCAACTCTTGGAAGAGTTGTTTTCCTTGTGCTTCGTCTTGTTGTTGTTGAATATCTGTTGGACTTGCAGTGACAGAAGGGGTTGTTCCATAGGTACCCATCATTTGAGCGTGAGATGTATTTATAGAGGTAATAGATAAAATACCAAAGACTAAAAGAATTATTGTTAACTTTAGTTTGATCATGTTATTTCTCAATTGGCTGAGCAGTATAACCAACCTTCTTTATGATAGATACTATTTCTTCATGAGTCAATTTATCTGTGTCAAATTGCACTTCTGTTACTGCCTTTGCATAATTAGTATTGGATTCTTTCACTCCTTCTGTATCTTCTAATTCACCGTCTATATTCATTGCACAACTGGTACAGTGCATCCCTGTTATTTTTAATTGTATTTTCTTTGTCATATGATATTTATCACCCCCTTGAACATTCCCATGCTACACATGAAAGGAAGTTGTCCTGTCTGAGTAGGTGCAGTAAAGGATATGTCTGCTGATGTTCCAACAGGTACTACTTTCTGAATACCAAGCTGGGGAATAGTAAACGCCTGAATACAGCTTGTCCCTTCCTTATTTTGTAAATGCAATGTTACCTGACTTCCTGCTCTTACTGTTATGGAGTTGGGATTATATCCGACAGCACCAATAGTTATTGTTGCTTGGCTTACGGGTTGTCCTAACGTTTGAGAGTTACTAGTGGAACAAAAACTTACTGTGCACCAAAAACCGTTCCACATATTTCCCAGTGTCAAATTACTTCCCGTGAGAGATATAGCATTATTAATATTAAAGATTGCAAGAAGGATGAGAGCAAAAGCAGCAAGACGCATGAAATTTTCATGAAACATATCTCCCAATTTGGTTGCAAAGTACCCAAGAATAAAGAATACAGGAGAAGTTCCAAGAATAAAGGCAAACATAACAGAGGCTCCAAGTAATGGGTTTCCTGTTGCAACAGCCAATGCCATGATTGCTTGCGTTGTTCCACAAGGAATAAAGATCGTGAATGCACCAAGTATTGCAGGAGCAAAAAGGTTTTTACTCTTTGACTGTTTTCTGACAAGACGAGTCAAAAACTTTGGAGGTTGAATAATAAAGTAGCGAAAGATTGGATGAATTTCTAGGATATTTGCTGCTGTTCCTAACATAAATATTGCAACTGCAATTTGTAAAGTAACCTTCAATGAAATGGAAAGCTGAAAGAATGATCCTAGCCAACCTAGAAGCATTCCTAAAAGTGTATATGCCAGAAGTTTTGACCCAAGAAATGCAAGAATAGGGAAAGCATTTCCGCCTTTCGCTTTTTCTTCTAAGCGTTCTTCTTCAGATTGAACTAAAGTAGCAGCAAGTAGTCCGCCTTGGACTGCCATACAGGTAAGTCCTCCTGTAAGGAGTCCTGTTAAGAAGATTGTAAACAAGTTTGCATTACCCATTATATTTTTGCTCCTTTTAGTCTCAGTGAATTTGTTACGACAGAGATAGAGCTCAATGCCATTGCGGCTGATGCAAAGATAGGATTCAAGAGTATGTGCAAGAGTGGATATAATACTCCCATCGCGACGGGAATAAGAATAATGTTGTAGCCAAATGCCCAGAAAAGATTTTGCTTTATGGTTCTCATTGTTTTTTTAGAAAGTGCCACTGCAGAACTCACTGCACTTAAATCTTTATTTATTAAAGTAATGTCAGCTGCTTCAATGGCAACATCTGTTCCTGTCCCCATGGCAATACCAACATCTGCTTTAGCAAGAGCTGGAGCATCATTGATTCCATCTCCTACCATTGCAACAACTTTCCCTTCTTTTTGAATTTTTTCTATCTCTTTTTCTTTTCCTTCAGGCAAGACTTCTGCGAGTACTCTTGTAATACCAATCTGTTTTGCAATTGCTTGTGCTGTTCGAGTGTTATCTCCTGTTATCATAATTGGCTCAATGCCCATATCTTGCAGTTTTTTAACTCCATTTTTTGTTGATTCTTTAACGGTGTCAGCAACAGCAATTAGTCCTACCAATTTTTTATTTTTTGCCAAAATCATTACTGTTTTGCCCATGCGTTCTAGGTGAGCAATCTGCTCTTCAATTTTTTCAATATTTATTTTTTCTCTTTGCATTAACTTTCTGTTACCAAAAAAGATATTGTCTTTCTCTATTAGTGCTTCAACTCCAAAACCTGAGATAGCATGAAATTTCGTTACTCTTTCTACGCTTACATTTTGTTTATCTGCTTCTTTAATAATTGCTTCAGCCAGGGAATGCTCAGACCCTTTTTCAATTGAAGCAGCAAGACTGAGTAAGTCTTTTTCCTTAAGACCAAACGAAATAACATCAGTAACCTCTGGTTCCCCTTTTGTGAGTGTCCCTGTTTTATCAAAAACAATGGCATTTATTTTATGTGCTGTTTCCAAACTTGCTGCATCTTTGATAAGAATCCCATGCTCTGCTCCTTTGCCAGTACCAACCATAATAGCTGTTGGAGTTGCAAGTCCCATTGCACAAGGACAGGCAATAATAAGAACGGCTACCATACTCAGAAGAGCTAAAAGTAGTGATCCTGCAAAAACATACCATAGGACAAAAGTAACAATTGCCAGCATGATAACAATTGGTACAAAATAGGAAGAAATGACATCTGCTAGGCGTTGAATTGGCGCTTTGCTACCCTGTGCTTCCTGCACCAATTTTACAATTTGAGAAAGCATCGTCTCAGAGCCTACTTTAGTCGCCTTATAAGTAAATGTTCCTAATTTATTCATTGTTGCTCCCACCACTGTGTCTCCTTTTACTTTATCGCTTGGAATGCTTTCTCCAGTTATCATTGATTCATCCACAGATGACTCTCCCTCTTCAATAATTCCATCTACTGGTATTTTTTCTCCTGGTCGCACTTGTACAATATCCCCAACAACAACTTCGTCTAAAGGAATATCTATTGTCTTTCTGTCTCGAATAACTCGCGCTGTTTTTGCTTGTAGACCGATGAGTTTTTTAATTGCTTCACTTGTCTGTCCTTTGGCTGACGCTTCAAAGTAGCGACCTAGCAAAATAAGGCCAATCACAATAGTTGCGACATCAAAATAGGGCATAGGTTCTATCCCTGCTTGTTTTACGAGTTGTGGGAAAAAGGTAATGATGGTTGAAAATCCAAATGCGACTGTTGTACCCAGAGCAACCAGTGTATCCATATTTGCTGTTCGGTGTTTGAGTGCTGGAATAGTAGCCCCATAGAAGTTTAATCCTGCCCAAAATTGTATAGGGAGAGCAAGGAAAAACTGAATAAAGAAGTTTTGGAGAAAAGAAGGAGAGGTCTGCATAATTCCTGGGAAACTACCCCAAAGAATAAGTGCTCCACAAAACAAGCTCGCAATCACTTTATTTCGCAAATCGTTCAGCTCTTTTTGTTTTGCTATTTTCTCTTCTGCTTCCGAACGTTCCTTATTGCCTAAAAGTGCGTTATATCCGACATTTTGTACTGCTGAGGCAAGATGTGTATCGGTCACTTGTTTCTCATCATAAGCAACTGTTGCTTTCTGAGAAGCTAAGTTAACCGTTGCATCAACAACTCCTGGTACTTTTTTTAATGCTCGCTCTAAAACATTCACACAAGATGCACAGTGCATCCCTTCAATTGAAAATGTTTTTTTATTTGCCATATTATTTTACCAATATCTTTCCGTGAAACATATTCATGCCACAGACAATTTCGTACTCTCCTGCTTTATCTGGACTAATGGGGATAGCAACATTGGTATTGAGTGGAAGAAATTTACGGATCTTAAAATTGGGAATGACAACTTCTTCCAAACAGCTACTTGGATCGCGTCTTAAAAAATTGAGTATTGTTGTTTTTCCTTTTGGAATGGAAATTGCATTTGGTGAATAGCCACCCTCTACTAGAATATCAACTGAATTTTCTGCTTTTACAACTTTATCTTTCTTCATAAGAAAGAACCAGTACGTAAAAATAATCCCTGTGATACCAAGCATCACAACAATAACTTTATCCAGTTGCATAAGATTATTTTATTTCGATTTCTTGAAGACTTCCATGACTTCTTTTATAGCTTCTTCCTGCTTTCCTTGTCTTATAGAGTCAGTAACACAGCCCTTTAAGTGATTTTCCAAAAGAAGTCCTTCTGTCTGCATTATTGCTTTTTCTACAGCCTGCATTTGATGAATAATATCTATGCAATAAGCATCGCTTTCAACCATTTTCATGACGTTTTCAAGTTGCCCTTTTGCAATTTTGAGTCGATGTAAAATTCTTTCTTGTATATCATTAGGTCTGTATGCCATATATACCCTATGGGGGTATATTACCACCGGAGTTATTTATTGTCAAGAAATAACACAAAATGTTCTTTAGTTATAATAAGAGGATGGTCATTGCCTTGAAGAGTTCTAAATATAAATGTGCTCCCCCAGCCTTGGATAACAATAACTATTGATTTCGCTACAATTATTCAAGCATTTCAAGATGTTAGATATTTTGGAGAAATGAAGCAGAGGTGGATAGAAATTAAGAGATTACAATACTCAAGAACGAATTATTTAAGATGAGCGTGAAATGCGCAAGTCCCTTTGTACTTCTCCGAGAAGAAAAGGATAAGAAAAGTCGCAACAAGCTGCAATCCAGAGAGGACTATAAACACAATTGCGGTAATAGCTATAGCATGAGCAAGAATTGCCCCGGATGAAATTAGCCAAAGCACATAGGCTTTTCTGCTAATTCCTGCAGAACAATGTTCTTTTATAAGATGTGTGATTTGCGGAAGATAGGCAACTCCTGCAAGAATTGCCCCAAACATGCCAATTATTTCGGTTATCATATTGGTCTAGCTTATACGACTCACGCATTGTACGCTTTAATTTTTGAATCATTTTTGCGTATTTGCGTAAGTCGTATTTATGGAGACTTTACTTTTCTCCCAACTTCTCGTTTACCCACTTGAGTTTTTCCTCAAGCATCTTTTTCTTATGCTCCAAGTGCTCCTTTGACATTTTATGCTCTTCGCAGCACTCCATCATCATGCCCATTCCATGACCACCGTGAGAACAAGCACACTTGTCACAATTCTCACAACAATGTTTATCCATTAAAATATTCACCTCCTTTCATAGTAAATTTTTCTTTTGCAATTTATCAAGCAACAAATGAAAATATACAAATCCTGCATAGGGATTCCACTGTTTTGTTACTTGTTTTATTTCATCATAATTAGGTTTTTCTTGTAATTTCATAAGTAGCATAAGATTTTTTTGTGCTCCCACATCATCGCCCGGAAATGTATCTATCCTGCCAAGTCCTCTTAAGAGCATATATTCTGCACTCCAACGACCTATCCCTTTAATTTCCATGAGACGAGTAACAATTATTTCATTTGGTAAATCTTCAAAGTTATCAAAACTGATCTCCCTATTTATTATTGATTTTGCAAGAGAGATAATTGCCTGTGATTTTTGGTAACTGAATCCTAAGCTTTTCAAATCATCTTCCGGTACATCAATCAAATCTTCAGGCCTTGGAAACGCATGCTGATCTGCAAATTTTTTGCCGTAGCTTTCAGCTAACCTATTTAACAGTAAAACACCTAGATCAAGCGTCACTTGTTGACAGGCAATTGCATTAATCAACGCTTCAAAGATTGAAGCAAATCTCGGGGGCTTAACTCCTTGAAAAGAAGAGGCAAGAGTTTTCAGGTATTGATCTTTTCCTGCAAGCTTGTAAAATCCATCAAGATTTTTATCTATTCCAAGCATCCTTCTTAGGACATTTGTTATTGTTTTTTCTATCCCCGGTAGTTTATGTTCACTTCTTACCGTTACTGCTAGCTTAGTTTCATTTTTTTGTTCAATGGTAACTTGAACGGCATTTCCATCAATAACAAACACTCTTGCATATTTCTTTCCATCCCACTTATCTATAAGATTTTTCTGTCTTCTTCGAAGTGCCCACACAGTATAATCTAGACGAAATGGTAAAGTAACTGAAAGGGTAAATTGTTCTTCATATAGCATATGTCATTTGTTTGCAAAGTATTCTCTTAACACGACCGCGTCATTATGCTCTTCATCTTTTGCTGCGTATACCAATGTTACTTTTCCTTTTTTTAGTTGTTCTTCCAACTGGGATACAACGATAGTATTCTTCTTAATTTCTGCTATATATCGCTTCTTAAATTCAACCCACTTCAAAGGGTCATGCCCAAACCACTTTCGGAGTTCTGTTGCAGGAGCAATATCTTTTAGCCACAGATCAATTTTTACTTTTTCTTTTGTTAGACCTCTGGGCCAAAGTCTGTCAATGAGAATTCGCTCCCCGTCCTCTTTACCTGGTTTTTCGTAAACACGCTTAATAGTAATATTCATGGATTAACTCTCAACACTTGTATATTGCACGAATGGCTTTCCAATATTTTGAGTCTCACGCTCTATAAACGGAACAAATGCTTTCCAAAATTTATTGATGTGCTCTTTGGTGGTCTGATCAATCAGTTTTCCTTGCTCGTCAAACTTTTCACCTGCAAAGGTCAGATAAAACTCCGGCTGTTGCATAACAGGCATATTTAAAAATGTTAAAACTTGACGAAGATGAAATACGGCACTAACAGCACCAAGTGTATATGGAGAAACACCAACTACCCCCGTAGTCTTATCTGCCCAAGGTCCCGTACCCGGCAGCATGGGTGGACGTGATACCCAATCAAGCGCATTTTTAAGAACCGGCGGGATTGAACGGTTGTATTCCGGTGTTACTAGCAGCACAGCATGTGCTGGTTTTAATTGGGCTTTCAATTCTAAGAGAAAATCAGGTTCGGGCAACTCGTCATCCTGATTGTATAGTGGTAGCTTACTAATATCTGCTATACGAAAATCAATATCTTTTGGAGCTAATTCACCAAAAGCTTTGACCAACTTGGTACTAAAGGATTCTTTTCGTAGACTACCTGAAAAGGCTAATACAATTTTTTGCATAACATTTAATATCCTGAAAATTCCTCGGTTCTAATATTGTCCTCATTAACTTGCGCATCCGTTAGTATCTGCCTCATGGTTGCTACCATGCTTGCAGGGCCGGATAGGTAGTAAAGAGGAGTTGTGAGATCAGGAATATACTTAGTCAACATATCTTTTGTAATATGTCCTTTTTCTCCTTGCCATGTTTCATCCCGTGTCATAACAGGAACAAAGATAAAGTTAGGATTTTCTTTTGCAAATGACTGCAAATCCTGCAAGAAAGCAGTGTCTTCTGGAGTTTTATTAGAGTAAAACAATGTTATCTTGTGCGGCAACTTGTCATGTGAGGCCTGAGCAATTATGCTTCTGACAGGAGTAATACCAATACCGCCAGTGAGGAATACCGCAGGAGTTGTTTCTGTTTTGTGCAGCGTAAAGCTACCATATGGAGCATCCAACTTTACCTCTGTCCCAATAGACAAATTCTTCAAAACTCTTTTGAAAGCTGTGTCCCGCATGCGTGTAGTAATCATCAAATCAGTTTCATATGGCGCATGCGAAAGAGAAAATCCTCTCACATTTCCTTCTTCATCTGTTTCTGAAGGATTGAGAATTGTAAAATCTCCAAATTGTCCTGCTTTAAAAGCAAATTCTTCTGGTTTTTCAAAGTGGAACGCCATGGTTTCATTAGCAATTTCTTCTTTATTAATAAGCTTTACATTAACTATCATATATTTACTCCCAATGTTCGCACCCTTTTACACAATAGGTTTCTACATGTTTTCTGATCAGATTAAAAAGCGGCTGAATAGTCTCTTTGTTGATTTCATAAATACGCTCTTTGCCGTTTCTTTGTACTGAAACAAAATGACAACTAAGAAGCCTCTTCATGTCATGCGATACGGCCGATTGCTCAATTTTTAACCTACTGCCAATATCAGAGACGCTTTTTGGTCCTTCTCTATTGAGAAATTGGAGAATTTTAACTCGTTGCTTACTGCCCAAAACCGTAAAGAAGTCATCAAATGAGGTGTACATCATATGAAAAATGTATCATATGTATGATAGTTTGTCAATATATTGTGTCTCAAGTGTTTATAATAAAAGACTATTATGGGGTATGAAATGTTCTAAATATAACCTTGCTCCCAAGTCCTAGACTCAGTATACAGGCTCAAATTAAGGTTGACAACGATCCCTATGAAAACGTACTGCACGTGATGCAGGACGTTCGCTATATGGGTGAGCTTCGGCAAAGATGGCTTGAGATTAAAAAACTACACAGTGCTTCTCATAAATCCTCAACTATCTAAGTTAATTTAAGCGAATTGTTTAAGTTCTATAGTTGCATATAAACAGATTCTAAGTTGACAACTTATATAGACTCATAGTACAATATGCGAGTGGAAAGATTACCTAGGGTTGCTTTACATTCTATTAGGAGCATGGGGGGGGGAAATTGTGGGTCAAAATGGAATGCCTTTTGATACACAAAGTTATAGTAGATTTAAATACGGTGATGGAAGCATAGCAAGATTATATGCATTTGGTCTTGCAGAAGTATTAGCCCAAACTCGTCCAGAGCTTATTTATGGCAATGAGCAAGTAGTTATCACTTCTTCTGCATTTAAATATGTCCCTACTGCCTCACACGCAATAGCTACTGCTTTTCAAGATGCTATAAGTTATCTGCGATACACACAAGGCTTACCTGCTAGTGACAATATAAAAATCCACAGAGCACATGTCGAGGAAGGAGATTACGGCACCAGATCTTTAGAAGAAAGAGAAGTAATAATGCGAAGAAATGGCATTAGAATAGATGGAGACTATATAAAGGGTAAACATTTATTAGTTATAGACGACGTCATTATTACCGGATCTCACGAACGTAAAGTAGAACAAATAATAGACTCTTTAGGGTTACTTTCTGTACAATTTTTGTATGCTCTCCAAATGGATGCTGAGGAAGCAAAAGCCGATCCTACGATAGAAGACAGGCTCAATCACTCAGCAGTTAGAACACTAGAAAATTTAGCTCAGATAATTGAAACAAGAAACTTCTTAATAAACGCAAGGGTATGTAAATTTGTGCTTTCGCAAAAAGAACCAGCAGAATTAAGTCTTTTTCTGCAATCGGCAAATAATGAGTTTCTCTACTCTCTTTATGTATCCGCCATTGGAGATGGATATGTCTATATGGAAGGCTATCAAGCTAATACAAAATTGATTGAGAAAGAGATGATGGCAAGAGGTCTTATAAAAGACGGGAAACTACAACCTCCTAGCAATTAACAGTATGAAGCTTGAACAAAAATTCTATTCCCCTGAAACAAAAAGCAGCGACTTTTTATACGCTCATTCTACCGCTCTTCAACAATTATTAGAAGCAAGAGCTTTTGGAAAACCTTATCAGCTATTTGTGTCTGATTTAGATGATACACTAACCGTTTTAAGACATCCTGAAACGTATGCAGCCACAAATGCTGTTCGTAGCTTGCTTGAATCCCAAGCGAAGGTCTTGTGTGTTGCGACATCACGAAGTATAGAATGGGTATTGAGTGAAGAACAACGATTAAAAAGTCCAAATTTTTATCGCTTGCCTCCTCATCTTCATGTAGATCCTCAGACGGCTATAAAATCATATGGAGATCCCAGAGAACATGAGCCTGAAGGAGTGCTTAATGCTCCAGTAATTATTTCATCTACTGGAACAGAAATCTATGTCCGGCGAAAAGATAGCTATGGCGGTGGTTATGTAAGGGATGAAGAACATGCACAATTGATGCGTTCTGAGCCAGAGCACTGGAGAAAAGTAACAATGCAAGTAATTCATGCACTTGACCCAGAGGCTTCCTTAGTTAAACTTTCATCTGAAGAAACCATGGAAGGCTATACAAATGGAACAGCATATATGGCACCACCAGATTATAGAATTAAAGCAATAGCTCTTTCTGATCCCACAGATACAGAAAAAGGATTAACTAATAAACTTATATTTCAGACTCGTTTAGAGTTTTTAAGAAGAAATTTCACTGCATATAGTATGCTGCGAGGACAAGGCAGACTGGATGAACTAGTTACATTTGAAGAAAGCTTTAGAAAACTTGGAATTAATGTTGGAGCATTGACAGAAATGTTGCCAGAGGATGTAAATAACCTGCGATTTCTAGATGACAGCAGTCCTGCAAAAGGTGTCTATAGATTTTATTTATTACCTAACAGGGGGTCAAAAGCACGTGCTGCCAATTGGGTAATTAGTAAATTAGGAAAGCAACTCTTAGTAGATGATACTACCCCTGAAGTAAATGTTACGTTGGCTGGAGATAGTTTTCCTGATTTAGAATTAGGCTTATTTTCGTGTGGAAGAGGAAAGTTTGGAATAAAAGTAAATTCTACCTTTATTCTTGCAGGAGGATCAAGACTTACTCCAACACTCCTTGCGTTATCCAGAAAAAGAGACTTTCCTATCATTTTTGCGGGAGAAGATTTATCAGCATGGGCAGAAAGATTTGAAGATTTTAATGAAAGAGAGGGTACTGTTTTATTTAGGAGTCCTTTTTCTGATAAACCAATCAAGATTATTATAGGAGATGTCGCTTTTCCTGATACCAAAGGTCCTGAAACACTCCAAGAATATCTCCTAAAAAATTAGAAATTAAAAAATAGGTTGGACAAGTTTTAGTGGTTATATTAAGAACTTTTGTGGGTCATTTTGCTCCGCGACTAGGATTCGAACCTAGAACCTTGAAGTTACTTATTGGACTATCTCATCACCATACTTTTCAGCACAGGTGGCGGGCGCTAATTGGTGTACTCACCTAGTCTCTGCACCTTCTCCGATTTAATCGGAGCTTGGCTCAGGATTATCGACTTAAGACGTTTCCTGAATTCACCCACTTTTCACTCTATAATTTCTTATAAAGGCTGCTAACACAGCTTCCTGCTCTACCATTGAGCTATCGCGGAATATGTGCTCATTTTATCATCAAATAGAGCATAAATCCATCCCATTATCTTTCTGTGGATTGTTGCATCCGAAAAACTAACAGTAAATACACCGTATGGATGAATATTTTTTCTCATACTTTTTGATTTCCTATTAACAACATACGATTTAACAAATTGATCAAGAGGAACCTTAGTGAGATGTGCCCAAAATCTTTTGGCTACTTCTTCATCTAAATTATTATGTATCCATATCCGACCACGTAATTTTTCTTTCGGTACATGCACACAAGTAACAAACCACTTTGTCATAAATGAAATAAGATTAGGATCAGCATTTGAAAAAGCTCCATGTTTATCTGCTTTTGTTCCTTCTGCAGCATATAAGGCAATCCCCAATAAAAACATTTCTCGATCCGTTATCTCACCTACATCTTTTATTGCTTTCTGAGTAATTTTTTCTATTGCTTCAATTCGTTTATTTCTTTTATTCTCCGCTGCAACCAATGATCCTTTTCTTTGACCACTCAATTTGTTTTAGAGCAGTTTTTCTTTTTGTTTATCTGTAAGTAGAATATCTCGACACCATTTACTTATCGTATCTTTAGAAACCGGAATTTGAGCAATAATTTCTTTATAAGATAATCCTTGTTTGCGCAACCATTGCGCTTTCTTTTTAAGATTTAATTTTCCAACATAACCCATGATTTTACTGCAATATACGAACCAAGAACAGTCAAGCGGTGAAGTTATTTTTTAAAAAGCTTCCCTGGTTTCCACGGAGTACCAAGAAGAGGAAGTAGCCACCTGTCCAGTCCGTACCAACCGGCAACTCGCCAGGCAAGAATTAAGAATAATTCAAGCAAAAAGAGTAATGGATTTACACTCACTGTTCCGGCAAACAGATAATTCATATTCATGAATGCGCCGAAAAATGCCGCAATTCCGGTAAAGACACCAAGGATTAATGCAACACCAACGAGTACCTCACCATACGCAACCATATGGGAAAAGGTTGCTGCATTTGGCAAAACAACCTGCTGAAGAAACCACCCGTACCAACCACTAACATCCGGGTGTGCGCCATCTGTTTTTTTCAAAGCTCCCATAAGAAATCCTGTCAAAGCTGTCCCTGCCTGTTGTCCAACCCACACACTGCTTGTTGATTTTTCGTATCCTGCAACAAGCCACTCCCACCCAACGTAGAGCCGGAACAAAAGCCAAAGCCAAGAAAAGTACGGAGTTGCGAAAAGCCATTTAGAAAGAAATGGTTCGGGGAAAAGTTCATCAGACTGAGCCATAATCTTACTGTAATAGTCTCTCTAAAAATATGCAAGTATCTGAAATCAAAGACAAGAGAGAAGCTATGCTAAGTAATCTCGAAGTTTGTTGCCACGTGATGGATGTTCCTTCGACTCCGCTCAGGATAAACTAGGCAAGGTAATCTCTCAGCTTATTTCCCCTTGAAGGATGGCGTAATTTACGAAGTGCTTTTGCTTCAATTTGTCGAATACGCTCTCTTGTAACACGAAACATTTTCCCAACTTCTTCCAATGTTTTTGGTCGTCCATCTTCCAAACCGAATCGCTGCTTGAGTACTTCTCTTTCACGCTCCGAAAGACTCTCCAAAACTTGTGCGACTTGTTCTTTCAAAAGCTCTCGAGATGCTGCATCAAAAAGTGTTGGTGTTGAGGTGTCATGGATAAAATCACCCAATCTACTGTCTTCTTCGTCTCCAACTGGGGATTCCAAAGATGCTGGTTCTTGAGAAATTTTAATAATCTCCAGCGCTTTTTCAGGATCAATACCCAAGTTCTTCGCAACTTCCTCGGGCGTTGGCTCACGACCTAATTCTTGCATCAGCTTACGTGATGCACGAAGGAATCTGTTGATATTTTCAACCATATGCACAGGGATTCTGATTGTTCGAGCCTGGTCCGCAATTGCACGGGTTATGGATTGTCGAATCCACCAGGTTGCATAGGTTGAGAATTTATAGCCTCGTCGCCAATCATATTTTTCAACAGCGCGAATTAAACCCTGATTTCCCTCTTGAATCAAATCCAAAAGTGTCAAGCCTCGTCCCACATATTTCTTCGCAATACTAACAACCAAACGTAAGTTTGAAGTAATAAGTTTCTGCTTTGCCTCTTTACTCCCTTTTTCTACTTTTTTGGCTAAATCAATTTCCTGATCAAAAGTAAGCAGTGGGATTCGGCCAATTTCCTTCAAATACATTCTCACGGGATCTGAAACCGTTCCTTCTGTTAAAACAGTGAGCGCTTCTAGCTCTTTTTCCAAATCCTCAATTGGCTTTGTGTTATCTTTTTCCTCATCAACGTTTTCAAAAACGTCAATGTCTTGTCTCATGAGCTTGTCGTACAGCTCATCCAATTCCTCCACATGTTCTTCAGGCTTACTAAAAATGCCTAGAATCTCATCTTGGGTAATGTAGCCTCGTTTTTTTGCGGATGTTGTGATGTCTCCAAGGAGTGTCAACCCTTTCTGCGCCTTCATATACTATATTATAGCAGATTTAGCCTGAGAGAGAAATACCGGCTATTTTTTAAGTTGAACAGCTAAGCGGGCAAATTCTTCCTGCAAGGAAGCGATCTCCTCTGGAAGAGCAGTTTTCTCCTTTGCGCTCATTTCTTCACTGATTTT
>DATICB010000005.1:0-21719 GCA_035457005.1 Patescibacteria group bacterium
ATAGGGTTGCCGGAGAAACGGCAGAACGCATACAAGAACAGTGCGAGCAACAAGGTTAAGAACCTCACCAAAATCTCAAAACCCTCTCTCCCCTTGCCAACTCTCCTTTCTCTTGCTATAATACAAACATCCAAAGAAAGGGAGCTTCCGCAGAGCAGAATTCAATTGAGTTCTTCTTTGAAGAATAAGTCTTCCCGAGGAGAGCCAGACACACGTCTGAAATAACTCGCTTTGGAAGCGGGTTTTTTATTATCTATGGACAAAACAACAGTTTCTAAAAACAAAGAGAAAAAAGTCGCAATCGTTGCCGAAGTCAAAGAAAAAGTAGATCGGGCTAAGGCAATGGTTTTTACTGATTACACAGGTCTTACTCACCAGCAACTCGAAACTCTCAAAAAAGAGATTAAAAAAGCAGATGCAGAATTTGTTGTTGCCAAAAATACACTGGTCAAACTCGCACTTGGCGATAAAGTATCTGGCCAGGAAGATAAGTTTGAAAAACCAACAGGCACTATGTTTCTCTATGGCGATGTCGTAACCCCATTAAAAGCTTTGGCAAAAATGGTGAAGGAAGTAGAAAAACCAAGTATTAAATTTGGACTGTTTGACGGCAAAGTCATGACAGACAAAGAAGTCCTTAAGCTTTCTACCTTACCATCTCGAGAAGTACTCCTTTCCCAACTTGCAGGTATGCTTAAATCGCCAATTTCAGGCTTGCACCGTGCAATGAATTGGAATTTGCAGAAACTTGTCATGACATTAGCAGCAGTAGAAAAACAAAAATCCTAATGTCATCCTGAGTGAAACGAAGGATATAAACTCAAAGATATATTCTTCACTTCGTTCAGAATGACAAGAGAAGAAAAGGGGGTGAATCAATAATGGCAAAATTAACACAAGAAGAATTATTAAAAGCAGTCGAAGAAATGTCCGTTTTGGAACTTTCTGAATTTGTAAAAGCACTTGAAGAAAAGTTTGGCGTCTCAGCTCAAGCTATGGCAGTTGCAGCACCAGCAGCAGCGGGAGCCCCAGCAGAAGCAGCAGAAGAACAAACAGTCTTTAATGTTGTCCTCGCAAATGCAGGAGCAAACAAAATCGGCGTTATTAAAGCAATCCGGGAATTAGTCCCAACTTTGGGTTTGACAGAAGCTAAAGCATTAGCAGATTCAGCTCCAAAGGAAGTATTGACTGCAGTTAATAAAGAAACAGCAAACACAGCAAAAGAAAAACTTACCGCAGCCGGCGCAACCGTCGAGTTGAAATAAGTTTTTAATCCTGAAAAGGATTAGCTTGTTTGTAAAAACAAGAACCAGGTCTAAGGATTTTCTTTAGACCTGGTTTTATACAATCATATGTCAGAAATAGTAAAATCATTGTCTCCAAACCAACGTTTTCCCAAAATCACACTTATTCATTGGGCAAACAAAAAACAGGATGGATCTGTCAGTCGTTTTCAAATAGATGATAACGATCCCCAGGGTCCATCCATTATGCGGGAAAGAGCAAATGCTGGAGAAGGTGACGATATTAAAATAGAAAAAGGCATATGGTACTTCCACGAAGATCTTGGGTGGGTAAAACATGGATTTCAGGGTCCGGGTGGAGATTATGAGACACACCCTCGTCGGAGATAAAAATTATTGAAACAATCTATAAAAATATTTTGCTTGAACAATTTTTTATGCTTACACAATGAAAAAAGATCAAATTATTCTGACACATTTTGCTGTTGCAATCGATGGAGAAGTTGTTGTTTTACATGGTCATGACAAAGGCAATAGCACAAAAAACGCACAGAGAGCAAAAACAGGTGCACAGAAATTACGCGACAGAGGAAGAAACGCATATGATGTTTTTATAAATGATGCCCATGCTGGCTCATCAACAAGTGGCGTATATCGTCTTCGCGGCGAGGGACTTTTTGCTCATGGACTTCCCCGTAGAATGAGAAATGCAGCAGGAATATATGGAGACGGTTTAAAACATTAATAAAAATATGTTTATTTATATGTAGTAATAAAAAAATATTTTTTATTACAATTTTTATATAAAAATACCATTTCCCTCTTGACACTTTTGTTACACTTTGTTATTTTGTAGATAGTTAAACACTACATTGTACCGATTAAATCGGTATTGATTAACAAACAATTAGTCATGAGCCTATGATAAATCAAACACTATCAATTCAAAACTTACCAGATCTTTTAACAGTAAAAGAAGTTGCACAAATTCTTCGCGTCTCTCCTCTCACTATTAAACGATGGGGTAAAAGAGGAAAACTACCGGCAATTAGAATTAATTCCCGAGGCGACAGACGCTACAAAAAAGAAGCTGTTTTATGGCTCCTAGGGATTCAGCAAAAGGTAGCATAGCTTTAGTTATCAGTTTCTATTTTCCAACTTTCAATCAACTCATGAGTTATTATTTTTCAAACTTGAGTTTATTTTTTGAAAAATGAAAAGTGAAAACTAAAAATAGTATCATTAAATCCCCCTTCTGTATTCAGCCATATGCTCACGGTGAATTAATTCTTCGTCTGGATTTTCAAAATGAGTTTTAATAAATTGCATGGTATTACGTGGATCTTCTGTATTCACCCACACACCTGTTCCTACTTCAAATGCACCCAATAATTTACTTCGTGGGATAAGACGAATATACCAATCTTTCCCTGGATAAATATAATAATTAAATGGAAAAACCGAACCATGACGCAGTGACATAATTTGCAACAACCGCTTCATAACAAATGCAAAATCAATAATCTCCTCTTCGTAGATATCACCGAAAAATTGTTTTCTTCTTTTTGGAGTAATCCAAACTTCATCCGGCCACTGACTTACCATCGGACAAAAAAGAGTAAAAAAATTTGTCTCTTGTGCATCTTTGTCTGGCTCAAGTGGCGGATGAATATCAAGCGTTACTTCTTTTGGAATACCAACAAGTTGTGTGTGTGCATGAGGAATACTCTCCCCTGCCAACTCTCCCCGATTATGAAACATATACACTTGTCCTTTTTTTCTATTTGCTTCAAACCTTTCTTTGTATGCATGAAACAATAACTCCACATGATTATCAGGCAACTCATCAATATTTTTATGGTGATCCGGACTGTGAATAATAATTTCATGAACAGGTGCAAAAGGAAATTTATTGTTCAACACCCGTACTTGCCAATTACTATCTCCCGGGTTGCCGCCTATGCGATACAATTCTTTCTCCGATCCTTCGTTGCCAATGCAAAAAGGACAATGAGGAACAATTTTTTTGGCAACATTGGGGCGCTTGGCGCGTTTTGGGTCTAGAATAACCCACTTATTAAAAGAAAAGTCTTTAATAAATTGAAAATCAGACATAGGCAGGTATGTATTGTTTAATTGATGTTAATTTTTAGATGTCATCCTGAGCGTAGCGAAGGATCTAATCAATAGATTCTTCGTTATTCGCTGAAGAACTCAGAATGACAATTCGTTAAATAATAAAACTTATTTAAGAATAGGCTAAAAATTAAATAAAAGAAACTATATCTAAAAGACTAGTAATATACATTAATAAATCATAAGAGAACAGAAAATTTTAATTTGTTCGCTGATTGCATAATACTCATTAATTTGTAGAAAAGAAAAATTAAACAAGAGTAAATACAAAGGGAAATTAAAAGCTGCAGCGGAAATTAATGCCTATGACTTCTACCATCGTTACGACCGTGAACAACAACTCTACCGTTTTCAATAACTGGCATGTTATCTCGTACAAAAACTGGACCTCTCATCCCAGCTTGAGCATCGGGTAGATTCCCGATTCCTTCGTTTAAACGAATATCGTGACGCTTTCCTCGTGGAAAATTAACAATAGGTATTTCCCCAAATGGTGTTTGTTGTTCGCCCTCTTGTATTGCATTATGCACAAAAGCTATTTTCCCTTCAACACGATTGCGAATTGTCATAGAATAAATATATTGTTTGTGGTAACAAATGTCAAGAGCTTGCTGTAGAAAAAAGTTTCTCTCGCACAACCAGCCACACAAATTCTCCAAGCGCAAATTGTCTTCTTATTCGCCATGGCTGCCTCATAAGTCGATACAGCCATCCTAAGCCAAGATATTGAACAAAATGTGGCGGACGAAGATTCGGATTCACGATTTGATCAAATGCACCGCCAACGCCAGCCATAATCTTTGCTGGAATTTTTTCAACATGCTCTGCCATCCACAATTCTTGCTTTGGCGCACCAAAAGCAACGAAGAGAATATCAATAAGATCTTTATTTTGTATTTTGTCCTTTGCTGAATACGAAATACTAGACACTAGATACTCTTCTCCTTTAACAATCTTATCTTTCTCCCATTCCTGACCAATAAAAACAATCCGAAGACTTGGAAAACGACTAGCTAAGCACTCTGCTGCTTTCTCTGCTACTTTTGGTCGTCCACCAAGAAATCCTACCGTTATAGGCCAATCGTTACCCTTTTCACACACTTTTTCTACAAGGTCTACCCCGGTAAATCGGTCATTCAACGTTTTACCCATGATTTTGCCTGCAACTCCTACCCCAACCCCGTCATTCAAGGCTAATTTGGCATGATTAAGGACATTTTTAAATGCTGTGTTTTTACGGGAAAGGACAATCATTTCAGGATTTGGAGTAACAATGTAGTAAGGTTTTGTTGATTTTTTCAAAGATTTGAAAATAAACTCTAGGATATTTTCTTTTGATGCGTTTGTTACATCAACACCCAAAATATTTTTCTTTGGTAATTCAAGAAAATTATTATCGGACTTATTTAGAGTATTATTACTTTTTCTGTTCTGTGAATTTTGCATATATTTTGTGCTCATATATTTTAAACTTAAAATAAGTAATTTTTAGCAAAATACGCTTATGTAAAAAGAATTTTTATTTAGCAAACTATACGATACTACATTTGCACATTTTTGTGAAATTTCCATGAAACTTCCGAGGCTAAAATTATTCATATAATTACTAAAGGATATATTAGCTGTCATTGCGAGCAAGCGCGGCAATCTTCTCCAGATATAAGATTGCTTTGTCGTAAAACTCCTCGCAATGACGTGGTAATCATTTTCTACTTATGCTTCGCTTATACAGCTCAATATTCTCCAGAGCAACGCCTGTTCCACGCACCACACAGAGCAAACTATCTTCTGCAACGTGGCATGGCACACCAGTCAGATGTGTCATGAATTTATCTAAATTATGCAGTAGACTTGTCCCGCCACTCATCACAATACCCTTATCAATAATATCAGAAGCCAACTCTGGCGGTGTATCTTCCAAAACCACCTTAACGCCATTCACAATATCGGTAATTGGCTCCTGAATTGCTTCGTTTACCTGCAACTCAGTCATTTCAATCGTTCTGGGGAGTCCTGTCACACTGTCACGGCCACGAATTTCCATTTTCTTAGGATCTTTTTTCTCCGACTCCGTTGGATACGCATTGCCAATAGCAATTTTAATTTCTTCCGCAGTTCTTTCTCCAACAAGCAAATTGAATTTCTTCCGACAATATGTTGCGATTGCCTCATCTATTTTGTTGCCGCCAACACGCACGCTATTATGAACAACCACTCCGCCAAGCGAAATAACTGCAGCCTCGGTACTGCCTCCACCGATATCCACCACCATATGTCCTGCAGCCTGTGCAATAGGGATCTTTGCGCCAATTGCTGCAGCAAGTGGCTCTTCTATTAAATAGGCTGCTTTTGCACCTGCGCTCATCGTTGCATCAAGTACAGCACGCCTTTCAACCTGCGTCACACCACTGGGAATACAAATCATGACTTCTGGTTTAAAAAATCGAGACTTGCCACATGCTTTGTCAATAAAATAAGACAGCATTGCTTCAGTAATCGTGTAATCGGCAATCACGCCGTCTCGCATAGGACGCTGCGCAACAATATTACCAGGAGTTCGACCCAACATATCTTTTGCTTCACGGCCAACTGCAACAACACGATTTTCCTCAACAGTGACCGCAACAACTGTTGGCTCATTCAGCACAATACCTTCACCTGCTAAGTAGACTAGGGTGTTAGCTGTGCCTAAATCAATACCGACTCTTTTAGAGAACATAATAACCTCCTGTTAAAAAATTATTCTGCTTTGCAGAACCGACTTTTCTTGAAAACATATTTTTCGAGGAATAAAATTTTTGAAACG
The DNA here is from genome assembly GCA_035457005.1 of Patescibacteria group bacterium. GTDB lineage: Bacteria > Patescibacteriota > Microgenomatia > Levybacterales > UBA12049 > DASQJJ01. The sequence goes on from DATICB010000005.1 coordinate 6,187, forward strand.
AGCGTTGGCGCATAGGACTTTTTGAAACATACAAATGCAACTTCGCCCAGCCAAGTGAAAAAAATTTTGATTCCGAATGAAAACACTTGACCATATCAAACTATACGCTTTTTATTACATTTTTATTGTATAGCCGTGACAAATTTGAGTATATACATGTTTTATTTTTCTTGCAAGCTTAAGAATGAATGAGTATAATAAAGATTGTGAAGAAGCAATTACTTATCTCCCTGGCCATTCTTCTTTTCTTAGGAATTGGGACAACTGTTGCTATTTTGTACGGCAAAGGATACCGCATTGATTTCACCGGAAGCAAAAGCATCTTAAAAGGAACAGGACTTTTGGTAGCAACGAGTACTCCTGACGGCGCGCAAGTATTTATTAATGATCATTTAACAACCGCAACCAACAACACCATTAATTTAGCTCCTGGACAATACAAAGTACGAATTTTTAAAGATGGCTATTTCTCATGGGAAAAAACCATTGATGTCGAAGAAGAAGTAGTAAGCAAAGCAGAGGCACTCCTCTTCCCAACTACTCCTAAACTAGAAAGTATCACCGAAACAGGCGCACTCAGTCCTGTAATCGATCCATCATTCACCAAAATTGCCTACATTGTTGCAAGTCAATCTGCACGACAAAACGGTATTTTTGTTTTGGACATGGGCAACAGATCTCTTTTGTCTCTTTCCAGTGGCGCAACACAAATTGCAGATGGAACAGCTGTTAATTTTGAAAAAGCAACACTTTCTTGGTCACCAGATGGCAAACAACTTCTTGCAACTGTTCCAACAACTGCATCAAACAGAGTAACAATATATCTTTTGAATGCAACAGCAATGAATAATGCTCCACAAGATGTTACCGAAACTCTGTCAACAGTCACTGACGGATGGCAAAAAATTGCAGCAGACAAACAAACTGCACAACTTAACACACTCAAGCCAACACTGAAGGCATTTGCCAATTCATTTATGAGTAATTTGCAGTGGTCTCCCGATGAAACTAAATTTTTCTATACTGCATCTGACTCTGCAGAGCTAGCAGAAATTATTACACCAAAAATTATCGGCGCAGACTCCATGCAAGAAGACAGAAACTTAGTCAAAGGCAATGTGTATTTGTATGACACCAAAGAAGATAAAAATTTTCTTGTTGCCAAGGCAGAAGACATTGCAAATGAAAAGCTTATGTGGTTTCCTGACTCCAAACACATTATTGCAGTCCACGATAAAAAAGTTGATATTCGTGAATACGACGGTGCAAATAACACAACAGTTTACGCAGGACCATTTGCCGACAACTACGTCTTCCCATGGCCAACAGGAGATAATATTGTCGTCCTGACCAATCTGGGAAATGCCACTATTTTTCCCAACCTCTATACCATTAGTCTTAAATAACAGAAATAGAAATTTAACAGAGGAATTTAAGAATGTTCTTAGCTTACGATGACATCAACTGGTTTATCAGATTCTGGTTCTCTCGCTGCTATCTCTCTCCTTAATTTTCCATATACTAAAGCCCTACCACTACTCCTATCCTCCGCATCTTCTGTTGTAACATCTACATCATAACGCGGCGCAGTTGGGTCTGCGGGAGTCATTACATGAAATTCTGCACCTGGACCGAAAATTGATATAGCTTGTCGTGTTCCAGGCGCTTCTAAAATTTCGGCTGATTCTTCGCGAGATAAATGAGTTCTACCCCCATTTGGTTCATATCTGTCCAATCTTTCTGGATCCAACTCTGATACATGAGGAGCTATTTGTCTCCAGCTCCTTCCAAAAAGTCTCACTTGTCTTTCTGCCATCTGATTTGTCAAGCAAAAGCATGGTAAACTGTGCGTCGTCGAGAGGAGTCGAACCTCCGATCTTGCCCTTAGGACGGGCCTGCTCTATCCACTGAGCTACGACGACATAGTAGTATTTTAGCACAAAAACAAGTAAAATTAAGTTCGTCAACGCTACGTTTTTTTACTTTCGGGGTGTAGTTCATCGGTAGAACGCTGCGTTCGGGACGCAGAGGCACTGGGTCCAATTCCCAGCACCCCGACCAAGCCCCAAACAGCTTGCGTTTTGCAAAAATAGGTATACAATGTTTTGATCATGAGCTTGATTGACATATTGTTCCCCAAAATAAAACTACATGAACCAACTGATAGCTATGTTCTTACAAGGCGTGGTCGCAGGAAGGATACACAATCGGGGGGCAAACTGGCACAACAAGTAGCACGTCTTAATTATGCTCGCGCAGAAGAACATGCTGACAACAGAAGACATTAATTAATCCTCTTCTTTTCTTGAATTTCTCTTAAGAATCTGCCATGATATCTTCTATGCAACAAGAGCTGACAAAAGACGAAAGAAAAGCTCTCAGACAAGAAACCGAACGCGAAAAAATGGAGCGCGAAAGAAAATATCACTTCTGGAAAATTGTTGCACTCTGGTCTTTAGCAGGCATGCTTCTTGTTCTTGCTTTATGGGCACTTGTTGCTTTTTCTACAGGATCTACCCAACAGACACAAGATTTTAAACTTCCCGCAGTCACACAAAAAGACTTTCAAACAAATCCCAATGCCAAGACTGTACTTGTTGAGTACGCAGATTTTCAGTGCCCTGCATGCAAGGCATACCATCCTGTTGTTGCACAGCTTGAATCAGTTTACGGCACAAAATTAAATGTTGTGTATCGTATGTTTCCCCTCAAGACAATTCATCAAAATGCAATCAATAGCGCTCGTGCAGCATACGCAGCGAGCCGCCAAAATGCATTTTGGCCAATGCATGACAAGTTATTCGATCAGCAAGACAGTTGGGCAGCACTTAGCGATCCAGAATCTGTTTTTATAAAATTGGCTAAAGATGCAGGGCTCAATACTGATCAATTTAAAAAAGATTATGAAAGTTCGGACTCTCTTGTCTTTGTGAATACCTCGTATGACAATGCAACCGCCATGGGACTCAATAGTACGCCAACATTTTTCCTTAATGGACAACATATTGAAAATCCCCAAAGCTATGACGATTTTAAGAAGCTGATTGATAGTGCAATGAAATAGCTCTATCGTCACACACTTGATCAGGGATCCAAGGAAAAACATATATGAACGGCTATTCACTGAAAAAGTTTTTTGCCTCGCCATTTTCTGTAAAAGCACTCCCCTATCTTTTGCTGGTATTTGCCGCTCTTGGCTTTTTGGACGCAGCATACCTGACCATACAGCATTACCAGCATGCTATTCCTCCGTGCACTGTTGGTGGGTGCGAAACAGTCCTTACGAGCCAATTTGCAACTGTTTTTGGTGTTCCAATTGCTCTTCTGGGCGCAGGATTTTATGCTGCTGTTTTACTAGCAACAGGACTTTTTCTCCAAACACACAAAAAACAACTTGTGACCATACTTTTTCTCTTGTGCACAGCAGGTTTTCTTGTGGGGCTAGCACTCATTGGTATTCAGGCATTTATCTTGCACAGCTGGTGCTATTACTGCCTTTTTTCCGAGCTGATCGATTTCCTGCTTTTTGACACCTCTTGGTGGCTATACAATAGCAAAAATTATCCTAATTTCTAATTCATCTAATTAGCCTAAAAAATGCCCAAGAATCCAAAATATAACCTAGAAGAACGGACTGCAAGGTTTGGAGAAAACTGTATATTCTTTTGCAAAAAGGCCTCAAGAAGTCCCATGAATGATCCACTTATTACTCAACTCATAAAATGTGCAACAAGTATTGGCGCTAACTATGCAGAAGCGGATGACGCAGAAAGCAAATATGATTTTCACCACAAAATTGGGATTTGTAAAAAAGAATCACGAGAGGCAAAGCATTTTATTAGAATGATTGCAATTGCGCTACCAGAATTAAAAGAAGAAGCAAGAGTACTTTGGAAAGAAGCAAAAGAGCTTAATTTAATCTTTAACACCATATTTAAGAAAACAAAAAAACAGTTGCGAACAAATTAGATAATTAGAATAATTAGGTAAATTAGGTTAATTACCCATCTCTTCTTCGGAGTAAATACTGGAGCTGGAGATTTTTTTCCAATCAAATAATTCTTCTTTTGTAAAAAGAAGGCTAATTTCTTTTGCCGCTGCGTCACTGCTTTCTGAAGCATGAATTAAATTGAGCTGTTGACTCATACCAAAATCGCCACGAATTGTACCTGGTGCTGCGTCCCGCGCTTTTGTAATGCCGATCAGCGTTCTGACAGTACTTGCTGCATCTAATCCTTCCCAGGCCATCGCAATAATTGGGTAAGACTTCATGTATTCTTTGAGTTTGGGGAAAAATGGCTTGTCCTTGTGGTGTGCATACCATTCATCAAGCACACTATCGGTAATTTCCATCATTTTTAAAGCAACCAAATGCAGTCCTTTACGCTCAAATCTGTGAATAACTTCACCAATCAGCCCTCGCTGCAGACCATCTGGCTTTACCAAAACAACTGTCTGTTCCATAAACATAAGTTTACCAGATTTCTCTAATTTTTCAATCCATGAAATAAAATTGTTGACTTATACGCAAACTAAGCTTATATTATCGTAATGGGAAAACTTATTCAATTTCCAAGAGGAAGAAAGCCAAGAAAAAATCACCGGGGTGAGCCACTTTCTGCAGAACAATTGGAAGAAGAAATGAGGAAAATGGGAATAAGAACTATAGAAGAACCACCATCAGATCTTCAACACCCATCACGACTAAGATGAGTATAGAAAACCATGGAAACACGAGTATTCAATGTACGGTTTATCTCTGATACCAGAGATAAACAACAAAAACCAATACCAATAAAGAAGCGGCGCAGACCTCTCTCTGAGAGCGGACAAGAATTACAAGACGCACTTGATCAACTTGGCGGATTCACGCCACATCGCGAAGAACTGCCTCCAGACCCTATTCCATTTCAAAGAAAACCAAAAAAAGAAGAATAACGATTATCCCAGCTTAAGAATATCTTCAAATTGTTTTTTGTCTTTAAAATCTCCAATAACAGCCAAATTTAAGGTTTCCTGAGTCAAGTATTTTTTTGCCACTCGCTCAATGTCTTTCAGAGTCACACTGTCAATATTGTGAATTGTTTGCTCGGGATTTTCCAATTTTTCTTGCAGCAATTCTTGGTGAGCATAATAATCTGCAACCGATCGTGAATCTTCCAAATCCAAAACAAAATGTCCTTTAATGTATTCTTTTGCTTTTGTCAGCTCTCCTTCAGTCACTGATCCTGGCTTTTTGATTTTTGCCAACTCTTCGAGAATAACCTCAATCGCCTCTTTTGTTCTATTTTTGTCAACACCGGCTGTGGTAACCAACGTCCCACAATCTGTATAATTGTCTGCATTGGTTCGAATGTAGTAAGCCAAACCTCTTTTTTCTCTGACTTCATTAAACAGTCGTGAGCTCATTCCCCCACCCAAAATTCCCGCCAAGACTTCAAGCGCATCTTCATCTGGATGATCAAGTCCAACAGTCCGTACGCCAAGTGCAATATGAACTTGTTCTGTTTTTTTCTTTTTCAGAAGTACTGCTGGCTTTGTCTGCTTTTCAACAACTTTTTGTGCAGTAATGGTTGCAAATTTTCCCATTGGTCCAAAATATTTACTTACCAATTCCTCAGTATTACCATCCACGCCACCTGCAACAATAACAGTCATATTGTCTGGACTGTAGAGTGTTGCCATGTATTTTTGAAAATCCTCTTTGGTAATCGATCGCACCACTTCTTTTGTGCCTGCAGTGTCCCATCCCATTGGTGTATTTCCGTAGAGCAAACCTTCATACACATCGCCCAAATTTCGCATTGGCGTATCTTCATACATATTAATTTCTTCAATAATCACGCCTTTTTCTTTTTCTATTTCTTCTTTTGATAACAGTGAATTTGTAAGCATGTCAGACAGTAAGTCCAAGCAGGTTTCTGTGTGGGTACTTTGTGCCTTTATGTAATATCCTGTGGTTTCTTTAGAGGTGAATGCATTAAATTCGCCACCGATGCCATCAATAAGTCCTGCAATATCCTGACTTGATGGTCGTTTGGTTGTTCCTTTAAATGCCATGTGCTCAAGAAAATGGGAAATGCCAGAATTTTTTGGTGTTTCATATCTTGACCCTGCTCCAACCATAACCAGAACAGTTACAGATTCAAATGATTGCATTGGCACAACAATAACTCGCAGTCCGTTTGGTAAAATAGTTCGCTTGTATTGCATAAATGTTGTCACCCTAAACTTAGATTCAGGATCCATTCCTTATTTTCGAGGCTGATTTTCTATATCTTTCTGTATTTCAGTATATCACTGTCGGTCAAGGCCGACAAGATGGGAAAAAGGAAGGATTTTGTTTATGGAGTTCTTCTTGGTCTCCCACTGGGTTTTAAAATTGGTTCCAAGCCTTGATTATGTAGCATTCGCCGTACCGTGCCTACACTTCTTCCCACTTTATCTGCAATATCTCTCGCAGGCATACCTGACCCATGAAGCCTTACTACCTCCCGCTCTATTTCATCTGTTCTATGATTTTCTCTAAGAGATTTGCTCATCTGGCGTCTTGTTTCTGCAGAATGGACGTGGCCTAGCGCAGGACTCGGTTTATCTTTATGGGCATCAGACATTCTTTGTCGGGATTTTTCTGAGTGGCTCTCTCCTTTTCTTGGCATAGAAAGAGTATACCAAATTATTATAGGACTTTCAAGAGGTTACATTTTTTCTGGTGCTTGGATACCAAGAAGATTGAGCCCTTGTTTTAAGACAATTCCAACGCCTTCTGTGAGTCCCAAACGAAATCTTTTCTCCACGTCTTTCTCCGCATTCAGAATTCTATGCTTTTGGTAAAAATTATTAAACATTTGTGCTAATTCAAATAAATATTCACACACAACATTTGGTGCATATTTTTCTACTGCTTCCTCGACAGTTGGCGCAAATTGAACAAGTTTTCTCAACAGGTTTAACTCCTCACTAGAGGGTGTATAATCTGGGGATAAAACATCTGTCATTCTGGCTTGTCCAGAATCTTTTTTTGAATTAGATTCTGGTGTCGCAGCACTCCCCAGAATGACATTATTATCGGCTTTCTTCAAAACACTTTGCGTACGAGTATATGCATACTGGACATATGGTCCAGAATTACCATTCATTGTCAAAATTTCATCCCAATCAAATGTCACATCCATATGTGCACTTCTTTTTAGATCATTCCATTTCAAAGCCCCCATAGCAACTTCTTTCGCGATACCCAAACTTCCTTTTGATAAATTTTGCGCTCTTTTCTCCGCCTCATCCAAAACCTCATCGAGCCAAATCACATTTCCTTTTCTGGTCGACATTTTTCCTTCTTTAAATCGAAAAAGTCCATGTCCCACATGCACACGCTGGCCAGGCGTGTACCAGCCGAGCATGTATTCGGTTTCAAAAAGTTGTTTAAAATAAAGACTTTGCTCCATACCAACTTCGTTAATTACCAAAATATCTTTTCCATAATGCTCGAGTCTAAATTTATCGGTAGCTAAATCACGTGTTGCGTAAAGTGTTGCTCCATCTTGCTTGATGACCATGAGTGGTGGGTATTTGTCGTTGGGGAAAAAAACTAATTTTGCACCTTTGTCTGTTTTTACCAATCCCTTTTCTTCTAATTCTTTAATGATCGGCTCCATTTTGCCTTCAAAAAATGCCTCTCCATAGCCACGACCCCCATTTTCGGTAAAGCTAACCCCCAGCTCTTTATAAATCCTGTCAAATTCCTTAAATGACCAATCAATACATTTTTGCCACAATCGTCTTGCCTCGGGGTCGCCATCTTCCAATTTTTTAAACCACTCTCTTGCTCTTTCTTCAAGCTCTGGATCTTTTTCCGCTTCTTCATGGAATTTTACATACAATGCAACCAAATTTTTGACAGGATTTTCTGATTTTTCAATTTCTTGCTCATTTCCCCACGTCTTAATTGCGTAAATTTGCTTACCAAATTGTGTCCCCCAATCGCCTAAATGGTTATCGCGATAGACCTTATAACCAACTGCTTCTAAGAGATTTGCAATTGCATCGCCAATAATCGTTGAACGAAAGTGTCCTACAGTAAATGGCTTGGCGATATTGGGAGATGAGTATTCAACAATTGCTTTAGGGTATTTTGCAAGATTTCTTATCCCAGCAACCTTTTCAGGGCTCTTTAGCACTTGTTGAAGATTTTCGCTAAGAGATTGTGTGCTTAGATAAAAGTTAATAAATCCTGGCGCAGCAGCCTCTACTTTTTCCAAACTTAATTCAGAACTCATACTTGCAAACTCCGCAGTTATTTCCCTGGCTACATCCATTGGATTTTTTCCCGAGGATTTCCCGATTTGAAAGGCTACATTGCTAGTAAAATCACCCTTACTGATATCTTTTGGTATAGATAGTAAAGTATTTACCTCTTTATCTGTTAATTTTTTAACAATTTCTTCTAGTCTTTTTTCTAATGCTTCTTTCATATAGCTATTTTTTATTTGCAAACATTTTCCCATGCCCTGGAATTATCCAATCTGCTAAGTCCAAAAGCATTTTCCGTGAACTAACTAGCTCATCCATTTTTTCAGCAAAGTCATCATGCTTAATAAGCAATTTTTGAACATTAACAATCTTTCCATCAGCAATAAATTCTTCCTGCACACCTTCTTCAAACCAAAAACAATCCCCTGCAACAACAACTGTACCCTCTTTTGTTGGAACCACTAAACTTGCATGAGCATACTCATGGCCAGGTGTTGCAACAACCGTAATATCGGTATCAGGCAGCATCTTTACCCCCTCAACAGCAATTGCCTGTGTGTACACTGCTTCTTCATCAATTACTTTCGCATTGGGAAAAAGCCCAACATTCATCGCATGATCCAAGTGATGATGCGTAATAAATACCATATCAATATCTTCAAGTGACAAATTTCGCTCTTTTAGCTTTTCAAACAACAAATCCCTATTTGACCCTGGATCAACAATGATCTTTTTATTATTCGAACTAATCAAGGTACATGTCGAGCTTGCATCCCAGCCATTACTTGTTATCTTGGCGTATCCTTCAATGAGAATGTCTATCTGATTCATAGTTTTATTACTGTAATGCCGTTAGACACTTATTCTGTAGCATTGGCAGTGGCCAATTCTCATACAGCAAGCTTAACAGGTGTCCCACTTTGCGGGATTAAGCTTTATTATATGCTTTCTTTTTTCTTTTGAAAAGCTGCCCAAAATGCCAAAAATCCGCTCCTTCAGGCCTCCTTACTGAGGCCCTGAAGCAACGGACTTAAGAAGTAATACTTTACTACAGGTTCTTACTCCTTGTCAAGGGGGAAAGTCAGGTTTTTGTCCCGGAAAAATCAAGCACAAAAACCCAAAACATGAAACGCTTTCCGTATGAGTTGGAGCTGGCACCCTTTTGGTGAGCATTTGCCAGGGTATCGTGTGCTTGGAGAAGAAGACGTGCCTGGACAGCCAGAAACATATGATCGCTATGTTGCAGGGAGGCGAGGTCTCGCCGGAGGACATCCGCACGAGGGCTGGTCTGGACCAGAGACAAGAGTCCGCGTGTACCGTCCTGCTGGTGATCCTCCAGGCTCTCCCAGAGAACGCATTATTAGATAGAACGCCACTTGACACATTCCCCCCCAGCCTGTCACTATAAATATATGAAAATACTGCTTATTGACGATGAAGAAGCTATTTTAGATGTTTTTAAGCAGGCACTTGAGTCAGCAAATTTTGAAGTTGTTACCGCACTCACCGGCTCTGACGGCATGGACAAGACCAGAAAAGAGCACCCAGATGTTATTTTTCTCGATCAAGTACTACCAGACATGAACGGCAATCAAGTACTTCAACAGCTCAAAGCAGATCCGGACACCAAGCAAATCCCCATAGCCATTCTTTCTAATTACAACCAGGATACGCTTGTTGCTAATGCAATGAAAATGGGTGCATCAGACTACATATTAAAGTATCAAATTGCACCACAGGATTTAGCTGGTAAGGTAAACGGGCTCTTACAAGAAGTGCACAAAGGGGAAGCTCCTGTCCAGACCGGAACGCCTGTTGTAAATCCAACAAAACAAGAAAAATAACTGTGCCTATGCAACCAAATCAGGATTACAAACAACTACTCACTGACGTTATTAAAAAACAAATTGTTATTTTAGGACCTGACATTACCTTGTCTAAGGCGCGAAATGTCAAAGGACTCACTGTTGCTAATGATGGCACAGTGACCAATGTTGAAGGCTCTGCTCAAGAAGTCACCCAAGCATTGATTGATCAATTTGTCCAGCTGTCTGGCCTTATTGTTAAGAAAACAATGGAACCACTCTTATCACTTTCCCAGCCAACACCCCAAGCACCAACTCAACCACAAATGGCTCAACAAATTGCAGCTACTGAACCAGTGCCCCAACCAGTCCTAGCTCCACAGCCAATTCCAACTCAGCCAACAATGCCTACTGAACCTGCAGCATCTCCTACACCAGCAGCGCCACAACAAGCACCAATACCAACTCAACCTCCTGTGAACAATCCCGAGCCACAACAACCCGTCCCAGCAACCACAGCGCCAACACCACAGCCAACAATATCTGAGCCTGCCAAAAATCCATTGGCAGCATAGTCCTTGTTGACAAGTTTTTGAAAACAAGCCTTAATTAAAGAAAGGAGAATTTTTATGTTTAGCGGCATTGACCCACAACGATTACTCACTGTCCTGGTAGAAGCAGGAAGCTTTATGTCTGCTTTTGCAGCAATTGCCGCAGGTATTGTTATGGCATCGGTCACCAAAAAATTTGGCACAGGTATCTTAGCGAGTGGATTCAAAACCAATTCCTGGGGCGTTTTCTTTATTGCTTTTGGCATTATTATTGACGCAGTCAGCTCGTATTTAAATGTCACTGGCTATGCCAATTTACTCCCTAGCTATATTCCGATATCAATTCTTCTGGCAAAAGAGGCATGTTTTGTCATTGGCACCTACATTATTGTTATTGGAAGCAAAAAAACAGGAGATAAATTAGAAAGTCTCATGAAATAAAAGAGTATCTTGTGTTTAGTATTTTGTATAAAACCTTCCACCTCTTCATACGAGATACTAAATACCATATACTCAATACAGTCTATGAATCTGCTCGTTGTTTTTTCATTATCTGGAATGATTTTGTTTGGCCTTTTGGCTATTTATTTTTCCTTTCAAGAAGAGAGGCTTAAAAAAACGTTAAAAGAACGGAACATTCTCCAAAAAAGACGCGTCTATGAAATTTCTATTCTCAAAACAATTCAAGACAGAATTGGCTATTCACTTGATATTGAGCGTATTATCGACACGCTGACAGGCAGCCTGAAAAACCTTTTCCCCTACTCCACTGTTTCTTCGCTTGTTTTACATGAAGACAGTGCAGTTATTAAAACAACGCTTGAAGAAAGAGTCAGCACGGCATTTTTGGATGAAGTCAAAAAAAGCATGCTCGCATCCATGAGCAGTCTTTTGAATACTCCCCTGCCAACTCGTTTTGAAGAAGTCAAAACAGGACTTGTTATTGATGACACCAATACCAATCCTTTGGCTTCGTTTTTTCATATTCCACTTATTGTGAATGGAAAAGTTGCTGGGCTCATTAGTATTTGCTCGACCAAGCCAGGACTGTATAAAGAAGAAGATATGACGATTATGTACCAACTCACAGCTACTGCCTCCAATGCCTTATCGCGGCTAAAAAGTGTCATCGCAACCGAACAGGAAAAGCTCATGGCCATGCTCACCAGTCTTGCTGATGGCATTGTTATGATAGACAACGCCTACAAACTAACTTTTATTAATCAATCTGCAAAAAATCTTATTGGCCTCCCCCATCTCACCACACCAACAGTATTTGATGTGGTCAATATGCTCTCTAAAGAAAAAGATTTTGGCGCAAAGATTAAAGAGAGCTTACTGCAAAATAAAGTGCTCGAGGAAAAGGAATTGCATCTAGAAGACAATAAGATTGCTCAGGTTATTGTGACGCCTGTTTTGGGGCCTATTGAGGACCAAGAGACCATGGAAAGAAAAGTTATGGGAGTCACAGTCCTTATCCATGACATAACGCTTGAGAAAAGTCTCCAGCAGCTCAAAGAAGATTTTACCAATGCCGTTGTTCACGAGCTAAGATCTCCTCTGACTGCCATAAAAGCAGCCTCAGAAATGATGGTTAGCAATATCGATTTGGCACAAAGTGACAAAAAACTGGCAGTTATTATTGATGAACAGTCTAAAAGACTTTTAAATGATATCAATTCACTTTTGGATGCAGCAAAGCTGGAAGCAGGTCACTTTACTGTTTGGCAGGCACCAAATGATGTCAGTAAGGTCGCTAAGGATACGCTGGAACTTTTTCAGCCAGAAGCAGAAAAAAAACACATTCATCTTGCCTACTCGGTGGAAGATGCGCTGCCTTTGGGCTTTATTGACACTGCCCGCATTGCGCAGGTTTTGAATAATCTGCTCTCTAATAGCTTAAAATTCACCTCAGAAAATGGCACTATTAGCCTTAAAATTGTGAGTCAGTACAACACACAGCTTCCTACAACACCAACCAATCCAGGCATTCTTGTCTCAGTGAGCGATAACGGCATTGGCATACCACAAGACAAGCAGAAAAGCTTATTTGAAAAGTTTGCTCAGATCAATCCCAACCGTATGAGCATGACTGCTGACCATCACATTGAAGAGCCAACAGAAGGCACAGGTTTGGGATTATACATTGCCAAAGGCATTGTCGAGGCTCACGGAGGCAATATTTACGTGAATTCTCTTCCCAATAAAGGAACCACTATTTTCTTTACCTTACCTGTGGCAAAAGAAGAAACCAAAACCCTTCTTAATCCAAAGCTGCAGAGCGTTTTGGAACAGTACCAGCCAAAAATGTTAAATTAAAACTTGTAAATTTAATAGGTTTATAGTATAATTTCTTCAATGACAACGTACTCTGTTGAATCTAGACTTTTAGGATTTTTGCCTCTTCCCACAAGACGCCTCACGAAACCAGTGAAAGGAAGAGATTTACCTTTTCTTCTTGGTGGTATTCCTATGTTAGTACAAAAAGATTTTAATGGTGGTTTACAAGTTCAAGGAAGTACGCCCGTAGGTACATATACAGATCGCTACGATCCAAGGCAACCAGTAAGTATATCTCTTTGGAAAGGTTTTCGCCGAATAACTGTATCTTCCCACCAAAGTTAGACTTAAGGCAGCTTCTTCCATAATGCCATACTTATCAAAAGTAGATAGTACCCTACAACAAATGCCATTGGCAGGCTAGAAATTTGTACAGATACCGCATGCTGTGCAAAAAATGAGGCTATTGTAACCACATACCATAAGAGAGGCAATATAAAAAGAATCAGAATTTTTCCAAGCGGCTCGAAAATAAGACCAAGCACTATCCCCACTCCTCCAATAATCGTAATTATTGGTATTGTCCATAAGACAAGGACATTAGCAATAATTGACAGCAATGAATATTGACCAAAGGCCGACAATAAAACTGGTAATGTTGCCACTTGCGCGCTAAGCGTTGTTGCCAGATCGTCAGAAAAAAACGACAGATGGGAAAAAAGAGGTTGAACAAAAAGAATACCAGCAGTTGCTAAAAATGATAACTGAAATCCAACATCAGTCAAAAGAATTGGATCCCATAGTAGCATTGCTGTGCCAACAAGAAAAAGTATATAGACACTGCTGTACTGCCTCCCAAAAAGCATTGCAGAAAAGGCAACACTTCCCATAAGAGCCGCTCTTACAATTGATGCATCAAACCCCGAAACGACAACATACAGGAAAATCCCAAAAATACTCGCGCCAACCGCCAGCCTCCTTGTGAGCAAGCTCCCTAGTAGTGTAAAAAGAAACCCAGTTACCAGTGTTACATTCATTCCAGATGCCGCAACAATATGTGCAATGCCGGTGATACGAAATGATCTAGTTATTCCATTGGTAAGCTGACTTTTAATACCGAAAATAATACCAACTAACAGTCCTGAGTACGGTTGTGAAAAATTATTTTCACAAAAAGTAATAATCTTTCCACGAAGTATGCCGAAAAGTGGCAAAAACCCACTATTTTTAGCCTCGATTTGGGGGTTTTGGATTGTAAAGTAGGCCTGTTTATTATTTAGCGATTTAGCTCTGACAGTGCCAATTACCCGCATTGTCTGCCCATACACGTAGACCGAATCTGAATTTGTAACTATCTTCACAGGAATGCTTTGCCAGAAATTGCCAAACCGCAGTGTAAAGCTCTGGCTATTCCCAACAGTCTTTGGATCCTCAAGAAGTGTTGCTGAAAAATGTACCGTTTGATTATCTTGTAGTTTTAAAGGAGATAGATAAAAAAGTCCTAAACGAAATATAAGTAAAAGAAAAATAATGGCAAGAAATACTTTTACAGAAAATTGATTCATTGCGCAAAAAATCCTAAGCGTGTCTTTTTAATATACTGTCACCTTATCTTTTATTTTGTCAAAAACGCTTTGTGAGACAACTTTTTTTGCTAGTAAATCATTGATTGCACTATATGGTCTTCCCGAAATAATTTTTTGCGCAGTCACTGGACCAATCCCAGGAAGACTGTCCAATTCATCTGAAGACGCAGAATTAATATCAATTAAATGAACTTGTGAACCCAAATAGCTTGTTGTACCCGAACCGCCAGCCTGCATGACTCCAGATGAGCCTGCTGGAATTTCGCCAATCTTTGGAACATATATTTTGCCTCCATCGATAACTTTTGTAGCTAAATTGAGTGATTTTGCAACAAAATCCCTGTCTGCAACAGACGAAAGTCCACCAGCAACAACCAAAACATCTTGCAACCGTGCATTTTGAGGCAAAATATACACTCCCGGATGGACAACCGCACCTTCTACGTCGACATGGAGACCAAATTGACTTGCGGAATTACTTGCTGCTTTCACGTCTTGAGTGCTAATTTCTGGATTTTGCGAATTTTCAGAATTTGTTTTAGAACTCCCCAACTGTATCAAACCAATCGATAAGAATATCAAACCACCTATTGCTAGAACAATGGGAATGTATAAAGATTTGGGGGTGGTACGTAAGAAATCAAAGAGCTTTTCAGACAACTGCTCCATGGGATAAGTGTAATAAGGAATAAAGGAAAAAGCAATTTATCTGCTAGAACAAATCATCCTATCTTCTCTCTCTAATGCGTCTTGCTGTTTCTTCAAGCTCGCCAGCAACTGCTTGATCAGTTGAACGCCCAGCTACGTACTCTCCTCGGGAGATGCGCTCTCTCCATCCTCTTGCATCCTGTTCATAAGCACTCGCAACTGTTTCGTGAGCCCACTCCTCAGTTGCTCCAGAATCTCCATGCAATTGAGCTACTCCTATCTGAGCCCAAACATCAATGGTGTCCCCCGCTCTTGCTAATTCTTCTGCTTTTGCTCTAGGATCATAACCTGATACCGACCTATAAACATCCTCTGTGGTTGCAACAGAATCCCGATCAGCAAAACTGTCCATT
>DATICB010000006.1:0-29898 GCA_035457005.1 Patescibacteria group bacterium
GTTCTCATTTACCAGGCGCTTGTTATGTTTCATGTGCCATACGCCTTGGGTTTTTCAATCATTCTTCTTACCGCACTTTTTCGCGTCCTTCTCTCGCCACTTATGGGATCGCAGCTAAAAACATCTCAGAAAATGCAGAAATTAACCCCCCACATAAATAAGTTAAAAGAATTACACAAAAACGATGCAGCAAAGCTTCAAGCTGAGACAATGAAGCTGTATCAAGAGCACGGGGTTAATCCTGTTGCTGGCTGTTTACCGCTTGTTGTTCAGCTCCCCCTGATTTGGTCTTTGTATGCTGTTTTGCAGCAAATTGTCAAAACTAATGCAAAAGAAGTGTTGACCTATGTTAATAGCGCAATTTATTTTCCAGGACTCAAATTGACCCATATGTGGGATACGAGCTTTTTTGGATTATCTTTGGGACAACATCCTTGGGATCTTTTTCAGCACGGTGCATACCTGATTATTCTTATACCAGTTATCACAGGGCTCTTCCAGCTGGTTCAGTCAAAAATGATGTTTCAGAGTTTCGAGGACAAATTAAAAGATGTCGAAAAAGACGCAGCAAAAAGCAAAAGTAAAGCTTTGGTCAAAGAGGTCAAGAAAGAAGACGATTTTGCGACAGCGTTTCAGTCGCAATCTCTTTACATATTCCCTGCAATGATTGCCTTTTTATCATTCCAATTCCCTGTTGGCCTATCTTTATACTGGAATACGTTCACGCTTTTTGGTATACTACAGCAATATCAAATATCTGGCCTTGGTGGGCTCACAGACTGGCTTACTATACTAAGGAGAAAATAAATGGATAAACAAGCAAAAACAATTCAAGAAGCAGCAGAAAAATTGCTTTCCATGCTGGGCGTTTCGGCAACAGTAAGTGTTGAGATGCAAGAAGAAGCAGCGCAAGTAACTGTCGAAACAGAAGATGGCGGCATGCTTATTGGTTATCATGGTGAAACAATGGAGTCGTTCCAAACAATTCTTTCACTGATTGTTTTGAAGGAGTTGGGAGAATTTGTCAGACTTAATGTGGAAATTGGTGATTATAAAAAAAATCGTGTAGAATACCTCAAGCACCTAGCGCTTCAGGCAAAAGAGCAAGCGTTGTCACAAAACACCGGCATATCGCTTTCTCTCAAGCCTTGGGAACGACGCGAAGTGCATCTCTTGTTGCAAGATGATAATGAAGTCACTACAGAGTCAATGGGCGAAGGCAGAGAAAGAGTCTTGGTGGTTAAGCCTCGCTAAAAAGTCCGACACATTTCTTTTTTACCTTCTCATTCTTTTTCTTCCCACACAGTTAGGCAAACATTTTTGGCCTAATTTTTCTTTTGTTCTCGGATCGCGTGTTGATTACCTTTCCCCCACTGTTTATATAACAGATCTTATTATTCTCCTGCTCTTTTTTGCGAGTGTTATAAAAAGAAACGTGTTTGTTTCTTGGTATTTTTCATTAATTATGCTTTTTCTAGGTTTTGTGAGCTTTTTTGCAACCTCTCCCCTTCTTGCGTGGTATGGGTTTGTAAAATTTTTGGAACTCAGTTTTGTTGTGTGGTATGTTGCGAGAAACACACACAAGCCGTTTGTTGTTGGCGTGCTGCTTGTTTTGGGCACTTTTACTGAGAGTTTTCTTGCTTTTTTTCAGGTTCTCCATCAAGGGTCAATCGGTGGACTGTTTTATTTCCTGGGAGAACGTACATTTTCCGGCGCAACACCAGGAGTTGCGAATGCATCTGTTGGAGGAGAATTAATTCTTCGTCCATACGCAACGTTTTCTCATCCCAACATGCTCGCCGGGTATGTAATTGTTGTTGTGCTTCTTATTCTCTATTTTCTTGGAACAAAACGGATTGCCAGCAAGTTGCTTATTCCGTCTTCGCTTATTGTTGGAACAATGGCGCTCATGCTTTCTTTGAGTCGCGTTGCTATTGTTTCTTGGATTCTGGTCGGCGCTGTTATGCTGTGTGTTGTTTACCGAGAGAAAAAGCAAAAATTATTTCTTTTTAGCTCACTCCTTGTTGTTACAACGTTTCTTCTGACTGCTGTGTTTTTTCCAGCAAGCTTGGAAAGAGTTTTGTCTTTTTCTTTCGGAGAGTCACTTACCCAAAGAGTTATTCTTGCAAAAAATGCCGTAGATATAATTGTGTCCCATCCTGTCTTGGGTGTTGGTTTGTGTAATTTTATCCCATCTCTCCCGGATGTTGCCAGAGATGGGGTTATTTTGCAGCCAGTACACAATATTTATCTTCTTGTTGCTGCAGAGACAGGACTTCTTGGTTTTATGCTTTTTCTTTTCCTTATCGCAGCACTTGTGAGATGTTTACAAAGAAAATGGCACCAAGGTTCTGTGGATGAAAAAAACAAAACGCTGCTTCTTTTCCTTGCGCTTTTTACTATTCTTTTTTCAGGATTTTTTGACCATTATTTTTTAACACTGCAGCAAGGACAATTATCGTTTGCTTTAGTTATTGGTCTTATTCTGCGTAAAAACACAACGTCTGCTACAATACATAAGTGAAGCTGTTTAAATCTCTTGTTGCTAACACATCGTCCCAGCTTATCCTACGAATCATCTCGTCTGCGACAGGATTTTTTATAACACTTCTTGTCGCGCGACATTTTGGACTTGCTGGGTATTCAGACTTGGCAAAAATTACAGCGTTTGTTGGCCTTTTTTATTTGGGAATCGATTTGGGTGCAAATGCAGTTTTTTTACAACTTGAAAAAAGTAATCACAATTTCCACAATCTTCTTTTTTTTCGACTCCTTTTTGCGCTCGTTTTGTTTTGCGTTATGTGTGTTGTTGTTTTTGTGTTACCCTACGATCAAACAACAACTACTGGGTATTCACTTGTTGTAAAATTAGGTATTCTTTTTTTCTCACTTACTTTTTTTACTAAAGCAATTATTTATTCAACATCTGCTGTTTTTCAACAAAACCTTGTGTACAAAAACGCCGCAAAAGCTGGCATTCTTGGATCTCTTATAACACTTGGAGTTGTTGGGGTCACTGTTGCTCTGAATATGCCGCTCCTGTGGATTATTGGCGCATATGTTGCGGGAAGTGTTTTTGAGTCTGCTGCATCAGTGTACCTTGTTCGCTATAAGTTTTCTTTCTCTCTCCCCTCTTTTACTTTTGTTAAAAATCTTTTTTTTCTCACACTTCCTATAACAATACTTTTATTTTTAAATCTTTTGTATTTTCGTGTTGACATGATTCTGTTAACGTTTTTCCAAAAATCATCTGCTGTCGGTATTTATGATTATGCATACAAGTATTACGATTTTCTCATTGCACTCCCCCTATTTTTATCAAATAGTTTGTATCCACATCTCCTCCAGCAGGAAAAAAATTTTCGAATTCAAAGAAAAAATATAAGTCTATACACACTTCTCTTCTTTTGTCTGGGAGTGGTTCTTGTCCCGTTTGTTTGGTTTGGCGCGCCTCTTATCGCACTTGTCAAAACAGAATTTAGCGCATCTGTTGTGCCGCTTCGTTTGCTCACGCTATCTCTGCCAATATTTTTTGCAACCAACATTTTACAATGGATATTTATTACCAAGAAAAAACAGACAATACTCGTTGGTGTGTACGCTGTTTCATTGGTACTTAACATTGTTCTTAACATAATTCTTATTCCCACATATTCTTATGTTGCATCTGCAGTTATTACCGGCTTTTCAGAACTTCTTATTTTACTTATAATGATAATCTTGCTTTTTACTTTATGAAAATAATTACCTATACCGATGGGGGAAGTAGGGGAAACCCCGGTCCTGCAGCATCTGGGATTTATATTCAGGATGAGTTGGGAAATGAGCTGACGCGCTTTGGCACTTTTTTAGGAATTCAGACAAATAATTTTGCAGAATACACTGCAATTATTGAGGCACTTTCCTGGATTACAACACATAGACAAGACGTTGGTGAACTAACGAACATTGAATGTCGCATGGATTCGCAACTTGCCTGCAGGCAATTGAGCGGTATTTATAGAGTAAAACATGAACAAATAAGGCCACTCTTTGCAAAAGTACAGCATTTACAACAAGAATTGGCTGTTCCTTTTTCTTTTGTTCATGTGCCGCGCGAGCACAATAAAATTGCAGATAGCGAAGTGAATCGTGCGCTGGACAACCATATGGCATCTTCCATACAATGAATGTATGGACATCGCAACTCAGAGAAGGCCCATTCTTCTTATTGACCGAGAAAATTTTCTCGGAGGAAAGCTTGCCGAGCTTCTTATGGCTCCAACAGTTGTTTTGGTGACTAAAAAAGAAATTGTTTCAGAAAAGGATGTTATTATTGTCCCGTATGTTGCCCCAATTCCAAAAATT
This sequence comes from Patescibacteria group bacterium, assembly GCA_035457005.1. Lineage (GTDB taxonomy): Bacteria > Patescibacteriota > Microgenomatia > Levybacterales > UBA12049 > DASQJJ01. The sequence goes on from DATICB010000006.1 coordinate 4,348, forward strand.
CCCGAAGGCATGTATTCACGAATTGTGCTTGTCTGGTCAGAAAAAGAAGCCCATCTTATTGAGCCATTAGCTCAAAAAGCAGCAGAGCAACGCGCTGAATTTTTTATCATAGTTGGTCATGATGATTACGAAAAAGCTGAAGAAGTTAGCGCAACACTTCTTGTTTTGGGCGACTTGTTTGATGCGCGTCAAGAATTTCCTCTTACCGAATTTCTTCAAAAAGCAAAAAATACAAAGAAAATAACACTTTCCAATATGGGTCTTCATGTGTGGCGCCCTATTCTTTTTTCAGATGCGCTAACACATGTGGCAGAAATTTTGCATCAAACAAGTTTTTCTCACAGAAAATTTTTTATTGGCCCTGAGCATGCATACACATCATTAAGCATTGCTCATAGTCTACAAAAAATAGATCCAGATATACGTATTGATTTTTCCAGTGAAAAAACAGGGGGGCAAGAAGAGGCGGTAATTCCTAGGCAGGGTCTGGAGCAGTACGATCCAATGAGTGCTCTACAAAAGACATATAAAAGCCTTTCAACAAAATGGGAACATAAAGAAATGAAGACAGTTATGTTTCCTACGAAAGAAAAAAAACTTACCCAAAAAAGAAACTGGGGATTCTACTCATTGTATGTATTGTTGGTTGTTGTTTTTTTGCCAGCAGTTTTTGCTTTTGCCTGTATGGCTATTGGGTTTTTTCTTTTGACAGGGGGATTGAATGATCTGAAAAGTGCAAACATAAGTCTATCTTTGCAAAAAATTAGGGCTGCAGAAGTTAATTTTTCGCTGTCTCAAAATTCTCTGTATGTTGTAGAAAAAGAAGCACAACTTGTTGGGCAGGGAAGAGCGATTGAGCAGCTTAGCCAGAAAGTGTCCACTGGAAAAACAGCAGCACAAATTATTGAAAACGGCATTTCTTTTTTTCAGGCAATCCAGCTTGTCTTGAACGGAAAAGCAACATCAGCACAACAGGAAAGTGAAGCAGCGGTTGCCGCAGTAAAACAAGAAGCACTTCTGTTGCAGAATATTTCTGTTGCAGATTTCCCAAAACAATACCAAAAACAACTTGAAGACAGTATGCAGCTAAGCAGCTTACTGAGTGATGTTATTGACGAATTGCCAAACGTTTTGGGAATTGGTGGAGACAAAACTTATTTGGTTCTTTTCCAAAACAACATGGAGCTTCGTCCTGGTGGGGGGTTTATTGGCTCATATGGTCTTTTGCGACTCCACAATGGTGCAGTAAAAGACTTTTCAATTCATGACGTCTATGATGCAGACGGGCAACTAAAAGGTCATGTTGAGCCACCTTTTGCCATAAGGCGTTATATTCCACTTGTTCACCTGTATCTTCGGGATAGCAACTTTGATCCAGACTTTGTTGTCAATGCTAAAGCAGCTGCATTTCTCTTGTCGCAAGAAACAGGGGATAAGGTTGATGGTGTTTTTGCAGTAAATCTGAATGTTTTAAAAACTTTATTAATAGGTTTTGGAAATGTTTATGTTCCGTCGTACAACGAAACAGTGACAGCAGATAATTTTTTCACTCTTTTGGAAAAACATGCTGAGAAAAATTCCTTTCCTGGATCAACGCAGAAAAAAGATTTTCTTCAAGCATTTGCTGGAGCACTTCTTGCCAAGCTACAAAGTCCGAAGACGCTCAATGCAGACAGCATGCTAGAAGATGGCAAGAATCTTATTCTTGGAAAAGACATTCTGGTTGCCTTTTCCAATCCTTTAGCGCAAGCGCCTTTTGGTGTGTCTAATTTTTCCGGAACACTGACAGATATGAGAACAAATAGACCTCAGGTGGTAAATGATTTTTTGGGAGTTGTTGAGGCAAATCTCGGGGTAAATAAAGTGAATGCGTTTGTTACTAGATCACTAGCCCAGCAAATAACTGTTGGTGCAAAAGGAAATGCTGTAGAGAGAGCAACGCTGACACTTACCAATAATTCTGACGGAACCTGGCCAGGAGGAGTGTATAGAAATTATTTGCGTTTTGTTTTACCAAAAAATGCTGTTGTTAATGGAATAACCATAGATACCATAGACCAGCATATGATTCCTGCAATAACTAATTCAAAGATCTACGAGGCAAAAGCATTTGTTGCACCAAAAGGATTAGAGGTAGCAAAAGAAGAGGAGGGCGGGAAGAACGTGTATGGATTTTTGGTAACCATTCCAGAAAAAAAGACAATGCAAATTGCAATAAGTTACACACTTCCTCATGTATTTTCTTTGTCCAACCAAAAACAAACAGAAGATATTATGTTGTGGAAACAATCAGGGGTTGATGCCTATCCATACACACTTTCTCTAACCATTCCTGATTCCATGCGTTTTCTTGATACGCCTCTTGGCACGACAAGTATGCAGGCATTTACATATCAAACACAAATCACAGGGGATCAAGATATGTCCATCTCCTTCACAACAAAATAACTTAAAGAAGTGTTTTTAGAAGAGTGAAGATTTCAACAAAACCCCAAAGAGCAATGCCAACAAATGCAAGTGCTCCTAAAAATGCAATAAGTGGTTTTCTCACCAATGCAATAGTCACATTTGGTGATGCGAAAAGCGCAAGATTTAAGAGCATGTGTCCTAGGAAAACACCAACTGCAAATCCGAAAACATTAATAATATTAAAAAGGGGAATATATCCTGCAAAATCATCCAGACCTAAAATTAAAGGAATAGTCAGTGCAAAAATAAGTAACGAAAGAAAAGTTGTCTGCTTTTTCTCTCCAGCCGTGATATGAGGAATGAGTACTCGAAGAAGTGGAGAGAAAGGCTTGTTAATAAAATGTAATATCTTTTCAAATTGTAAAAAAAGAATATGGTCATGTGTTTCGCGAAGTTCTACTAATCCATTTTCTGCCATTTGCAGTAAAACTAATGATGCTAAAAAAATCATGACAATCATAAGAAGTGGCACCTCTTTAAAAAATGTCCAAATACCAAGGACAAAAAATGTTCCTAATGCATTGCCAAAAGCAGTGCCGATTTCAATGGCAATCCGCGATTTAACGCCGTGATATTTACTCATTAAATTTCCAATAAAAAGTGCAAAATCAACCGATGTTTTTAGATAAATGGTCAGGCCAACAAGAATGTCTGGTATGTATAAATGAAGAATAATTTTGTCCTGAATAGGGAAGAGATTAAGAATATGAATAAACCAAAAAAGTAAAAAAGACAAAACAAGAAACGTCAGCACCGTAAGAATTAATGGGATAAATTGTTTTGTTGGTAGTTTCATCGGTATGATTTGCAAAGTATGCAATTTTTGTCGTTACACAAAATTCTATCAGATTTTTTTCGCCGTACATTTCGCCCGTGTTCAATCAACATGTAGGTAAGTTGATGCCACTGACTTTTAGGAAATAATTTCATTAAGTCTTGTTCTATTTTTTCAGGCGAATTTTTCTTTGTCAGTCCCAAAAGTCGCGCTTGTTTGGTGACATGGGTGTCAACAGCAATGCCTTCATCTATGTGATATGCATTAGTCAAAAAAACGTTTGCTGTTTTTCGCCCAACACCTGGAATCGTTGTCAGTTCAGCAATTGTTTTGGGAAGTAAACCGTTGAATTTTTCCAGTACTGTTTTTGCTGCGTTTTGCAAAGACTTTGCTTTATTGTGGTAAAACCCTGTTGGTTTAATATCTTGTTCCAGTTCTGTTATTGGAACGTTTGCAAAGTTAACAAGCTCGATCAGTTGCTCCTTTGCTACATTTATTCGGGTATAGTTGGCGTACCTGTCTTCCAATCCTTTTCTTTTTTGTTGGTATTTTGGAAAAAGAGAGGCTGTTACTTCATTTACTTTTTTATCGGTACACTGCGCAGACAAAATAACGGCAACAAGTAGCTCGAAATTATTACCCCACTGTAAAACCATTTTTGCGTCTGGGTAGTGAGATTTTAATAAGTCAAAAATAAGAGACGCGTGTTTTTGAGATGTCATTGGGTACAGTATAGCAAATCCACAGTAGCAGGTGCCTCTTGCAAAATAGAACAAATTGCGCTATAACACTGGCATGACAACGTGGCAAGAAGAGTTTATGAGAAGACATGCCGAAGCAGCAGGGAAAGCTGCAGAAGATTTTCGAGGAGCGACGCCGGGTTTGGCCAGACGGGGTGCTTTGTTAGACGTATTAAATCAGGCGGAAAGAGCCAGAAATGCGATGGTCGAAACGATCCGTACCGTAAGAGAAGTGGTTACGGGAAGAGTGCAACCTTAATATAGTTACTCTTTTTTCAGCGCCTCAAGTCCAGGAAGTGTCCCATTTTCTATAAACTCCAACATTGCACCGCCACCTGTTGAAATGTGGGTAATTCTGTCCAAATGCTGCTTGTCTTGGATAGCATTCAGCGTATCGCCGCCGCCAACAAGGGAAATTGCCTGAGGATTGTGTGCAATTGAATAATAAATAAAATCTGTTCCTGCTCGGTATGCAGGATTTTCAAAAAGTCCCATGGGCCCATTCCAAATAATTGTTTTTGCTTTGTTAATAATTTGTCCAAATTGTGCCTTGGTTTCGGGCCCAATGTCCAGCGCCGCAAGACCACTGGGAATTTCGCTTACTCGGTAATCTTTGCCAGCATGTTTGGTATTGTCGGGATTTCCTGCAATGACATCTGTTGGTAAAACAACTGCAGTGTGTTTTTTGGCAGCTAAGAAAAGCAGTTTTTTTGCGTTCTCAACCTCTTCCAGCTCGCAGTAACTTTTTCCAATGTTGTACCCTTCTGCACAAAAGAATGTATTTGCCAAACCCCCACCGAGCAAGATATAGTCGGCAATTTCTAAAAGTTTGCCAAGTACTGGAATTTTTGTTGAAATTTTTGCGCCGCCAATAATGGCAACCACTGGTTTTTTGGGATTTTTAATCGCTTTTTCAATTTGTGTTACTTCTTTTTCAACCAATAATCCTGCATAATGGGGAAGAAGTTTTGGTACGCCAACAACAGATGCTTCTTTTCGATGCATCATCGCAAATGCATCATCAACATAGACGTCAGCAAGTGCTGCCAGCTTTTTGGCAAATGCACTGTCATTTGCTTTTTCTTCTGGGTAAAACCGTATATTTTCCAAAAGAAGCACTTCTTTCTCTGTCTGGTTGTTAAAAATACTTTGTGCATGTGGATTAAGAAAGTCTTCGACAAAAATCACTTTGCGTCCAGCAAGATGTTTTTGCAAATCAGGAATAATGTGTTTAAGGGAATGTTCGTTATCTCTTTTTTGCGGCCTATTTAATTTGGAAACAAGAATTAATTTATTGTGATTTTTGAGAAGATAGGTGATGGTTGGCAAGGATTGTTTGAGTCGCGTGTCATCAGCAATTTTATTTTTTTCCAGAGAAACATCAAAATCCTCACGAATCAGAATTCGTTTGTTTTCAAGTAAAACGTCAGTAATAGTTGGTATATCAAATCCGTTTTTTATCATAAGTTTGGTGATGGTGTGTTGTGATGTAACGTATTGTACCAGATTGACCTCGCATCACAAGAGAATGGGTAGTTATGATATGTCCGTTTGTCACGACACCTCTTAATAATGGTCCGTCAATAACACCTGTTGCGGTAAAAGTCATATCATTGCCTTTTGTAAGGTCTGCAGTTGAGTAGACATAGTCTAATTTGGCTCCTTCTTGAAGAATGTGTTTTCTGTCTTTCTCATCTTTTGGAACAAAACGACAGAGAATTTCCCCACCCAAAATTTTAATTGCAGCAGATGCCAAAACAGCCTCTGCTGATGCTCCAATACCCATAAGCATGTCAATACCTGAGTCTGGAAGACTTGGTGCTATTGCTCCTGCAACATCACCATCGGTAATAAGACGTACTCGTGCACCTGTTTGTCTGATGTCTACAATAAGCGTTTCATGACGAGGTCTGTCCAAAACCAGAACAGTAACGTCGCTCGGTTTTTTCTTAAGTGCCTTGGCAACACTGCGTATATTCGTTTTTGTTGAGGCATCAAGGTTTATAACATCTTTAGCTAAAGGCCCGACAGCAATTTTTTGCATGTAGGTGTCTGGAGCCTGCATAAGAGTATCTTTTGGAGCTGCGACAATGACAGAAAGCGCGTTATATGTCCCATGTGCAACAGAGTCAGTTGCTTCTAGTGGATCAACAGCCAAGTCCATTGTTGGCTTGCCTTTTTGCAAACCGACAATCTCGTGGGTGAAAAGCATAGGTGCTTGGTCTTTTTCTCCCTCGCCAATAACAACTTCTGCTTTAAAATCAATTTGATTAAATCTGTCGCGCATTTCATCAACAGCGGCGCCATCCGCTGCTTTGCCGTTTCCTTTACCAATCCACTCGCTTGCGGCAATTGCTGCAGATTCAGTAACGCGGACAAATTCTAAGGCTAAGTTTCGATCCATTATGCAAGTTCTTTTTCGATTTCGGGAGTATATTTCCCAAGTGATGCAAGACTATTCATTTTCGCTCGGTGTAGGAAAACTTTTTGTGCACTTGTGACGTTTTCCGCTTTTCCAGCCCATACCTTTGTTGCGCTGTCTTGCAAGGCCCTGGCGTAGGAGAAGGTGAGTGGCCAAGGTAATTGACCAAGTTGGTGCATGGCGTTAAGGTTTTCTGTTGCCTGAAGTTCTGTCTGCCCGCCTGATAAAAATGCCTCACCGGCAAGCGTTTTGGGAAGAACGCGTTTAAAGACACCAACAGTCGCTCTAGCAACATCGTCCGGTGTTTCTTGTTGTTCTGAATCCTTGCCTGCAATAACCATGCTTGTTTTGAGAATAAGTCCTTCAAGAAGAACGCCTTCATTTACCAGTTCTTTAAAAAGTGCAATAAGAATTTTTTCACTTGCTTTTGCTGCATCATCCCTTGTGTGATCGCCATCCATTAAAATTTCTGGTTCTACCATAGGAACAAGACCGTTTTGTTGACAAATTTTTGCATACTCAGCTAAGTCTTTTGCGTTTTGCACAATATTTTCATCTGTTGGTGTTGTTGGGCTAATGGTAATAACTGCTCGCCACTTGCAAAATGTTGCACCCATTGCAGCATATTCTTTAAGCCGTGAATCAAGTCCCTCTAATCCTTTTGTCAGCTTTTCCGTTGGAGAAGAAGGCATATCGTAGAGTCCTTGATCGACTTTAATTCCTGGCAAAACCTCTTCTCTTTTAAGTACATCTACAAATGGCTGTCCTGATAGTGCGTTTTGCCGTATTGTTTCGTCAAATAAAATAACACCACTAATGTAGTCGCCAATACTTTTTGTTGTCAAAAGCATGTCTCTGAATGCCTGTCTGTTTTCCTGAGTATTTTCCAGTCCAATAGGAGTAAAGCGCTTATTAATAGTTGTAATACTTTCGTCTGCAGCGAGAATTCCTTTCCCTGGAGCTATCATGCGCTGTGCTGTGGTGGTAAGAAGTTGTGTCAGTTTTTGATCCATCGCTCCTATTATACACGTTTTTCCTTGAAACCTTTTCCAATTCGATTCAGAGCGACGATATAGGCAGCATCCCGCATAGAAGAGCGATGTTGCTTCATTGCGGCAAGTACTTCTCTCGTTGCTTTCTCAACCTGTGTTTTTAGTTTTGCAAAAACCAGCTCTTTTTTCCATTTCGCAAAGTGCATATTCTGATACCACTCATAATACGATGTTGCAACGCCACCTGAATTGGCAAGAATATCAGGGATGACAAGAATATGCTTTTTCTGCAAAATATTATCTGCGTCATCGGTAATGGGACCATTTGCCATTTCTAAAATCACTTTTGCCTTAATAAGTGGCGCATTTTTTGCAGTAATAACATTCTCTAAAGCTGCTGGTATCAGAACATCAACAGGAAGTTGTAAAAGTTCTTCATTACTTATTTTTTTACCTTTTCTCACGTCACACACCGAGCCAACACAGTAGCAACCAGAGAGAAATCCCTTTTCTTTTTTACACGACAATGTTGTTTTGGCATCAAGTCCTTCTGGCACATAAATACCTTCTTGAGAGTCAGACACAGCAACAACCTTCATGCCCGCATCAGACAAGAATTGTGCAATGTAGTACCCAACATTCCCAAACCCCTGTACTGCAACAGTCATGTCTTTGGGATTTTTCTTAAGATGTTTTAAAACAGCCATAAGCACATAGCTTCCGCCGAGTCCTGTTGCTTCTGTTCTCCCTTGTGACCCGCCAGCATCCAATGGTTTGCCAGTAATGACTGCAGGTGTCTTTTTGCCAACTATCTGGGAGTATTCGTCCATCATCCATTTCATGATTTTTGGATTTGTATTCACATCTGGAGCAGGAACATCAACAGTGGGACCAATAACTGAAGCTAAGCGATTGATAAAAAGCCTGCTGAGGTTTTCAAGCTCTTTTTCTGATAATTTCTTAGGGTCAACAATAATGCCGCCTTTTCCGCCGCCAAAAGGAATATTAACAACAGCGCACTTCATGCTCATCCAGAAAGCCAAAGCTCTTACCTCGTCCATAGAAACATTCTGGTGATACCGAAGTCCACCCTTATATGGTCCGAGAATGTTGTTGTGTTGCACACGATATCCTTGAAATGTTTGCACTGATTTGTCATCCATGGTGAGAGGAAGGGAGACGCTGACGATACGATCTGGGTCAAGAAGGCGTGCGAGCAGAAGAGGGGAAAGATGCACATACTCCTTGGAAATATGCTTGAGTTGCGCTACAGCGCGAACCCAAGGATTGTTGTCAGTCATAAAACAATTTAGTATACCAATATTTTTTTTACATTTCTTGACGAATTAATGACATCTCGCTGACATATTGAATTTGGAAAATCAGTGCAATCGCGCTATAATACCCAAAATGGACATCTCAATTACCGAAATGCAGTATCCGCTGAATTTTCGTGAAAAGGATGCAAAAGTTCTTGGAACATTTCTCATGCACAGGCAGAGTGTTCAGCTTGTTGGCATGAAGCGGGTTGGAATAAGCAATTTTCTTCGTTTTTTTCTCTACCACAAAGATATTCGACGTCAGTATTTGCCTCAAGATGGAAAAAATCTTTTTATCCCTGTTGATTTGAATAATCTTATTGAGCGGGAAATTTTCCCTTTTTGGCGCCTCACGTTTAAAAGAATTGTGGATGCTGTTGAGCACTCTGTTGTTGATGCAAAAATAAAGCAAAAAATTAATGATTTATTTGTTTCAAGTATTCAGTCAGGAGACGTATTTCTTACATTTGATGGTGTGCGCACGGCACTCGTTGAACTTGTTAATGCGCAAATTTATCCAACCATTTTTCTTCTTCGCTTTGATAGATTAAAAACAGCAGCATCGCTTGATTTTCTTAATAATTTGCAGTCACTTCAGGATGCAGCGAATCAGAAACTTTCCTACGTATTTACGTCGTATCGCGAATTAGACGTGTTGGTTCCCGATGTTTTTTCCAAACAAACAGTGGCTGCATTTGTCGGTACGATGTATATGAAGCCTTCACATGACAAAGATACAGACATTATGTTTGATACGATTGCAGAAAAATATGATCTCTCAGTGCCATTGAGCCTGAGACAACTTCTTATTGATTTATCAGGTGGCCATGCGCAGTATCTTCAACTCTCCTTAGTGGTGTTGCATGAAATGTCTCAGCGAAAAAAAGTAGTGAATGAAGACGATGTTGTTGTGGCAATAGAAAGTGATGAGCGTGTTGCGCTACAGTCAGAAGAATTATGGGAGAGTCTGACAAGGTCGGAGCAAGATATTGCAAAAAAGATTCATGAAGGAAAAAGAATAAGTGAAGAAGAAAGAGAAGTAGGGAAATATCTTTGGAATAGTGGATTTGTACAAGAAAAAACAACCCTGCTCACATTATTTAGTCCACTGTTTGACGCCTATGTTGAAAATGTTGGCAAGAAAAAAGCAGAAAAGTCAGAAACAGTTGAATTTAGCAAGAAAGAACATATGCTTTTTGAGCTTTTAAAAAAATTTCTTAATCAAATCGTTGACAGAGAAAAAATTGTTGAAATTGTCTGGCCTGAGTACAAAGAGTATGGTGTTTCTGATTGGTCGGTAGATAGACTTGTCGCCAGAGTGCGTGGGAAATTGAAAAAAATGGGAAATATGGAAATTGTCACCATACGAACACGGGGATACAAATTAACAGAAAAATAACTTTACAGAAATTTACATTCGTGCTATCATAACAATCTATGTTGCAAAAAAGAGTTGTCGTTGTCGTCGTATCCCAATAGCTTGGGCGGTGATAGCGTAGTTTTATTCACCGCCAAAAGGCGGTTTTTTTAGTATAATGTGCTTATGGACAAAGTGTACGATCATACAAAAATAGAAGAAAAAATTTACGAGCAGTGGGAAAAAGGAGGCTATTTTCAGCCAGAGATTCATCCCAATGGTAAGCCGTACTGTATTGTTTTGCCACCTCCGAATGCTAATGGAGCACTTCATTTTGGTCACGCAATGTTTACGGTTGAGGATATTCTTATTCGTTACCACAGAATGTTGGGAGACAGCGCATTGTGGCTACCAGGGACAGATCACGCAGGCATAGAAACACAATTTGTCTTTGAAAAAGAATTGGCAAAATCAGGAAAATCTCGGTTTGATTTTTCCAGAGAAGAGCTATACCAGATGATTAAAGACTATGTGGACAAAAATAGGGGAGGAATACAAGACCAATTGAAAAAACTCGGATTTTCGCTTGATTGGTCACGAGAGAAATTTACGCTAGATCCTGCAATAGTCGAGTTGGTTGTAGCAACATTTAAGAAGATGTACGCAGAGAAGCTGGTGTATCGAGATTATCGCTTGGTCAATTACTGCACCAGAGATGGCACGTCATTTTCGGATTTAGAAGTGACCTACGAGGAGAGACAAGATCCTTTGTACTACATAAAGTATGGTCCATTGGTTTTGGCGACAACGCGTCCTGAGACAAAGTTTGGCGATACGGCAGTTGCGGTAAATCCCAATGACGATCGGTACAAGAAATACATTGGGCAAACAATTGACATAGAAACAGTATTAGGGTCTGCAAAAATACGTGTCATTGCAGATGATTTTGTTGATCCTGCATTTGGAACAGGAGTGGTAAAAGTGACACCAGCGCACGATTTTACTGATTATGAAGTGGGGAAACGGCACGACTTACCCCTCAAGCAGGTTATTGGATTTGATGGCAAGCTCAATCATTACGCTGGAAAATTTGAAGGAATGTATGTGAAAAAAGCCAGAGAAGCAATTGTTTTAGAAATGCAAGAAAAAGGTTTAATTGATCACATAGACACCGCCTACATGCACAGAATTGGCATTTGTTATAAATGCAAAACAGTACTTGAGCCCTTGCCTTTGGAGCAGTGGTACGTGAATGTTCAAAATCTGAAAAAACAGGCAATTACCGTAATTAAAGAAGGAAAGCTGGAAGTTGTTCCAAAGAATTTTGAAAATCCACTGTTTCAATGGCTCGAAAACCTGCGGGACTGGAATATTTCAAGGCAAAACGTATGGGGAATCCGTATCCCTGTGTGGTATGAAGTAGACGATAATAACGTGTTCACCGTTGCATTTATTGATAAAAAAAGCAATCACCATCAGGGAAAGTTGAGCGATCTCTTGCAAGAAGGCTTTGATTTTGAAGAAATTACCAAAGGACTTCAGCGGGTTATTTCGCCAATTACAGCAAAAGTAGTTTTTGAGGAGCAAAAAGAAAAGGGGAAACAGTATTTACCAGAAACAGACACGTTTGATACCTGGTTTTCATCTGGTCAATGGCCTACAGTCACCTTAAAAACATCCAAGCCAGGCGACTTCGAAAAATTCTATCCAACAGCAGTACTTGAGACCGCGTACGATATTCTTAAAGCGTGGGTATCCCGTATGGTTATGTTTGGTATATATCTGACACATGAGCCGCCATTTAAAGTAGCGTTGTTTCACGGTATCGTGAATGATCCGTTAGGCAAAAAAATGAGTAAATCTAAAGGGAATGTGGTAAATCCACTGGAATTGGTTGGTCAGTATGGTGCGGATGCAGTGCGATTTGCACTCGTCTATGGCAATGCAACAGGAGCAGATCAGAGCCTTTCTTATACAAAATTAGATGCTGCCAGAAAATTTACCAATAAAATTTGGAATATGGCACGATTTTTGGAAATGAAAAAGCCTGAGGGAATGGGGAAGTTGAAGAAAATTAACCTCCACGAGCTGGGTTCATTTGCAATTTCCCAACCAGACAAAGACATGGTTGAGGCAACAAAAGTATTTGTACGCGAAATAACAAAATATCTTGATAGTTACCAGTTTAACTTAGCAGCAGAACGAGTCTATGAATTTGCGTGGCACACATTTGCCGATAAGTACATAGAAGAAGTAAAAAATAGAGTCGATGAGAAATCATATACAGTACTCGCTAATATCTACAGCGTTATTTTACATCTCTTGCATCCAATAATGCCTTTTGTAACTGAGGAAATTTATCAGGCAATGAAATTATCTTCAGAACCTCTTATTGTCTCTTCCTGGCCAGAAGCGTAAAATTACAGTATGCTTCTTGATGTTCCGTTCTATACAAACACCAACGATGGAAATCAATGCTATCAAGTTTGCATGCAGGCTGTTTTGGATTATTACCTTGGCAAAAAATATTCCGTTGAGGAACTAGATAAACTAACCAAACGAAAAACAGGCATGTGGACATGGACAACGCAAATTGTGCCTGTTTTATATGATTTGGGCCTAGAAGTAAAATACTACTCAAAAGATAATCCAGAATTATTCTCAGGAGGGGAAAAGGCAATACGAGACTATTTTGGACAAGATGCAGAAAAAATTTTGGAACACACAGATGTGCCTGTCATGATCGAATCAATTGAAAATTGTCAAAAGTACAATTTATTTGAAGAAAGAGTGCTTCCGTTTAAGGAAATTGAAGATCATTTAAGCCAAAATCACGTAGTCTTAGCTTTAATTGATTGGAATATTATTGCAGAAAAAGAAGATCTGTTTGAAGGTCATATGGTTGTGGTGATTGGTTTCGATGACAATCATGTGTATTACCATGAGAGTGGTCCAGTCAATCCGCAGCCAAATAAAAAGGTGTCAAAGAAGCTTTTTATTCGTGCATGGAACGAGCCATCAACAGGAAATGATCTTGTTATTATTATGGGAAAAAGAAGTTAATATGGCTACAAAAAAGCATTATTTCACCAAAAACAATGAAAAGGTCGGTAAAAAATCGGGAAAACCTCGGGGAAAGTATAAAAAGCAAGGTAAAACCTCTCAAGAAGACATGATAATACCCCAATCTGTCCCAGAAATAGAGTCAAAAACACAGGAATCCCCGAGTTTTTACCGAAAGATTACCGAAAGACTTGGTAAGATTAGGCTTATTTATTCAGCGCAATTTTCATGGAAGACGATAGTGCTTGTTATTTTTTTTCTTGTTATTCTTGGAGTAAGCGTGTGGCAGGGGGTTTTGGCAGGAGAAAAATTGCTTTTTTTGAAAAATGTTGTTGGGGAGAGGGTAAAACTTTCGCAAGATCTTAAATTGTGGGAGAGTATTATGGCAAAATATCCTGGGTACCGTGATGCCTATTTTCAGGCAGCGGTGCTTTCGTATCGGTTAGGAGACAGGGAAAAGGAGAAAACATATCTTGCCAAGACACTGGAGATAGATCCGAATTACCAGCCTGCAAAATCATTAATGGCTATTAAATAAAAAGAAATTGAAGGTTGGAGATTATTCTTTTGTTTCTTCTTTTGGAGCTTCTGCCTGAGTCTCGCCGCTTTCTTCTCCTGCGGTTTCACCCTCTGCTGGAGCTTCGGTGCCTTCGGCACTTGCAGCTTCTGCCTCTGCGGCCTCTGCTGCTGCTTGTTCTTCTGCTTCTTTACTAACGAGTTCTGCAATACGTGCAACTTCTGTCTCTGGATCTGCAACAACTGTAACATCTGCAGGAACTTTGAGGTCTGATACCTTTACCATATCACTGACCTGTGCTAAGTGCGTGACATCGACTTCAACATTTTCTGGTAAATCTGTTGGTAACGCCTCAACTTCAACTTCATTAAGATTTTGGAGGAGCAAACCGAGCTTTTCGGTGACTGCAACTGGCTCTCCAGTAACCACAACTGGTACAGTTGCTTTCACTTTTTCTTTCAAATTCACTTTATAGAAATCAACATGAAGGGGGAATCCGTCGATGTGATCATTAGTTACTTCGTGAACAAGTGTTGGGATTGTTTCATTACCCAGTTTTAAGTCAACAACACCTGAGTGACCTGCTTCATGAAAAACGTGCTCAAATTCTTTTGTTGCCATTTGTATGGCCTGTGACTTGAGTCCTTTGCCGTAGATATTGCCAGGCAAAACGCCTTGTTTGCGAAGTCTTTTTACTTTTTTGCCAAAGACTTTACGATCTTCTACACTCAAACTGTATTTTTTCATGTATTGGTATTATACCTGAGCCTTCCAATTGATGCAAGTTGACGAAGTCATCCTGAGCGAAGTCGAAGGATCTGATATCATATATGATGTGAAGATCTTGGGGATAGATCCTGGTATTGGAAGAATGGGGTGGGGAATCATAGAAGTGGAAAAAGGAAGCATTGTTACCGAGGGCTATGGATGCATTGAAACAGAGCCAAAGTCAGATATTCCCGGAAGACTCTACGCGTTGCACGACGAGGTATGTCGGATTATTGATGAATATAGACCAGAAATACTCTCAATAGAAGACTTATTTTTTGCCAAAAATGTAAGCACTGCATTTAGTGTTGGGCAAGCAAGAGGAGTTGTTCTTTTGGCAGCATCACAAAAAAATCTCCAGGTAGCTGTCTACACGCCGCAACAGGTAAAAAGTGCAGTGACAGGGTATGGCAAAGCAGACAAAAAACAAGTCGGACAAATGGTAAAACTACAACTTAAATTAAAAGAAGTTCCCAAACCAGACGATACCGCAGACGCTTTGGCAATTGCTCTTACCTATGCGGTGACCAAAAAATATACATAACATTATGCTTCGCTTGCTTACACTTGCTCTTTCTATTGCGTGGTTTATTTTGTGGTGGTTTGTTTTGTACGATAAAAAACTGACAAAAGGGACAAAACAAAAAGAGATAGGCGACACAATGAGCAAATATACCAATTTTGCTGTCTGGGGACTGACTATGGCGCAACTTCTCGGAGTATCGCTTTTGCCGTTTTCCTCAGTAACTACGCAGTGGGTTGGATTTTGCTTGGTTGTTGTCGGTGTTTTGCTCAGTATCAGTGCAAGAATTTATTTGGGATCAAATTGGGTACCGGGGTATTTATATAAAAAAAGTGAACATCTTATCACCAATGGCCCCTATCGTCTTATGAGACACCCTATTTATACAGGAATACTTCTTGTTTACATAGGGAGTGAGCTGGTTGCACAAAGTTTGTTGGCGATCTCTTTTCTTGCATTTTTTCTTGCATGCTACTGGCAAGGAAAACGAGAAGAAAAAATATTACTAGAGCATTTTGGCAAACAGTACATAGTCTACCAACAGCATACAAAAATGCTCATTCCTTTCGTGTTATAATCAGGTAACTTTTATGATTGGTTACCTCAAAGGAATGCTTCTTCATCGTCATGATCCACTGATTCTTGTTGATGTGCGCGGGGTTGGATATAAAGTGCATGCAAGCCAAGATGTGTTGCAAAAATATCAGACAGGACAAGAAATGGATGTATACATTCATACACATGTTCGGGAAGATGCGCTTGAATTATACGGATTTTTAGATGAAGCAAGCCTTGCGCTTTTTGAGCAGTTAATAAGCGTCAGCGGGATTGGACCAAAAACAGCAATTGGTGTTTTTACACTGGGAAAACGAGAAGAAATTATGGGAGCAATTCGCAAAGCAGATGTTGATTTTTTTACTGGCGTTCCCAGACTTGGTAAGAAAAATGCACAGAAATTAATTATTGAGTTAAAAAATAAATTGGGGAGTGTCGAAGAATTAGATTTAGGAGAAGGGGAATCAGACGCAGTAACTGCGCTTATTGGATTTGGATTTAGTTTGGATGAGGCGCGGCGTGCAGTGAGAGAAGTTGGGGACATGGGTAAGACCACAACAGAAAAAGTAAAGCTCGCACTCAAATACCTAGGAAAATAACCACAATGACAGATACCATAAAAGAAAACTTATTAGAGAGTCCATCGCCAGAAGAAGAAAAGCTGTTTACTTCTCTTCGGGCAAACACGTGGGATGAGTTTTTTGGTCAAGACAGCGTAAAAGAGGCACTTCTTATAGCAATTGAGGCAGCAAAAAAACGTGATGAAGGTCTAGAACATGTGCTTCTGTATGGACCGCCTGGTCTTGGCAAAACAACCTTGGCACATTTAATTAGTGGCGCGATGGGGAAAAATATTCGTGTCACGTCTGGTCCAGCAATTGAGCGCGCAGGGGACTTGGCAGCAATTCTGACCAATTTAGAAAAAGGGGACATTTTATTTATTGACGAAATTCACCGGCTGAATAAAGTTGTTGAGGAAGTCTTGTATCCGGCAATGGAGGATTATGCACTGGACATTGTGATCGGCAAAGGTCCTGCTGCCAGGACACTTCGGTTGGACTTGCCACAATTTACGATTATTGGTGCAACAACAAAGGCAGGCAGTCTGTCAGCCCCTTTGCGGGACAGGTTTGGTCTTATTAATAGATTGGATTTTTACCAAGCAAAAGATCTGGAAAAAATTATTAAAAAAGCATCAGAGAAAATGCATATGGATATTGACGCACAGAGTGTTTTGGAAATTGCCAAACGGTCTCGTGGGACACCGCGTATTGCGCTTAAATTGTTAAAACGTGCTCGGGATTTTGCGCAAGTAAAAGGAGAGGGTATTATTGCCAACGGAATTATTCATGAAGTGCTTGCTATGCTGGAAATTGACAATAAAGGGCTAGATAAGTCAGATATTCGTTTTCTGACAACAATTATTGAGCATCACAACGGTGGGCCTGTTGGTCTAGAGACATTAGCAGCAACATTGTCTGAAGACAGTAACACTCTTGAGGATATGATTGAACCATTTCTGATGCAATTAGGATTTTTGCAGAAAACCAGCAGGGGACGAGTGGCAACAGAAGCAGCGTATGGACACTTAGGAAAAAAATTGAATAAGAGTCAGGAAAAACTTATTTAATTACCCAATTGAAAAATCTTTTGGAAAAGAGGGATGGTGGAGATAGCAATTTGTGCAAGGAGAGTAACTCCTACAGTAAGTAATAATAATTTGTTTTTCAGTGATTTATTCAAAACAAATGCCAGAACCATTTCAGTGCCAATGAGTGTATTAAAGGCAACAAGTCTGGCAACCCCTGTGGTAGTTACTGGTAAGAGAAGTGAGAAAACAGCAAAGGTAACGCCAGACAAGATGATTGCAGAAATGACAATAAAGAGAATGTTTTGTCCTGACAAAAGGAAAGCATTTGCTTTTCTGGGATGATGACCAATAGGGCTATTGGTACTGCTTCCTGCAAGAGCAAGCGCAGGAAGGGCATCGGTGACTAAATTTATCCATAATATTTGCGTTGGAAGAAGGGGTAGTGGGTGGTCTATGAGTGTTGCTGTGACAACAAAAAGGAGCTCAGCTAAATTACCGGCAAGCAAATACATAATTGCTTTCACGAGAGATGAATAGATGTGTCTGCCTTCGTGAATTGCATTCACCAAGACCGAAATATCATCGTTGGACAAGACAATATCTGCTGCTTCTTTGGCAACATCAGACCCTTTCTCTCCCATGGCTATGCCAACGTCTGCTTTTTCCAAAGCCAGACTATCGTTGACACCATCTCCTGTAACGCCAACAACAAATCCTTCTTCTTG
Organism: Patescibacteria group bacterium; assembly: GCA_035457005.1. Lineage (GTDB taxonomy): Bacteria > Patescibacteriota > Microgenomatia > Levybacterales > UBA12049 > DASQJJ01. Next base: position 22,164 of record DATICB010000006.1, read on the forward strand.
AAGTTTTGTTGCAATAAAGAGCTTATCCTCAGGAAGCACTCTCGCAAAAACATTGACGTGTAAGATGCTCTGTAGCAACTGTTCAGCATTTATGTTGTGCAACTGCTCTCCTGTTAGGACTTCGTCGTCCTCTTTTGCTAACCCAACCTCTTTGGCAATAGAGAGGGCAGTAAGAGGATTATCGCCGGTGACCATGATAACTCTTACGCCAGCTGCACGAGCGCTTTCAATGGCAGATTTTGCCAAAATACGAGGAGGGTCATAAAGTCCAAGAATACCCAAGAAAGTAATGTGTGATTCTACATGTTGTCTGGTTGGTTTGGCGTGTTGTTCTTTTTTATAGCCAAATCCGATAACACGCAGACCCTCTCTGGCAAATGCATCTACATTTTTTTGTACGTAGCCTTTTTCTTTTTGTGACAGCGTACTTCTTTTCAGTAGTTCTTCAGGCGCGCCTCGCATGTAGGCGAAGGTTGATTTATTTCGCTCAATAATGGTCGTAATCATTTTGCTTTCCGAATCAAATGCATACTCATCAATAATCACGGCTTGTTGAGAAAGTTCTTTGTATTTGCCATCTTTTTCTTTTACCCAAAGAAGGAGTGCGCCATCTGTTTTGTCACCAATACTATGATTATCTTCAGTCAGTGTTGCGGTATTGCCGCGAAAACATGCCTCAAGCATGTGGGGAAGAGTAGTCTTCTTAAGAAGAAGATCTTTTTTAACAACCATATTGTTTTGCGTCAAAGTTCCTGTTTTGTCAGTCAGGATGACCTGTACACTGCCAAGTGTTTCAACGGACACCATTTTCCTCACAATTGCCTGTTTTTTGGCAAGCATATTGGTTCCAATTGCCAAAGCAATGGTAATAACGCCGGGTAAACTCTCGGGTATTGCAGCAACGGCAACACTTACAGTAAGGAGAAGAAGCGGAAAAAGATCTCGCCCCTGCATTATTCCGATTGGGAGAAGGAGAAGCGAGATGGCAATGCCAATAAGGGAGAGCAGCTTGGTGAGTCTACTGATTTGTTTCTGAAGAGGTGTTGCAGTGGTCTCTATAGTGCTTAAGCTTTGTGCAATTTGGCCAAATTTTGTTTGCATGCCAATTGCTTCAACTTTTATACGTCCTTTGCCTTTGGTAACAAATGTCCCTTTATACAACTGATTCCCAATATCTTTGACAACAGGTACCGACTCGCCACTGAGTAGTGACTCATCTACCTCAATATGAAAACCCGATAAAAGAATGCCATCTGCGGGAATTTTGTCGCCTTCTCCCAAAAGCACAATATCACCAACAGTAACGTCCTCGACAGGAATTTCTTCTGTTTTTCCGTTTCTTATAACGCGAGCAGTTGTTGTCGCATAGTCTTTGAGCCGCTCCAATGCTTTCTGAGCCCTATATTCTTGGAAAAAACTGAAAAGCCCATTAATAAGAAGAATCGCAAGAATAAATGCAGCGTCTAAATTATTGTTAATGACAAAAGAAAAAATTGCTGCAGCAAAAAGCACACCATTAATGGTATTAGGAAATTGTGACAGAAAAAGTTTGAAAGGGGAGAAAGTTGCCCGAGCAGTGATGGTATTTTCTCCGTATTTTTTTCTCTGTGCTGCAGCTTCCGATGAAGAAAGACCTTCCATACTTATTATAGTGTATGTTGTTTTACTCTGTACTGCAAAGCCTCTGCAATATACTGAGGAAGAATATCGTTACTTTCTTCTAAATCTGCAATGGTTCGAGCAAGTTTGATAATGCGAAAATATGACCGTGCAGACAAACCAAGAAGATCTACTGCTTTTTTCAAAATATCTAAACTCTTTTGGTCTAAGGAGCAAAAGAGTTTGATGTCTTTGCTGGTCATATCAGCGTTGCTTGATAGGGAAGTACCAGTGAATCGTTGCAACTGTCTGTCTCGTGCTTTTTGAACGCGTGCTCTTACTGTACTCGAAGATTCTGCAGGAAGTCGGGTTGTTAATGTACTCGTTTCTACTTTTGGAACATCAATATGAATATCAATTCTGTCCAGTAATGGTCCCGAGATTTTCTTTTGGTATCGAATAATCTGTGCAGGATTACAAATACATGTGCGTGTGTTATCCCCAAGATATCCACATGGACAGGGATTTTGTGCAGCAATGATCATTGCTTTTGCAGGAAAAGTAAATCGTCCTTGAGCACGACTTACTGTGACGAAACCATCTTCGATTGGTTGTCTGAGAGACTCCAAAACAATTCGAGGAAATTCCGGAAGTTCATCCAAAAAAAGAATACCCCGATGGGCTAAAGAAATTTCGCCGGGTTTGGGTATGCTGCCACCACCAATAATAGCAACAGATGAGGTTGTGTGGTGTGGGCTACGGAAAGGACGCTTCGTGACAAAACCATTGTTTCCGAGGCTGGAAACGCTGTAAATTTTTGTTAACTCCAGAATTTCTGGAAACGTTAGCGCAGGTAAAATAGAAGGAAGCGTTCTGGCAAGAAGTGTCTTGCCGCTGCCTGGTGGGCCTTTCATGAGCATGTTGTGTCCGCCTGCTGCGGCAATTTCGAGTGCGCGCTTTGCTTTCTCTTGGCCAAGAATGTCCTGCAAGTCATGATCATATGTTTGTTGTGTTACCTGTGTATCAATTGGATTGTAGGGATAAGTCGAAATAAGTTGCTGACCAGATAAGTGACCAAGCAATGTCCCCAAGTTATCCACAGGGAAAATAGTGATGCCAGCAATGCAAGATGCTTCTTTTGCACAATCCCGAGGAATAAAAAGCGCATCAATATGTCTTTCTCTTGCAAGAAGCGCATGAGACAAAACGCCGTTTATTTTTCTCACTGTTCCATCCAATGCCAATTCTCCTAGCACCATTGCAGATTGTTGCAATGAAGGAAGTTGGCCGCTGGCAAGTAAAATGCCTAAGGCAATTGGCAAATCATAACTTGGTCCTTCTTTCGGTAGATCAGCAGGAGCTAAATTAACGGTGATTCTTTTTGCAGGGAAGTCTGCGCCAGAATTTTTAATTGCCGACCTAACCCGTTCTCTGGCTTCACGCACTGCTTCATCGGGCAGTCCTACAATAAAAAAATTGGGAAGTCCTTGTGATGCAACATCAACCTCTACTTCAACGGGAACGCTATCGAGCCCAACCAACGCAGCAGACGTTACTTTTGCAAGCATACCTGTATAATATCTGTTTTATAGCACTTTTTGTAACTGGCGAAGAAAATTTCTTGTCTTTTTTTTGGCAAGACCAATGTGACTACGAGGATTTGCAAGAGACATAAGCTCATCTTTTGTAAGAAAACGACGAATTGTTACTTGTTTTGCAAGTAAATCAAAAAGAGACACTTCCTGTCCCTTTTCTTTTTGTTCCCAACAAGCCATGCTGCATTTTTTAATGATCTCATGCATTGTTTGCCTGTTGGCTCCACGTTTTACCAACTCCATAAGAAGTGGCTCGGTTGCGGCAAACTGTCCAAAAGTTGCAATGTTTCTTGCAACTGCTGTTGTGTTAATCTCCAGATTTTCAAGCAAAATGGTGGTGTTGATAAGGCAATCATCGAGTGCTAAAAACGCTTCTGGTAAAAAAATACGCTGCGATGCGCTATCATCAAGCGTTCTTTCTAAAAGAGAGAGGGAAGAATTGCTCCACGCAAGTGGAAAAAACGATGAAACAACCCGGCACAGACTGCACACTTTTTCTGCACGGTCAGGATTTCTTTTAAAAGGCATGGCAGATGATCCAACACGCTCTGCATTTCTTTTTTCCATCCATTCGCCATACAGTGGACTTTGCAAAATACGATAGTCAAAACAGAATTTATTTAAAGAACTTGCTATATTTGCTAAAGTCTCGACGACAAGTAAATCTGTTTTGCGTGGGTAGGTTTGGTGCGTAATTGGCATTGCATCGATACCAAGGTTGTGTAAGAAATCTTTTTCAAGTTGATCTGGTGAGTAGTGAGTGTTCTTAAGAAGTGAGACAAAACTTGCTTGAGTGCCAACAGCGCCTTTTAGCCCTTTGCCTTTGACACTCAGTACAGTTGTTTTGAGTGTTTGCAAATCAAGCAACAAATCTTGTGCATAAAAAGCAAATCGATAGCCCAAAGTTGTCGGCTCGGCAGGTTGTAGATGGGTGTACCCCATGCAGACAGTATTTTCATGTTGGTGTATTTTTTGAGCAAAGAGGAGGAGTAATTTTGTAAGACGAAGTGAAATAAGTGCAAGCGATTTTTGTATTTGTATAGCTGTTGTATTGTCTAAAATATCTGTTGAGGTTGCGCCAAGGTGGAGTTTGCCCCCACCAATTTTGCACTGTTTGGAAAAAATTTGCAGCTCTGCCATAAGCTCGTGATACACCTTTTCTTCCCTTTTTTGCGAGGCAGCAACATCAATATCCTTTTCATGCAAAAGAATATCTGCCAACTCCTCTTTGGTTACCAGTCCTGCTTTTGCCTCTGCTTTTGCTAAGCTTGCCCAGACACGACGCCACAAAAGGCGTTTATTTTCCTCAGACCAAAGAGAACGCATATCGTGGCTACCGTAGCGAGTGGTGAAAGGGGAGAGATAGGTTGTGAAATCAAATGAGTCTGTCATGATCTCACGATGAGTGCCTCTCTTTCAGGACCAGTGGAAATGAGTCGAATAGGGACTCCAATGAGTTGCTCAAGTTCTCGAATATATGCTTGTGCATTCTTTGGAAGAAGGTGAAACTCTTTAACTCCTTTTGTTGACTCTTTCCATCCGCTCAGTGTTTTGTACATAGGCGTTACGTTGTGCAATTGTTCGGCAGATACGTCAAAGTATTGTACTTTTTTTCCTTTATATCGATAGCCAGTACATACTTTAATTTTTGCGAAGACATCTAAGACATCAAGTTTGGTAATAGCAATGTGGGTAAATCCGTTAATTGCTGCAGCAAAACGAATAAGCTCGACATCAAACCAGCCTGTTCTGCGTGCCCGTCCGGTTGTGGTACCGAATTCATGTCCTTCAGATCTTAATAGTTCTCCATTTTTGTCAGTAAGCTCTGTTGGGAAGGGTCCCGAACCAACACGCGTTGTATAGGCTTTCACAACACCAATAACATCGGTATCTTTTGGCATAATACCACTTCCTGCATTGATTGCACCAGTGACAACATTGGATGCAGTAGCAAAGGGGTAGGTCCCCCAATCATTGTCCAAAAATACGCCTTGTGCACCTTCAAAAAGGAGTGATTTACCTTCAGTAACTGCCTGACGAAGGAAGGGGTAAGGCTCGGCAATATATGGTTTTATTTTTCGGAAAAAGCGGAATAACTCTTTTTCTGTTTGTTTTTGACTAATTGGCGAACCGCCTAATGCTTTGATGATTTTATTTTTTAGTGACAGTTGTACCGCTAGCTTTTTGCTCAATTCTTTTTTATCAAAAAAATCAATGAGACGAATGCCGTTATAGCTGACTTTATCGGCATACACAGGGCCAATGCCTCGTCCTGTTGTTCCCGTTTTGTTTTTGCCTTTTGCCTTTTCGTATAAACTGTCCAAGATTTTGTGATACGGCATAATCACGTGGCATCGTGGTGAAATAAAAAGCTTATTTTTTAATGTAATTTTTGCTTTGTTGAGCATGGCAATTTCTGCAACCAATACTTCTAGGTCAAGTACTGTGCCATTGCTAATACATGCTTTTGCAGATTTTGAAAATATACCAGAGGGGACTAAGTGAAGGGGAAAGGTTCCGTAGTCGTTAATGACTGTGTGGCCTGCGTTATTGCCGCCGTGAAAGCGAATAATGTAGTCTGCGTTAAGAGACAGGGAATCAATAATTTTTCCCTTACCCTCATCACCCCATTGGCTACCAATAACAACTGTAACACTCATCAACTCATCACGGTTCCATTGTTATTAAAGAGAAGAGACACGTGTTTGTCAACCCCGCGATTGAATCAAAGACAGGCTGTGTTACAATAAGCTGCAATGGATCAGGTTACTCAGATTAGAGAAAAGATTGACATAGTGAGCTTATTGCAAGAATTTCTTCCTCTTAAAAAAGCAGGACGGAATTTTAAGGCAGTGTGTCCTTTCCATACAGATAAAACGCCATCACTGGTGGTGAGTCCTGAAAGACAAATTTGGCATTGTTTTGGGTGTGGGAAGGGCGGGGACTGTTTTTCTTTCCTCATGGAATATGAACACATTGAGTTTCCAGAAGCACTCAGAATGCTTGCTGAGAAAGCAGGAGTTGAGTTGCAAAATCAGAGAATAGATACCGGGCTAACATCAAAAAAAGAAAAATTGTATGCCATGAATCATTTGGCTGCAGAGTTTTACCATTACCTTCTGACAAAGCATAAACTTGGTAAAAATGCGCTGGAATATGTTACCAACAGGGGAATAAAACCCCAGACAATCAAAACGTACATGCTCGGATTTTCACCAACAGGCAATTCGCTGGTTACCTATTTGCAGAAAAAAAAGCAGTACAGCGTCGATGAGCTGTTTGATGCAGGACTTGCGAGTAGGCGGGGGAGGGATGTTGTTGATTTTTTCCAAGGAAGACTCATGTTTCCTTTGTATGATCACCGGGGGAATATTGTTGGGTTTTCAGGTCGAGTGTTAAACAGTACAGAAAAAACTTCCAAATACATTAACACACGTGAAACATTGGTGTATCATAAGGGACTTACTTTTTTTGGCCTGAATATGGCAAAAGAAAGTATAAAAAAAGAGGAGACAGCAATACTCGTGGAGGGGGAATTTGACGTGATTTCTTCTTTTCAGGAAGGAATAACGAATGTCGTTGCAGTAAAAGGGACTGCACTTACCCTTGAGCAAGCACAGCTTTTGTCTAGATTTTGCAAAACAGTACAGCTCTGTTTTGACATGGATCATGCAGGACAAGAAGCGCTCAAACGATCGTTGCCACTTCTTGAGCAAAAGGGACTAGCGGCAATGGTTATTGTGTTGCCCAATGGAAAAGATGCAGACGAAAGCATAAAAAACGACCCCACTAGCTTTAAGGAAGCAATTCGAGGGGCAGTTGGTGTGTATGATTATCTTCTGGAAAAGACACAACAAACATACGATATTAAAAGTTCTTCAGGAAAAAAAGCAGTAGGAGACGAGTTACTGCCACTTTTTGTTCATATAGAAAATGACATTGTGAAAGAGCACTACTTACAACTTTTAAGTAGGACACTGGGTATTTCTTATGATTCTCTTCTTAAAGAAATGGAGAAAAGGGAGAAGGAGAAAGTTGTTCGAAGCAGTGCTCCTGTTGCTCTGGTTGCATCTTCTCGCGAAGAAAAGTTGGAAGAGTATGTCGTTGCGTTGTTGGCACAAAGTCCGCATGTTGCATACCTTTTGGGAGAAATGGATAACTTTTTATCAGACTATGTCTGGCATATCCCATCTCTTGGGAAAGTAGCTTCTCATATACAGGAGTTTATAAAAACGCATCCACAAGACATGGCAAAAAGTGCAGTTGCTGGAATGCCACAGGAGTTGTTGCAAAGTTTTGATACTTGTTTTCTTTTGCCGCTCCCAAGTTTTACCGATGAAGACTCGTGGCAAGAAGAGTTGCAAAAAACAACCAAAGAGCTGCAAACGCTCTATATTAGAGAAAAAATGAAAAAAATCAGTGAAGAAATGAGCGCAAAGGAGAAAACTGCTCTTCCAGAGGAGATCGCTTCCTTGCAGGAAGAATTTGCCCGCTTAGCTGTTCAACTTAAAAAATAGCCGGTATTTCTCTCTCAGGCTAAA
>DATICB010000007.1:0-22974 GCA_035457005.1 Patescibacteria group bacterium
AATGATGCCAACACAGCGACTACAACAGCAAGTCCAACAGGCAATTTTTCTCCTAACATTGTCGTTGCCAAAATACCTGCGACAGCTGGCCCACCAATGTAGCCTAAATTCGACGCAACCTGCAAATATCCATAATTTTTACTTCTGTCCGAATCATTGGAAATATCTGCCAAATAGGCCTGTGCTATAGAAATATTGCCGCCGGTTATGCCATCAATTGCACGGGAGATTGCAATAATAAGCAGTGGAATCGTTAGAGTAAAAATTGTGATCGAACTTGAAAAATGGAATAAATTTGTACTCGGCAGGAAAAGAGCCACGAGAAAAAGTGCCCAGCCAACAACAGTCCCAATTTGGGAAATTAAAAGCGTTGGCTTTCGTCCATAAATATCTGAGTAATATCCCAGGACTAAAGATCCAATAAATTGAAATGCAGGATAAATTGCACCAATCACCCCGTACATAAATGCGTCGCCACCATATCGACTTACCAAAACAACCAAAAATGGAATCACTAATCCAAATCCAAGTGAACCACTAAATTGCACCAGCAAAATGGCAAATAAATTTAATTTAATTTTTGGCAACTTCATATTTTATTCTTCGAGAGAGCAAAGCGAATCGAGAAGTTCTCGACTCGTTTCACTCGCTCGAACAAGAATATCATTTCCTTACTACTTTTTATAGATATACTTTTCCCAAAGTTTTTTAAACCACGAAAGAGTTAATGTGGAAAGCAAAAATCCAACAGTTGGGACAATTGCATTAATCCAAGGATTTAATCCCAAAACAAATTTCATATATAAAGCAATTGCCAAATATGTAAATACCGCAATCAAAGCCTTTCTTGCCCATGATGTCTCCCATGCTTTATCTGCTTCTACTTTTTTGTTTCTCGCCTCTATTTTTGCAATTCTCTCTTCCAAATTCATACACAAATTATATCATGTTATTTTTATTCTTATGGTTTATTTCGACACTTAGTACCACAGGCATTGAAACATGTATGAGCGCGTCAGGGGAATTCCGCGCAAACCTGTCGCGGAAGGGGTGAAATTCCCCGATAAGTGAATTCTTGTTTCAAGCCGAGGAACTAGTGTGTCGAGAGTTTTTGGTATCTTTTGCTGGTGCAAAAGTACAAAAATTAACTTAATTTTCTTAATTCTTCTTCTATAAATTTATCTAAATCCCCATCCAATACTGCACTTGTATTTCCTGTTTCATAATCTGTGCGCAGGTCTTTTACCATATGGTATGGGTGCAAAACGTATGACCGGATTTGGTTGCCCCACCCGGGCGTTTTATACCCACCTTTTAATTCTGCCTCTTTTTTCTTTCTCTCTTCTTCCTGAATAAACCACAATTTCGATTTAAGAAGTCGCAGTGCAATTTCGCGATTTGCTCCCTGAAATCTTTCAGAAGATGCAGTCACTACAATGCCACTTGGTTTGTGTGTTAGTCTAACAGCAGTACTAACTTTATTTACATTTTGTCCTCCATGTCCACCTGCTCGGAAAAAATCCCACTGCAATTCGTCATCTTTTATATACACTTCACTATCATTTTCTATTAATGGTAAAACTTCGACCAATGCAAAAGAAGTTTGTCTTAATTTGTCTGCGTTAAAAGGAGATTGCCTTACTAACCGATGTGTCCCTGCTTCAAATTTTAAATGCCCATATGCATACTTTCCCTCTATTTGAATTGTTATAGATTTAAATCCTGCTTCTTCTCCAGGAGTCTGATCGATAATTTCATACTTCCACCCTTTTCTTTCTACATATCTGGTGTACATTCGAAAAAGCATTTCTGTCCAATCCATTGCCTCGGTCCCTCCTTGTCCTGAATGAATTGCCAAAATTGCGCCACTCTCATCATGTGTGCCGGAGAAATACAAAAGCATTTCTAGTCTGCCAACATTTTCTTCAACTTCATCCCACTGCTCTTCATCTACCATCAGCTGAAGCATGTCTGCCTCATCAACTTCTTTCTGAAGAGATGCCATTTCTTTCATTTTCTCAGATGCTGCTTTGGGATCATTCCAAAAACCAGACTTAGAACTTTCCAATTCTAATTCTCTAATCTGCTGTTTTTTCTCTTCTACTTTTAGCGCAGCAATAACCTTCTGCGCTCTATGTTTTAAATCATCCATAGGAGTATTATACTTTTTATAAAAATCGAGTTCAAATATGTTAAGGTTCTCAACTAAATGCAACTAGCTGTGTGTTGTCAATTTTAAGGAAAGAGATTAAGTTAGCATGCTTATTATTTTGAATAATTGCAAAACACTCTCGAGTAAAAAGTGGGTAGGGAAAATCTGTTAAATTACACGTAGCTAGATATATGTTTTTCCCGTATTTTGAAACTGTACCACCTAAATACAAATCTGTAGGCTCAGGAAAACAATCTTTTGCAGAAAGCCAATTTTGTATATCTCTTGATTTATCAAATTCCACTCTAGTTAATGGAAGGATAGTAAAGTTATATTTAATCAGCATAGAAGATCTCTTTGCCCTTTTTGCTGCACTATTTGTCCGTTGCATCTCTACTAGAACAGGGTGGATTGTAGTAAAGGTAACATTAATTGATTGAAGAAAATCTAAGAAATCAGTTGAATAATCATCAAGCAGTGAAATTAAAACATTTGCATCAAAAAGAACATGTTGACCGACAAGTAACTTTTTACAATTTGAAGAACTATCTAGATAAGTTGGTAGGGGTTTCATTTGTGAGCTCCGTCAGTTTTGCTTCAAAATTTTTATTGAACGGCTCTTTAGATAATTTTATTGACCTCGCATCTACCTTAACACTATTTTGTAGTCTATTTTGTTCTGTTAAATATATTTGTGAAACAATCTTAAAAAAATTATTGTATGCAACAAGATTATTCTTTAGCTCATTATAGCCTTTAGGGTTACTGACAATTTCATCAAGTTCACTTTTAAGTTTTTCCAATTTATACTGGGTGAATATTTTAAATATATCAAGTTGTAGATTTTTAATTTCTTGAAGAAGTTCCATATATACATAATAACACAACCATTGCAATAAACAAGTAATTTACTTAGCAAAACTCCACAGTAGTGCAATTGCAGAGAGACCCATTACAGCAGTAATAATCCATCCAAAAACATTAGAGAATGTGCTATTTGTGTGCTCGCCCATAATTTTTTTATTATTACTAATTATCATAAGCAAAATTAAAAGAGGTGGCGCAACAATACCATTGAGGATTGCTGTGTAGTAAAGCATTTGGAAAGGTTTTATGGGCGTAAAGTTGACGAGTAACCCAACAACAGTTGCCAAGCAAATCACCCCATAAAATCCATATGCTTGTTTTAATTTTCTCCCAAGTCCTTCTTTCCACTTAAAAGTCTCGGCAATTGCATAGGCTGCACTTCCTGCCAACACTGGCACTGCCAAAAATCCTGTTCCAATAATTCCTAATGCAAATAGCAAAAATGCAAAATCCCCTGCAAAAGGTCTTAAGGCACTTGCTGCTTGATCTGCAGTGGTAATACTACTTATGCCATTAAAATGAAGCGTACTTGCCGTAGAAACAATAATAAAAAACATCACAAGTTGGGAAAAAAACATGCCAACAATTGTATCCAGTCGCATTTCGCGAATATCTTTTTTAAGTACTCGTGGTATTCCTTTTCCCATTGCTTTTAATTTATGTTCGACAATTTCTTCTTCCACTTCTTCATCTGCCTGCCAGAAAAAAAGATACGGAGAAATCGTTGTTCCGAGTATTGCCACAACATTCATTAAATAATCTTTGCCAAAAGAAAATGTTGGGACAAGCGTTGCAAAAGCAATTTTTGTCCAGTCCTGTTTTACAACAAATGCCACAACAAAATATGCAAATAAAGAAAATGTCAGGTATTTTAAGATTCGTGAATATGCAGGATACGGAACAAATACTTCAAGCAAAATTGTGGTAACAGTCATTGCAATCAACCAAAAAATAAAGGGGACATGAAACACTAATTGTCCCGACGATGCCATTGCTCCCAAATCTGCCCCTATATTAATAGTATTGGCAACAAGAAGTAAAAAAACAGCAATAAATAAAACATGCTTTGCATAATGCTCTTTTACAATAACCGCAATTCCTTTTCCTGTTACCATACCGATTCGTCCACAAATCTCCTGGATAACTGTCATAAAAGGAAATGCAAAAAGAGATATCCAGAGCTGTGAATAGCCAAATTGCGCACCTGTTTGGGAATATGTCCCAATACCAGACGGGTCATCATCCGATGCACCGGTTATAAACCCTGGACCCAAAACAGAAAATATTTTTTTAATTTTTCTAAACATATACTTATAATAACTTCTTGTTCGAGCGAAGTCGAGAACCTACCAATCATTACTCCACTCGCCACGTATCAGTCTTTCTTTCTTTTCTCTACTCCAATCCTTTATTTGTAACTCTCTTTTTCTAGCAATCTCTGCATTTGTATGCTCTTCCAGGTAAACTAATCGTTTTACACCATGTTCTTTTGTATATTTTCCACCAAATCAAGAAAGATGTTGTTCGTATCGAATGTTTGGGTTCCAAGTCTTTCCTGTGTAGTATGATCCATCTTTACATTCTATTATGTAGACGTACCATTTCCAATTATTCATACTTCTCGACTCGCTACGCTCGCTCGAAGAAGAATATCATTTACAGATTATTACACAATCTCATGCACGCTTCTTTTACTTGTCCTTCTGGCCCCGATGGTAGATTTTCTATTTGTTTTAAAACCTGCTGAACTTGCGGAGAAGATGACGCAATTTCGGCAACATTTAAATTTCCCACCTGCTGCTGAATTGTTTGGATTTGATTTTGTACATCTTGTTGGGAAGGCAGCGTAATTTTGACGTGACTTACTTGGTCAACAGGTGCATTGAATGTGCTCAAGCCTTTGACGCTTGGCATTTTAGGAACAAAAGAGCTGGGAGATAACGACTCATGCAGAATGAGCCGTTTTGCAATAAGTCCTGCAAAGATAAGAAGAATTAACAGCACTACACCAATTAATATTTTTCGAAAATCCCATACCTCTTCGTATTTTTCTTCCTTTGTATCATCGGCAAATTCTGGCTTTTTTCTGGGCATACTATTATTGTAACACAGGAGACTTACTTTTCAGGAATAAAATACTCTCTTGATATGTATAAATCAGGGCAATTAAATAATTCTTCTATTCTTTTTTTACCTTCTTCAAATGCTGTTGCAGTATATCCATCACAATACATATTAAAAAGTCCTTCAATGTAATATCCACCATAATATGGTTTTAATCCTTTCAGCAATTCTTCGACAGATTGATTTGTTTTTGTGGAAAAATACGGATTACTAAAAAATCCATGATACTCAACAACTGTTTGTATATACTTTTTTGAATCTTCTGAGAAAGGAGTGTTTTTCAACAACTCCTGAACAACTAATTTTGCTCCCCAATATTCATGTCCTGGACAAATAACTTGATCAGAAAATCCTGGTTTTGGAGTAACAATACTCGCAACTTTTTCTTCTTCTTTGTAAGATACGATCTTTCCGCAATCATGGATAAGTGAAATAAGGAGTGTCAAATCTTTTTGTTTGACGCCAAATATCTCTTGTTCTTTCCAATTTTCAAATAATCTTTTTGCCTCTGGATTGGTAATAAAATCACCACTTAATCTTTCCCTAGCAATGCGAAGTGTTTTGGTAGAATGGTCAAAAACAGGCTCATGATCATGCCACGTTTTATCTCCTTCATATCCATTTTCGACAACATTTTTTAAACGAAGGAACAATGGATGAGATTGGATATCCTGAAGAACTTTTTCTATATCCATATTACTTTACAAAGAAAAGAAGAAGGCCAACTACTATCCTGTACCACCCAAAAGAATTCAAACTGTTGTTCTGTAAAAATTTAACAAACCACTTCACGACAAAATATGCAGAAATAAATGCAGCTGTAGTCCCAATAGCAAGAAGCTGTGTGTGATTTCCCGAGCCGCTTAATTGACCTCTCATTTTTAATAAATCATACCCACTTGCTGCAAGAATTGTTGGCACCGCCAAAAGAAAAGAAAATTTTGCAGCTTCCGATCTTTTATATTTTAAAAACATCATTGCAACAATGACTGCACCCGCACGAGACACACCGGGCATAACGGCCAATGCTTGAAGTAAACCAATGAATGCTGCCTGCATATAGGTAAGCGAGGTTAATTCTTTTGTTAGCTTAAGATGTTCTTTTTTTATTAAAAATTCTGTAACAAAAAAGAGTAGACCAATACTTATAAAAACAACAAGCATTAAAATTGTTTGCGCAAAAAAGACATCCTTAATAACTTTATAGAGTACCAAGCCCACAATTGCTGTTGGCACAAAAGCAACCGCAACTTTTTTGACTAATTGAAAATCTTTTGTCACAACCTGCCAATACAAAACGAAAATAGATAAAATTGCTCCGCCCTGAATGAATACTTCAAATAATTTTTGGAAATCTGTTTGTGGAAGTCCTAATAATTTTGCTACCCAAATAAGATGAAATGTAGAAGAAACTGGTAGGAATTCGGTAAGTCCTTCGACAATGCCCAAAACAATTGCATGAAAAATATTCACAACAAAATCGTAGCAGTAAATTAGCTTATCGTCAATTATTTAATTCGCCAATCAGCCATGTAGTGCTTGATAAATTTTTTGAACGAGCGTTAAAAAAATGAAAGGCGTAGTCCGTATTTTTAGCGAGAAAGAAAATTTTGAACGCACGAAATAATGCTTGGCGAGAGGCTTTGGTATCTTTCGCCGGAACGAAAGTACAAAATAATATATCCTTCACAAGCTCAGGATGACAAATTGTGGTAAAATGTACGTATGAATGTTAAAAATCTTCAAGAGAGACTCAAAGAATTAGCCAAACATTCCCCTGTTCAATACAAATTGCGAACCCCACAAGAGCAGGAAATTTTAAGTAGGACTGTAAAATTAAATGAAGAAGTAGGAGAGTTGTGTAACGATATTTTATCTATTCTCAAACTCCAGAGAAAAGCAAAACTTGACAATTTTGATAAAAGAAATGTGTATCAGGAATTTGCCGATGTCATTATGACAACGATTCAACTTGCCAATGCTGCGGGAGTAGATGTTGAGCGTGCAATCGACGATAAATTAAAAAAAGTTGAAGAGAAGTATGAAAAAGCAAAATAAGACCTCTGTGTCATTGCGAGAAGTAAAACGACGAAGCAATCTTATCAGATCGCCACGCTCCGCTCGCGATGATAGCTCTCAAAATGCGTCCTCAAACAATAAATCCTTTCAACGAATTTACGCTGTTGTTAAAAAAATCCCCAAAGGAAAAGTTATGACATATGGACAAGTAGCAATTCTTGCCAATGTCGCAACACCGCGCGTTGTGGGCTTTGCACTCCATGTTAATTCCGACCCAGAAAATATTCCCTGTCATCGTGTTGTTTTTGCCAATGGCAAACTAACTCCTGGATATGCATTTGGAGGAGAAGATGTGCAAAGAGCAAAACTTAAAAGCGAGGGAGTTGTTTTTACTACAAAAAATCTCGTTGATTTGGAAAAATCAAAACTCTCCTAAAAACCATCTATTTCGTAGCCAATTTTCCAATTTTCCCACAACATATTGTGCAGAAAAATGTGCAACCGTTTGGGTAATAGGAAGTGTTTTTTTCAAATCAACCCATCCCATATCCAAGAGCATTAGATGATATTCATCACCTTTTTTTACAATTTCCAAATTTCCTTCTCCCACCAATTCTGGACGAATTTCATGGTGTTTAATGAGATATTCTGACAACTGCTTAAATTCAATTAATTCTGTGAGTAAATCTTTTTTTTGCTCAAGTGTAAGGATTTTACGAAGCTTGGAGGATTTAATTACATTCATGCATGGTTGAATTGCTAGTGTTGTCTCGCGTTTTTTCCCGTCTTCCCCAGTAAGCGATGCCCAAGTCACTGCCTGTGGCTCGGGAAGTAAATGATTAAGATGATCATATTTCTTAACACTCTCACGCAAAATATCCAAATATGCCTGGTATTCTTTTGGATACGCAATATCTGATGGATTTACATTTAGCTCAATAAGAGCGTAGCGAAAACCTACCTTTAAAACCCACCGCTTAATTGCTTTATCAACAATTGTTCGAAATGCCAAAACACGCGAGCTATACCCTCTGGCAAAAGGCTCCAGGTCAAAAAATTCTCCTTCGCCAAAAATAGTGGTAAAAAGTGCAGGATCTTCTTTTTTCATAAGATCCCGGAAGTAAATAAGATATCCCCGTGCGTCGTCAATTTCTTCTTTTGTCCAGATATATTTATCGCGGAGTTTTTCCACTCCACGGATACTTAACGAGTACAGCTCCTTAAGTCCCTGCGTAATGACTGTCTGGGGGGACTTATCCATAAAATGATAATAGCACGTATACTTTTTTGGTACAATAAACCCATGGATTACGAATATGTGATACGAAAATTACAACGACAGGAAAATCCCGAGATACTTTTTTCCGATATTGATGGAACGCTTTTTAGCCCAAATCTCAATTTGCTTACTGCACCTTTATATAATGTGCAAACCGCAAGCTACCTCAAAGAAAAATCAATTTCTTTTATCACTGTGACCGGAAGATCTTTTTGGAGAAGAATTGACCAGTACCATTTGTCTTTACTCGGTATGCCAAAAGCAGATGCTGTTATTACCGCCAATGGTACTGCAATATATTATTTGCAGCGCGACAAATATATAAGCGATTTTATTTGGCAGGGACTCATGCAATCCACAAAAATAACAGATAGCAGTGGAAAAGTTTTTTCGTGGAATAAATTGGACATAACCAATGCTATTGCTGACTATTTAGAAAAAAATAGGTTTCCTAATCAATTTGGCAAAGGAAATACCTATCTTATTCGAATCCGATTTAATAAATATCCTGTCGAAAAAATACAACAGATACGAAAAGATATTCTTGCCATGTTTCCAAAAGGATTGCGAGTTTTGCTAACAGAAAAATTGCTATGGCAAAATTCATTAAGTATTTTTTCTGGTGAAATGCTTATTACGCCAATAACTGCAGGAAAAGACAAGGCAGTACAATATCTTTTGAAAAACTTTTCTTCACAAATACACAAACCTATTCATGCACTTATTTTTGGCGACGCAACAATTGATATTCCTATGCTTACCATGAAAGGGAATGAAACCTACGAAACGCTTTCTCAATATGGAGTCAGACCAACACCATTAGCGCGAGAATTTTTAGAGGAAAAAATGATAACAAATAATAATATAAAAATTCTTGGAGATGATGGACCAAGAGAAATTTTATGGACACTGCGGCCCGAGCTAAGAAAAATACAAACTCAAAATGTCATTCTGGCAAACGAAGTGCGCCCAGAATCTAAGGAAAGATCCTGGACAAGCCAGGACCCCGAAAAATTGTCCTTTTCTCCTGCGCAAAATAATAAAGCGCGAAAAATTATTCGTGTATTTGAAAGAGTTTTAGACAAGATTGTTGACAAAAATATGTCGCCAAATGAAATTTCTTTTTTGGGCTTACAAAAACTTTCTGAAGGGTTAAAAAACCTTCAACAACCAAAAGCTTCAATTACTCAAAAAGCAAAAGGATTGTATTTCTATGGATTTGGGAATCTTGCCGATATTTTGGACGGTATACGCGCAAGAAATTCCAACATGAAAGAGGAAAATGGACAATTGGTTGACGGATTTTCTGATCGTGCAAAAGAATTTATGCAACTTTTCCATAGAGCCAAAAAGCGCCTTGTCATTCTAAATGAAAGTGAGGAATCTCAATCTCCTGCATTACAAACATTCCTTGCTGCAATTTCCTGCTCACTTCCAAGCATTGCAAGAGCACAAGTAGAGATATCTGGTAAAACAGTTAGCGAACGCGATGAAAAAGGTGGGAGCATGATAGATAGAACAAAAAGACTTTTTACCTCTCTGCTTTTTGATACATTGGGACTTGATGACCAATCAACTGCAAAAGATATGGAAATTTTTACTACCAATATAGCGACATTTCAAAACAGACTTTCTTCTTCAAATAAAATAAAAATATCTCAGCATCTTCAAACAATAAAATATGACACGCTTTCTGAATTTCAAAAAAATGCACTGGAAAGATTTTTACTCTACGTTGATGTTTTGCAGCAAGAAAATGTAATTATTAAAAAGTTTTTATCCAAAAATAAACAACTGTTAAAAGAATATGAAAGAATATCTTCCAAACTTGCAAAAAACTACCTAGAAATCTCAGTGAACAAGCTAAGAAAGAAATTTGGAATAAAAGACTATGGATTTGAAGTAAAGAAATATCTGTAGATTTTTATCTTTATAAGTAAACCTCCTCTGATTTATTTTTTCCAAACTCCCTTTTTATCTATAATTAGCAGAAACTTTGAGAGAATGCTAGAATGACGGAATTAAAACTTTTTCGAAGCTGGTACTAGCTTTTTTGAGGCTAGCGTTGCTATACTAAATAGTATGGACAAAACGATTCCAAAAAATCCATTTGCCTTTGGGATTTATCTCTCAAAGATACATAAGAAATATTCTGTCAGTGCGCTTATTTTTGTTTTTATTGCAAGTGCACTCAGCAGGTCGAGCGTTATTGTTTTACAATTCCTTACCAATGCAGTTACCGCACATCCGGTTATTGCAACTTACGTATGGCTGTGGGCAATTGTCTACCCTTCTATTTTTTTCTTTGCAGAATGTGTTTGGCGATGTAGCGGATTTACCGGTATGAGGTGGTTTACAAGTCTTCGTTTTTCTGCCTTCTCAATTCTCTACGAATATTTATCACTTCATAGTAAAGAATATTTTAGCAATAGATTTGCTGGATCTTTGGCAAGTAAGATTTCCAATGCAGTTGATGGAACCGAACAGTTATTCGAAAATATACTCTGGAATTTTTTGCCACTTGGCTTAGGTATTTGCTGGTACATTATTTTTACACTTACAAGCAATGTGTGGCTTGGAATTATTATTATTTGTTGGTCAGCTATTTTCTTTGGAGCAAATGTCTTTTTTGCCCGAATTTTGCAACCAAAATCATTTCACAATGCCGAGTCAATTTCTGTTTTAAAAGGACGAATTACTGATTCGCTCTCCAACATTTCTTTGGTTCATGAATATGCTCATGTTGCTGGTGAAAGATCATACATTGGAAAATATGCAAATAAAGAGCGACTTGCAGGACTTGCTTTGTGGAATTTGGGTGAATGGATTCTTTTTGCCAATAGCGCACTTCTTTTTCTTTTTGTGCTAGTTATGTTGAGTACCGCTATTTATTTATTTCTTCATGCAATTGTAACGATTGGTGTTGTTGTTATGGTTATAGGTATTACCGCAGATCTTACAGGACAACTCCTTTTCTTGGGACAACAAATCACTGACTCCGTGAGATTGTACGGACAAATTAAAGAAGGACTTACCGAAATTATACAAAAACACGACATTATCGACACTTCAGATGCTGTCCAACTCCATGCAACAAAAGGCAGCATCGATATGAAAGATATTACTTTTGAATATGAGAATGTTTCTGTATTTTCTAATTTTTCACTCAGCATCATTGGTGGACAAAAGGTTGGTTTGGTTGGAAAAAGTGGAGCGGGCAAATCTACCTTTGTTTCTCTACTTCTTCGACATTACGATGTTCAGAAAGGTGAAATTGCTATTGATGGACAAAATATTCACAAAGCAACTTTAGAAAGTCTCAGAAGGTCAATTGCATTTGTTCCGCAAGATACAGGACTTTTTCACAGAAGTATTAAAGAAAATATAAGCTATGGCAATCCCAATGCAACCGATCAACAAGTGGAGACAGCAGCAAAATTAGCACAGGCAGATGAATT
The DNA here is from genome assembly GCA_035457005.1 of Patescibacteria group bacterium. Lineage (GTDB taxonomy): Bacteria > Patescibacteriota > Microgenomatia > Levybacterales > UBA12049 > DASQJJ01. The sequence continues at coordinate 11,900 of DATICB010000007.1, forward strand.
TATTAAAAAACTTCCCGAAGGATACCAAACTTTGGTTGGTGAAAGGGGCGTTAAATTATCTGGTGGACAACGTCAGCGTGTTGCTATTGCACGAGCATTTCTTAAAAATGCACCTATTCTTATTTTGGACGAGGCAACCAGCAGCTTGGATAGTGAATCAGAGCATGCAATTCAAGAATCTTTAGAAAAGCTTATGGAAGGCAGAACTGTCATTGCTATCGCACATCGTCTTTCAACACTCAAAGAAATGGATAGAATTGTTGTAATTGCTAACGGCAAGATTATTGAAGACGGAAATCCAGAGGCATTACTTAAAAAGCAAAATGGCGTCTTTAAGAAGATGTGGGATCACCAGGTAAAAGGATTTATTGTCGACGAATAAATAAATTAGAATAATATTGCAGTATTAATTTCCTTTTGTTTCCTCAATATCTTGATGTAATTCTTTTTTTAGTCCCTCTGCTGTTTGAACAATTTTTTCTTCTATCTTGTCTATTTTTGCATTAAGAAATTTCCAAATTTTGTCATCATCATTTTCGGTAACATAATCCAAGAAAATTGTTTTGTCTTTTTCTGAAAGTTCGGACAAAATGGCATCTAAAATTGCATGATGAAGGCTACTTTCAACAATTCCCAAAAGATGTGCTTTCTGATCATCAGACAAATCAAGCTCATTGAGCGCTGCTACCAATGAATCGGTTTTTACTAATTTTGAATAAAAATGTATTGTTGCCATAGACTAATTATAAACTAACAGGGCCCAATGGAATATTATTATTTGGATCGTCAATAAACATATAAATAACAGGCCCTTTTTGTGCACCATCCACACGCTCTAAATACTTCATAACCTCTGGTGAGCCACCAAGTGATTTTCCAGTCCATTCAGCAGGTCCCGCATCTCCAATGTCTGCAACAATTGCTTTTCCGTTATCTGGATTTACCACAAGCATCTTATGAAACATAAAAAACTGATTCATTTTTTTCGTGTTTTCCAAGTACCCAGGAGACAGAAATGTTTGCACGGCAATATAATACTTCTCGCGATTATTCTGCTCTGATGTCATAGAATTTGCAGATTTTGCAAAATAGCCATATGCGCCAAGCCCAGGTGCCATACCGTAATCGTAATATTTTTGCGCATCCTCCCCGGACGTAAAATGTATATCCATAGTGTCTCCTGGAAATCTTGCCAAATGCTGCTCCTGACCAATATATCCGTAGGATCTATTGAGACGAATACCATCCAACTCTGCCGCAACTTTTGCGTGAAGTGAATTGCTTAAAATTTCTCCAATTTTTACCTCTTGGTCTGGTGTTAAGGGCGCAACCACTTGTGGAAGATAACTATGCAGAGTAAGCAACAAGTTTGACGCCTCGTTGATATCAATAAATGGCTTTTCATGCGCCGAAGGTGTTGCATGCTGAGCTGTTATGCTTGCTGCAGGAGATGCGAGCATCATAAGACCAGCCAGACTCCCTGCTGCAAACTGTTTGGTCTTATTTTTAAAATGAGAAAGAACGCGCTCGTGTTTTTCCCACAATTTTTCTTGGAGAGACCTGTGTCTTGCACTCCATTTCTCAGAAAGTGTCTCAAAATGGCTTACTTTTTTCTTCGCAATTTTTTTGCCAAACAGAAACATATCTTTATCATAGCACACGTTGCACCCAACAAGACAGATAAGCAAAAACTCTCTATACTGTATGTATGGATCCGCAAACAAACGCCACAACGGGACTGAGTGAAAAACAAGCCCAGCAACGGTTAAAACAGTATGGGAAAAACGTACTGGCAGAAAAAACCCACTGGGTTGTAGCTAGGGAATTTTTAACAAGTTTTTTTAATCCTCTTATCCTGCTCCTTCTTGGGGCGAGCTTTATCTCTGCATTTCTTGGTGACCTAACCAACTTTCTTATTATTTTTACCATTGTTGTTTTGAGCGGCAGCATTAGCTTTTTTCAACATTTTAAGGCCGAAAACGCAAGTAAAAAGCTAAAAAACAAAGTTATTCTGACAGCAACTGTTGTAAGAGATGGCGAAACACGAGAAATTCCCGTAACTCATATTACTGTTGGCGATCTTATTATGCTTTCTGTTGGAGACTTAGTGCCAGCAGACGCAAAAGTAATTGAAGCGCGAGAATTGTCAATTGATGAATCAACACTCACTGGAGAATCGTACCCCGCAGAAAAAGAAGTTGGACAAACAAAATCAGGTACTCTTTTTGCTGGAACACACGTTGTCACAGGTGAAGCAAAAGCAATTGTCGTATCCATTGGTATACAAACAGCATTGGGGAAACTTTCTCAAAAAATAATTGAAGAAAAACCTCAGACAGCATTTGACAAAGAACTCACATTATTTAGCATCCTTATTGTCAGACTTGTTTTGATACTTTCCGTTTTTGTTTTTGGCGTGAATGCTCTTTTCCATCATGATATTATTTCTTCATTTCTTTTTGCAGTTGCGCTTGCTGTTGGACTAACCCCTGAGTTAATGCCTGTTATTATTACTATTTCCCTTTCTAAGGGCGCACTGCAAATGGAAGAAAAAGAAGTTATCGTAAAGTTTCTCCCAAGCATACAAAATTTGGGTAGCATGGATATACTTTGCATGGATAAAACAGGAACCATTACCGAAAACAATATAACGCTCAATAAATGGGAGGATGCGAATGGAAAAGAAAATGAGAATTTACTTCTTTTTGGTAAAATAAATAGTTTTTTTCAATCTGGATTCAAAAATCCTCTTGACCGCGCGCTTCTTAGTCACACCAGCGGTATTGCAATCAGTGATTATACAAAAATTGATGAAATTCCTTTTGATTTTGAGAGAAAAAAATTATCTGTTGTTGTAGAAAATAAAAAAGATCAACCATTTCTCGTAACAAAGGGTGCGCCACACAAAATTCTAGAATCAGTTACCTCATACGAGGTGTCTGGAAAGATTATAAAGCTGTCAAAACAAAAAATAGCGTTACTGTTAAAAAGAGCTGATTCTCTTGCAGCAGATGGATTTCGCATTGTTGCGATAGCAACAAAACAGATTGAAAAAAAATCATCATATTCTCATACAGACGAGCAAAATCTTACCTTTTTGGGATTTCTTATTTTTACAGACCCTGTTAAAAAAACAGTTGCGCAAACATTAAAACAACTTATGACATTCGGCGTTATGCCAAAAATTCTTACTGGGGATAATATTGCTGTTGCCAAAAAAACATGTCTTGATGCAGGAATACATATAGAAAATAGTATTGATGGTGAAAATTTGCACATGTTATCTGATGCAGAGTTAGCAAAACATGTAGAGACAACAACAGTATTTGCCAATCTTAATCCCGAACAAAAGGCAAAGATTATTGTGCACCTTCGAAAAAATGGTCACGTTGTCGGATATCTTGGTGATGGTATTAATGATGCACCACCTTTAAAGGCAGCGGACATCGGTATCTCCGTAAACAACGGGTCTGACATTGCAAAAGACGTTGCAGATATTATTCTCATGCGAAAAAGCCTACAAGTTCTTATTGACGGCGTCTTGGAAGGCAGAAAAACATATGCCAATACCTTTAAATATATAATGATGAGTCTTTCAAGTAATTTTGGCAATATGATGAGTGTTGCAATTGCATCTCTTTTCCTACCATTCCTTCCATTGCTTCCTGTGCAAATTTTGCTGATCAACTTTCTATACGATACATCTCAAATCGTCGTACCAACTGATAATGTCGATACAGAAACCACTACTCGTCCGCAAAGATGGTCTTTACATTTTTTAAAACGATTCATATTTGTTTTTGGACCAATTAGTTCTGTCTTTGATCTTATTACCTTTGCTGTCTTACTTCTCTTCCTTCATGCCGCAATACCAGCATTCCGCACAGGATGGTTTATTGAATCATTCATAACCCAAACGCTCATTATTTTTGCAATCCGAACACGCCGAATTCCATTTTTTACCAGCAGACCTGGTACAGCACTTATTGCAAGCGCATGCATAACGCTTCTTATTGGGTTGGGAATTGTTTATACAAAAATTGGTAGTTATTTTTCTTTTGTCACCGTTCCATTTTTGTTCTGGATAATTCTTACCGTGGAAATTATTTGCTATTTTACATGTGTGGAAATTGCAAAAATATTTTTCTACAAAAAAAGTAAACTGTAAAATTTATTGTGGAAGTTGTGGATAATGGCACTTTTTCCATTTCTTACCAGAGCCACACCAGCAAGGATCATTGCGGCCTAATTTCTTATTGTCATCTTTCGACACAGATTTATTTTGTTTTTTTATTGAACTTTCTCGACCAACAATTTCTCCCGTTATTGCCTGCTCATTTGTGTGAACGTGTTGGTGAACACCTTGTGCTCCTGCAGGCTGTACATTAATTCGAAAAATGCGATGAATAATTTCAAAATCAACTGCTGCAACCAATTGTTCAAACATTTTAAATGCTTCATTTTTATACTCAACCAATGGATCTCGTTGTCCGTATCCACGAAGACCAATTCCCTGACGTAAATTTTCAACTGCGTCCAAGTGATCGACCCACAACATATCAACAACCGACAACACGACAAACTTTTCTATTTGTTTCATAACTTCTGCGCCTAATTCTTTTACTCTCGTGTTATAAATATCTCGTACAATACTTTGCAGGAATGCACTTTTTGCATCACTGGTATGTAACTGCTCCAGTTGCAGCGATAATTGTTTTTGTGAAGTTTCATCAAACGGAATTATGCCAACGAATTCCTCAACAATGTTTTCATTTGCCGACTTCTCACCATGTTTTTCGGCCTCTTCACTCATGACAACAAGTCCTGCAATTGCTTGTTCTATTTTCCCCTGAATTTCATCCTTTAATTCATCTTCACCAGACTTTTCAAGTGCCTTTCTTCTGAGAGCATAAATTATTTCACGCTGCTTATTTAATACGTCATCATACTCAACTAAATGCTTGCGACTATCAAAATTAAATCCTTCTACTTTTACTTGCGCCTGCTCTATTGCTCGACTTACCAGAGGATGCTCAAGCGGCATATTGTCTGGCATATTAAATCTAGTCATAAGTCCCGCAATCGTATCGCCGCCAAAAAGTCGCATAATCTCATCGTCGAGTGCAACGAAAAACTTACTTGCTCCTGGATCTCCCTGACGGCCTGCACGACCCCTAAGTTGGTTATCGATACGACGCGATTCATGTCTTTCTGTACCAATAATGTACAAACCACCTAATGCTTTTACCTCTGCATTTCTTTTCTCCCAGTCTATTTTACTCTTCGAGTTCTCCTCTGGAGAACCACCCAAGACAATATCGACTCCTCTTCCTGCCATGTTGGTTGCAACCGTCACAGCACCTTTCATACCAGCGTTAGCAATAATTTCAGCTTCTTTTACATGATTTTTGGCATTGAGCACTGCATGTTTTATGCCGCGTCTTGTCAACAACTGTGAAAGGATTTCATTCTTATCAATTGATGTCGTGCCAACAAGAATTGGTTGCCCTTTTGCATGAACAGCTACAATTTCTTCAACAACTGCTGTTAATTTTGCTGGAGTTGTTTTGTACACTGCGTCAGAAATATCTTTTCTCGCAACAGGATTATTTGTTGGAATAACAATAACATCCAATCCATAAATTTTATGAAACTCTTCTGCTTCTGTTACTGCAGTACCTGTCATGCCAGCAAGTTTTGTATACATTCTAAAATAGTTTTGCAGCGAAACAGTTGCTAATGTTTTTGATTCCCTTTGAATCGGAACATTTTCTTTCGCTTCTATTGCTTGATGCAAACCTTCAGAAAGACGTCTTCCAACCATAAGTCGTCCAGTAAATTCATCAACAAGTATTACTTCGTTATCGCGGACAATATAATCTTTCTCTTTGTGGAATAATGTTTTTGCTTTTAATGCTGCTTCTAAATGATAAACAGTATCGAAGTCTTTTTCGTAAATATTACTAATTCCATATAATTTTTCTATCTTTGCAAGACCGTGTTCCGTAAGATGTGCTGTTTTTAATTTTTCATCAATTTTATAATCGGTATCTGGACTTAATTTTTCTATTACTTTTGCATATTCATAATATTTCTGTGTTGGTTCTTCTTGTGGAGCCGAAATAATATGTGGTGTACGTGCCTCGTCAATAAGGACTGAGTCAACTTCATCAACAATTGCAAAGTAGTATCCTCGCTGCACCAATTGGCTCACGTCTTGCGCCATATTATCGCGAAGATAATCAAATCCAAATTCTGAATTAATGCCATAGACAATATCTGCCTTGTATGCTTCTTGTCTTGAGACTTCTCGCAAATGATGCAAACGAAAATCCGTTGCGAATTCGTTAACGAATTCGGGATCATAAACATATGATTTCTCGCTAATAATAGCGCTCACTGTTAATCCCAATAAGTGAAACACGGGCCCCATCCATCCTGCATCACGTCGTGCCAAATAATCATTGACTGTTACTAAATGAACACTTTTCCCTGTCAAGCCGTGAAGATATAACGCTGGAACAGCAGATAAAGTTTTGCCTTCTCCTGTTTTTTGTTCGGCAATTTTCCCAAGCGACAAAACAATTGCTGCCATAAGCTGGACATCAAAATGGCGTTGTCCAATACTTCTTTTTGCTGCCTCTCTGACAAGCGCAAATGCCTCTGGAAGGAGTAAATCCAATGATTCACCATCTGCTATTCTTTTTTTAAATTCCTGAGTTTTTTTTGCAAAATCGGCAGTCTTTAGCTTTTGCATTACTCCCTCTAATGCATTAATTTCTGCAACAACTGGTTGCATTTTTTTAACTTCGTTATCGTTGGAATCAAAAAGTTTGGAGAAAAAATTTAAAACCATAATTTAGTATTGAGTAGTAAGTACTTTTACTATGAGAGTGCAGGGAATAAAATTTTCGCAGTGAGTTTAGTGAACTGCAGTCACAAGAAAATTTTGTTCCCAAACGACAGCTCTATCATACCATATTATGGCTTTTCCATAAAGTAATCCCCCCGAATAAATCGGGGGGATGTACCAATCGATCAATTGGTATTGATCTCACAAAGATCAAAACTTAGAAAACTATTTTCTTTTCTTTGTTTTTCGCTTTGTTGCTGTTTTTTTCTTTGTTGTCTTTTTCTTTTTCTTTACTGGCATGTTGAGTCACCTCCTTTTTTTGTCTATCCAAAAAATAATTGGGCAGATTAAGATATATCCATCGTGAAATATTTTTCACATTTTGTCAATAGTTTTTCTTTGCTTCAAAATGAATCGTTTAGATTGTTAAATAAACAAAATTTAACAATATCAAAAATAGTACTACTAAAATAAACAATATAAAACAAATAAAAACAAAATAAGTTAGAGTTTTGTGAAAAAATTAACAGAATAAATTTATAAATTGTAATTTATTTTGTCATCCTGAGCGTAGTGAAGGATCTAACTCTTCTTTTTAGGAGAAATTTTTTCTTTTCCAATGTATTTTTGAAGTATTTTTGGAATAATAACAGATCCATCTGCTTGCTGATAATTTTCTAAGATTGCAATAATCGGTCTATTCATTGAATACGCAGTACCATTTAAGACATTAAGAAACTTTTTTTCATCTCCATCCAGATATCGCATATTAAGTCCTCGTGACTGAAAATCTGTTACGGTTGATGTTGATGTTACTTCTCGATACGTATTTTGTGATGGCATCCATGCTTCAATATCATATTTTCGTGCTGCATTAAATCCTAAGTCTCCACTACAAATGCGCAACACATGATATGGAATATCTAGTAATTGAAAAAACTTTTCCTCAAGAGACAATAAATATTCATGTTCTTTATCATCTTTTCCTTGTTCGACAAAACTCACCATCTCCACCTTGTCAAATTGATGAACTCGAAAAATTCCTTTTGTATCTTTTCCATAACTCCCTGCTTCCCTTCGAAAACATGTTGAAAAGCCAACGTAACGTTTTGGCAACTCTTCTTTTGTAAGAGTTTTATTTTTCATCATCGGTACAATGCTTTGCTCCGAAGTCCCAACTAGATATAAATCATCTTGTGCAACTTTATAAATATTTTCATCCTCACCCATTGCTGTGTATCCCAATTCGTCCATAATATCTTTCCTTACCAAAACAGGTGGCAAAACAGGAATGAATCCCTCTTTAATGAGAGTATCGAATGCCAATTGTTTGAGAGCAAATTCTAAAAGTACTCCTTCATTTTTTAAATAGGTAAAACGCGCGCCAGAGACTTCTGCAGCAGTTGTGGTGTCGATAATATCCAAACTTTCACCAAGTGCTAAGTGATCTTTGGGAGTAAAGTCAAATTTCTTAGGTTTTCCAACTGTTTTTAACACTTCATTTTCCGATTCATCTTTCCCAACTTTTACATCAGGTTTTATGGGGTTGGGAATTTTTGCAAGTTCTCTTTGCAATTCTTCTTCAACTGAAGTCAATGCATGTTCTTCTTTTTCTAATCTTTCTTTTACATCTTTTCCTTTTTCAATTTGTTCAGGTGTTGGTTTGCCTTTCATTGCGCTAACCAGCATATTTCTTTCGGCACGTAAGGCTTGTACTGCCTGCGATAATTTTCGAAACTCTTTATCAATTTCTAAGACATGAGCAATATCTACAGCAACGTGTTTTGCTTTGCTCGATTTCTCGAAATGTTTCGGATTTTCGCGTAGTAATTTTATGTCTATCATAGTGAAATCTTATTGTTCGAACGAAGTGAGAACTTCTCGCTCTGCTCGAAGGATATTTATAGTCCTAATTCCTTTTTTATTATTTTTTTTAATTCCATCAACGCCTTGTATCTGTGATTATACTCTTTTCGCTCATTTTCGGTCAATTCAGACTCATGATAATACTTATTAAGCTGCGGTACAATAAGAAACGACCGATAAGGAAACCCCTTAACTAAGGAGTGGAGTGGCTTGTCTGCAACAAGCAAATCCACGTGAGATTTTCTGCTCCACACTTTTCCATTGGGAAGTGCAAACGACAGCACGGCAACAAAACGAGCATTCCTATTATTTTGTGGCAAATCAAGAATGACCTGTTCCATTTTTTTTACCAAATCCTCATCTCTTCCCTCTGGTCCTCCCCAGTATTTTGTATTAACACCTGGCTCATTATTGAGTGCAGCAATTTCTAGTCCTCCATCATCAGATATAGCAGGCAACCCTGATAATTTTGAGTATGTTAATGCTTTTTTCTGGGAATTTTGCTCGTACGTTGTCCCGTCTTCTTCAACTTCATCTACAATACCAACATCTTTGAGAGAAACAAACTGTACAGGAAGATCTGATAAATATCTCGTAATTTCCTCAACTTTTCCAGGATTTGTTGTTGCAATGAGGATTTGTGTCATACAGAAGCTGTTTCCACACCAAATGTCTCCAAGCTACCACCGCAGTATTTCATAATACTATCACACACTTCCCGCAACACTTTTTCTACCTTCTCGGGAGTTACTTCATAAATTCCATCAACATTAATATAAAGATTTTTTGTATTTTCAGAAACCAATGTTCTCTGTGCATCTCGATAATTAAAATCCAAATTAAATGGTCCTTTTTTGTCAAAGTATGCAATTTCTCCTGTTTTATATACCGTCTCCTCGCTATCTCCCAACAGAAGAATTTTTTCTCCACCTTTTGCAATATCCAAAGAGGTGGGCATTATTATATTGTCCAAATCAAATGCTCCCACCGATACACGATGCTTCATAACAATAAGATTGTATGCATCAACGCAAGTGTTGACCTTATACAATCCCTTTTTTAATGCAACACGACGCAGGAGCGCTTCCGGACTTGGTCTGCGGGAATGCCAGTCTACTCCCATTTCTTTATGGAGTCTGCGATAACTTTTTAATTCAGGAAATTCTCCAATTTCTTCGGTTGTGAGATTTGTAAGACTTTCTAAAAGTTTTTCTTTTTCTTTTTCTAAATCACCATTTTCTTTTTTTATTGAAACGTTTTTAATAACAGCAACACCAATTGCAACAGATGGATATTTTTCCACAACCTCTTTTGCAAGAAAAAATATGTCTGCATTTTGTAATTTGGTTACTGTTGATTTTTCTAAAACTTTTTCCTCATCTTGAATCGATAATGCTTCTTCAAATCGTTTTTTGATAAATGCTTTTTCTAAAGAGAGAATAAGCCATGCTGCTTTTGGTCCATGGTCTTTTCCAATAAGTACTTTGTATATTGCAGAAAACGTATCTTTACCAGAAAGTCCCAACGATTTCCCCAACTCATACATATCAAATTGAAATTTTTCAGCATCCGTTTGCTTGTCCAACTCATGAATAACTTTTTTTAAAAATTCTTTCTGTCTGTCAGTCAGACTTTTTGCACTTTCTGGTAATTTTTCTTGAATTAAAAATTTCTCTGCATCTGGTGCAAAGTTTTCTATATAATATTTTGCAAAAGGCACCCAATCCGCTGCATGTGATTTTTTTATCTCCGTATCCATATTCGGCATTTGGATCCACTGTGCGAGTACAGAAAATCTCACAGTAGGAGGCTGTTCTGCTTTTCCAATTTGAGATAAGTGAAAAATTCGAGCCAAATCTTCATCTCCTTTTTCAAAATATGCCATGGCACATTTCTGATATTCATCAAAAAGTGCAGGAATCATTTGTGGATTTTGCAAATCAAAATTAATTTCACTATTTATTTTTGTTCTGACCATTAAAAATCGAAGAAGATTCGGTGGTAAAATTTTAAGCATATCAATTGCTGATGCACCAATTCCCTTGCTGGAAGACATTTTTTGTTTGCCTAAAATAAACCATTCATACGCTAATGGATATGGTGTTTCGTAATGCAAAACTTTTTCACACAATTGTTGCGCAACATCATGTGATCCTCCTGCTGTCATATGATCTTTTCCTGCTCCTTCAATTGTTATGCCCAAGACTTTCCAGACACTTGGCCATTCAACTTTCCATGGCAATTTTCCTGCAAAATGCACTTTTGTACTAAATGGAGACTGCTTACCAGTATACCCACATCCCTTGGTAAAATTTATCTTATCTACTTCGCATGTGAATGCAACTTCTTTTCCATC
>DATICB010000008.1:0-72035 GCA_035457005.1 Patescibacteria group bacterium
GCAAGAGACGATTTGCCACTACCAGAAAGTCCCGTAAAAACAACTAATTTGTCTTTGGGAATTTCGACGTCAATATTTTTTAAATTGTGCTCACGAGCACCTTTAATAGTAATTACGTTACTCATAGATTGTGCGCTTGCCACGCAAAAGCGCCCTTGTGACGCATGGACAAAGACCATGGGAACAAGTAAGCTGCTTGCTGTGGAATCCTCATTATGGCAAGATTCAGGCTAAAATACAAGTCTAGGCATTTGTACAAACTAGATTGCCTAGCCTTGACAAAATAAGCAATTATATATAATATAGGACTTATGTCACAGACAGTGGAAAGGCAAAAATCAGGAAGGTTTCTTCGAATCACCGAAAAGCAAAATCATTCTCTGGGCCGAAGAGCAAGTGGGTTGCTAGAAAAAGTCGGACTAGAGGGTTTTGAAAAGTCTGAAAATAGAACACCAGTCATGGTAGAGATTCCCCGCTCAAATCGTTTTGCCAAAAGACTTAGTGCAGATGAGTCAGCTAGAACGGCACATGCTATAGCTCAGCATGGTCTCCCAACAGCGCAAGGGACATCTTTAGATTTAAGCAGATGGAGTATTGAAGAAGTCAGAGTAGATGCAAAAGGACAGGTAAAACAAAGAAAAATTCCTCGAAGTTGGAAAAGAAAAGTGAGAGCGGCCCACATGTTTGAGGTATCATCTTCGCAAGCTAGGCAAAACAGTACAGTGCATCTTGATGGTATGTCAAGATTTTTGAAAAAAACACCAATACGAGAAGCGTTGCGAAGAGAGAGTCAGGAAGCAGACAGGTTAAAAAGAGCAGATAAAAGCACTGTTGTGAGCGGCTGGATGGGCTGGCGTGCAAAATTTGTTGGACTTTTAGCAGAGGGTAACCCAGTGAGAGCAGCAAACCGATATCTAAAGGTAGGACAAAGTAGACACGATGCGTATGGTCAAATTCATACTATGATGCTCCAAGTAGCAGATGCGCAGCTTGACCCAGCAGACAGAATTCATGGGCCATTTGAACAAGGAGTAAAATTGTTACAAAGATTTCAACGAGGCGTGGGCGGTGCTGCTGTCTCCTCGCTCTTAGGAGATGTAAAGGGAATTTTAAAACTCTCTGATAGCTTAGTGACACTTAATAAATTTGCTTCACGAGATGCTCGTGCAGAACTATCTTTGGGTGGCGTACTGAGGGTTGCACGAAGACTTTTTGTTATCGACAGATATGGAAGATTTTATGGTAAAAGAGGCATGATGAGTCGTCTTGTGCTGTTCCCTGCAGATTCACTGGGAGAATTAGCTGCAGATAGACGTATGCAAAGAGGAAATGTTGCAAAACTTGCAAAAACAGAAGCGATTCTTACCGCTCATTTTGCAGAGGACTCTCTTGAGGGAATGCACCAGAGAATGGTTGCTCAAGAATTCATTGCAGCATACAACGCTCCTGCTCCACGACTTGAATTTTTTACAGAGTTGGGTTATGACAAGGTAAACGAGCTGACCCATGCAGTTGAAGATGGCGCACAACATGTAGCTGAAAAAATACAGCATCCACTGCGACGTGGAGAAGCGACACAGAAAGTAAAAGAAACCAAACAAGGTGTTGTTGAGCAGGCAGCAAGTGCCTATGGAGATACTCCAGTATCTGTTGCCAAACAAGTGGAAGCAATTCTAGAGCATGCAGATACTGTGCTTGCATCAGGAAATCTCACACCTATTGAAAGAGTAAGATGGACAATTGCAAAAGATTACGCAGAAAGGTTTAATAGATTGCAACAAGTAGCGCAAAAAGTGGGTTCTTCACAGGAAAAATAGTTGATGCGCATCTCGTATGCATTGCGTTCCTTGTGCTTTCAAAACATACTATTGCAATGTTATTCTCAGAAGGAGGTCAATTAAATATTATTCCTTTAGCTGCTTATAGCAGTACTGACAATAGTATTGCAAGCCGCATCACTTTGGTGCGAGGAAGCGGAAATTGTGGACCAGGAACATGTGAACGGCTTTGCAGAAACGTTTGCCAGCGCAAACGTGGAATTGATGGCCATCTTATGGGATTTACTTTTGAGTGCCAACGATGTCAATTCAACTGCAATCATGGTAATCCCCCTTGTCCACAAAGATGAGGAAAAGAGTAGATAAGAATAAAATTTTTTGTTTAAACCTATTCTTGCCATCGATACCCGTCTGCGCGCGCAACGACATTAATCCATTCTTTCTCAAGAGTCCCAACTTCCACCTCTCCTGTTTCCCCTCGAGAACTTCTCATGCGTGTAGTGTGCGTGAGACTATCTTCATCTCTGTATGTGTAGCGGGTCGTGCCGCTTTCTGTTAACTCGCTATGTCCAGGAACTATTCTACGCCCCCGAAAATAAATAGCTGCAGGAGTGACATCAGGAAAACGTTTTTGAGCGGATGGACTTAGAGTTATTCTTTCTGGCATGGCGAATATCTGTTTTGTTTACTCTAGCGCGGTTCTTACTTTTTGTCAACTGCTACTACTTTTGAAGTAGGAAAACTCATTTAATGAAAGTAAAGTGTGAGCCCGCCGGGATTCGAACCCGGGACCAAGAGCTTAAAAGGCTCCTGCTCTACCGCTGAGCTACGGACCCATTCGTGAATTTCATTCACTCAGGGTAAACCCATTTTACTATATAGTCAAACAAGTTTACACTGAGCGAAGCGAATGTGTAGCGCGTAGGGGAGTCGAACCCCTGATACCCTGGCTGAAAACCAAGTGTCCTAGGCCACTAGACGAACGCGCCACGTAGGTACAATTATACCGTAAATTTGTGCGCTTGCCAATTCCCTAGGCAATAAGCGAAAAAAGAAAAAATGGTATCAGCAGTAAGAATGCTAATTGTGCCTGTGGATTTTGAACAATAGTCAGGATTTTTGCTGAGAAAAAGTTAGCCAGCTGGGCTGGATGTGTAAGCAGCTCTTTTTTATTTGCGCTCGCAACAAGTTTGGCTGTGTTTGGATATATCCGGACGCTATCTCTTGACTGAGGATTAGTAAGAACAAAGTCTGCAATGTATATTTTATTGTTTGTATTTGCAATTGGGCTAAATCCAAAAGGAAAATCAATATTTTTATTAAACTGGTCCAGGCTATATGTTGCAATAGTCAGTGGCTTTGTACTCCCCTTCTCAAAAAGACTAAATTGCAATGCTTGTGGTTGCACACTTCTTACTGGCGTATGACTCATTTGCAAAGAAAGCAAGCCACCAGTAGTTGGTAAATTGGTAAGCGCTATTTGCACATGAGAATTGTCTTTAAGTGAAATTGTTTGCTGACCAATAAGTTTTGGCATGGAAAAGGCTGACAAAGGAAGAGGCTTTTGAAAAGAGAAAAAGCTATAACTATCTTTTGATTGATATGCTGCAAAAATACCGAGAAGATACAGCGTTGTCATGCCAATGAAAATATATTTTGTAGGGAAAACACGTTGTGTTTTTTGCGGAATATTTTTTATCTTTGTCTCTTTTTTCCTAATAAAATACGGTCTTTCTAAAAAGAAAAAAAGAAATGATGCGACCAGAACGGTTACTAAAAACACAATAAAAACATATACAATGTCAGTAAAAATATTATTTGGCATGGCAAGGAGTGTAGCAACATGAATAGTAAGTGAATGACTCAGGTATATTGAATAGCTTACTGTGCCAATAAAAACAAGAGATTGTAGACTAAACAGTTTGGAAAAAAGTGTTTTTTTATCCAATAAAACTGCAACGAAAAAAGTGAGCGGGATGGCAAAAATCATACGAATCCATGGTGATATTGTTTGTCCTAAAAAAGACAAATCATTTACTAATGCAACGGTGGCAAAAAATAAAACAAATGGAACAACGTTGTAAAATCCTTTAAATATTTTTGTTGAAAATATAGCAAAGATCGGCGTGTGATTTCTATACAAATATCCTAAGAAAACCCCTGTTGCAAAATAGAAAAAAAGCGCTGGTTGTATAAGACTTAATACAAAAATTTTATAAGAAAGTATGTGTATGCCCCCAAAAAAGAAAAATAGTGAAAAAAGAAAGAAAAGTTTGGTTAATAAAGATTTTCGTGCCAAAAATGTTGCTAAGGGAACAACAACTGTTGGATACAATATATAAAAAAGAACTTCTGCCACTAGTGTCCAGTACACGCCGTCAAGCATCGGAATGTACTGACCAAGAGGCAGGGTAAGGGTTGCGTTAATTAAAAAAACAAATCCTTCATGTAGCATAAATGGGAGTGATGAAAAGGCGGCAAAAGACTCTTTATTAATCCAAAAAATATAGAAAAATCCTGCAAAAACTTGAATGAGTAGAAAGAAAAAGAAAAGCAATGTCCCATATATTTTGGGCAATTTTTTAATGACATACATCCAGAGAATATATGTGCACAAAGAAAATCCGACAAGAATTTCCAAAAAAACAAAAGGAGATTTGGTTTGCGTTATTCTGCCAACAAACATGATTGCGCACATGGTAAGAAAAAGTGGAAAAATTCTTGTGTATCTTTTTTGTAAAAATGCAGTAGCACTTTTTGGATGTGCATAGAGTGTACTCATAAGAAATCCAGACAAAATAAAAAGAAACGTAACGCCCGTAACGCCATTGCTAAATATCCAACCAAAAAGCCATGAAGGGAGCAAAACTTGTATAAAACCAGTATTAATATGATTGAGAAAAACAAGAATAATGGCAAATCCTCTTAGTCCATCAAGTGCGGTAAGTCGTTCGTGAAGTTGATCTTTTTCCATAGATTAGCGCGTTGTTGGCGTTTGAAAATATAATGACTCCCCTGCTTTTTCCCATTGATTTTTTGAAATTGTCGATAATTTGGATTTTTTAACCCAAAGACACGATGGATTTTTCAAATTATACAAACGAGTATATTCGTTTGCAATAAAATCAGGAAGCAAAAAATGTGGATCTTTTTGTTTAGGGCATGAGCCGTAATAAAAATCTGGTGGACTGGTCTTAAACATATATAATCTTGCATTGGTGTATTTTGTATATTCCGGCATACGGGATGTATACCAGGAATATTGATAGGGTGAATATCGCTTCGCAACGACATAAATCATATCCTCTGATCCGTCAAGAAATAATGTATCCCGAGGATTTGATAATGCCGCAACAACATTTCCCACCTGCAAAACATTACTGTAATTTGTGATAAATTCTGTCTGTTCATCAATTTTATCATGGGTGTATGAGCCGGGAGAAAAAGTGACAAAAGCAACAATCGCTGCAAATATACTGATTTCAACTGCAAAAAGAGCTTTGCTCCATAATTTTACTTGCCACACCAAAAATACCGTTGCAAAGATAAATAAAGCATACCAGGGCAGAAGGTGAAAAGCAGCATAATACTCATCTCCGGGTTGAATAACACGCAAATTGGCAAGTCCCAAAATTATCCATACAGCAGTAAGTATCTTTAACCGACTCTTATGTAAAAAGAAAATGTTGGACAAAAGAAACACTACGCTCAGCGCAATTTCTACATAACGAATAAAATTCCATTGGCCGTAAAAGAAAATAAAAAGTGGATATGCAAAACCTTGGATAAGTGTGTTGACGAATAGATTTTTTCCAGGCACAAAAAGTGTTGTGTTGACAGACCAAACGTTAAAGAAAAGTTCAGGCATATTATATGAAAGCACTGTACCAAGGGATAAAAAGATAAGCATTGCACCAGCGATAAATTTACTTTTCTTATCTTCCCTCCCCCAAACAATAAGAGTAGCTAAAAAGAGTGCGGCAAGAATATACGGCTCTCGCGTAAAAAAGACAAACCACAAACACAGGGAAACAAGAAAATAGTCAAGAGCAATAAGATGATTTTTTGTATATTTGTCAAAGACAAGTCCAAGCATGTACATAAGTGGATATACAATAAAAGCTTCTCCAAGAAATCTGTCACCAAAGAAGTAAAATTTCGTCAGTTCATAGATAATGGCTATCGGTAATATGGCTATGCCAAAACGAAGCAGTAAAACAGACTCACAAACAAATCCAAAAATAAGCAAAAATTGTCTATGACGAAGAATAAGGGCGAAAAGATTTTCAGGACGAGTTGTATTTTGAATAAATGAAGAAAGATGAGCCATGAAGGGCGCATGATTAAAAAAGATTTGGCTAAAAAGCATTTTTCCGTGAAGTAAAAAATATCCCCCTCCAAAATTAAAACAATCGTCAAAACAGCCAAATGCTGTAATACGGGGAATAAGAAGTTTGTATAAAAACCCATAAAAAATGAGCAATATGAGAATTGCTGCAAACCGAATGACAAAGTTTTTTGCAAACAAAAATTTTAGTTGGTGCACTTTATGATTACACCATAGTAATACGTTGGTTTGCAAGGATTTTTTATAGGAAATACTGTATACTTTATATATTCCTATGAGACATACTTTTGCTATTTTTGTGCTACTGTGTTTATCGTTTTTCTTGTCCCCTTTTGCATATGCAATAGAAAATCCATTAGCGGTGAATAATAATAAAATTGGAATTCATATTCTTTTTCCTGACGAAATCGATAAGGCGGCACAATTGATCAACAGTAATGGTGGAGACTGGGGGTATGTTGTTATACCAATCCAATCGGGAGATAAGGATATAAATAAATGGCAAGCCTTTTTTGATAAAGCAAAAAAATTACATGTGATACCCATTATTCGTCTGGCAACAGAGGGTGATTATTTTAATACGAAGGTTTGGCGTATCCCAACAGATGCCGATGTTTTGGATTTTGCCAATTTTCTCAATTCTCTTTCATGGCCAACAAAAAATCGCTATATTATTGTCTACAACGAAGTTAATCGAGGCGATGAATGGGGTGGTGTTCCAGATCCGAGTGCGTATGCGCAGATACTTTCTTATGCGTCAGATGTCTTTAAACAAAGGAGCCAAGATTTTTTTATTATTTCAGCAGGTATGGACAATGCTGCGGCAACAACGCCAACTAGCATGAATGAATACCAATATTTGGCTGCAATGAACACTGCCGTCCCTGGTGTTTTTGACAAAATAGATGGTATTGGAAGTCATTCGTATCCAAACCCTGCATTTTCCCAGCCACCAACAGCTATATCGCCTATGGGGGTTGCAAGCTTTCAATTCGAAAAAAATCTTATTGAAGGACACGCGAAGGCTGACTTGCCTGTTTTTATTACCGAAACAGGATGGGATCAGCACGTTGTTGGTGAGCAAACAGCCGGATCATACTTATCAACGGCTCTGCAGAATGTGTGGTCAAGAAATGACATTGTCGTTGTTGCTCCATTTCTACTTCAGGCGGGCGGTGGGCCTTTTGTTCAGTTTTCTTTTCTTGGGCCTGACGGAGCGCCAAATCTTGTCTCCAAAGCCCTTATGAGTATTCCTAAAGAAAAAGGTGCGCCAATTGCAAGCTTTTCCAGTACTGTTTTGGCAGCAGCTGTTACTACAAAATCTGTACCAGACAAAACATTTGAAAATTCTCAACAGAATTCCCTGACTACACTTGTCGCCTACGACGTAAAGACAGTCCTCAAATGGCTTTTGCATTTGCAATAGTATGTTGCATGCACAAACTTCCTGTTGCATAATGCTCGTATGCTTACCCTAATTCATGGAGACGATACCACTGCGAGTAGGAATTATTTTTTCGAAGAAAAACAGCACTATCCCGATGCTTTGCGAATTGAGGGAAGTGCAATTTCTCCAACAGATCTCCAACAATATATGTCTGGACAAGATTTATTTGGTCAAACAAAAGCCATTTTTATTGATACACTGATTTCCAAAAGGAAATCTCCAAAAGAAATAGCCCAGCTTATTGAAGTTATCAATCTTTCACCAGATACGCCTATTTTTTTATGGGAAAGCAAAGAGTTGACAAAAAAGCAAATTGAACTATTTAAAAAAATAACAGTGAAGCTTTTTAAAATTCCCTCAACTATTTTTGCACTTTTAGATGCACTGAAGCCAAACAATGGCCAAGTTTTATTAGATCTTTTCCATAAAACGCTTCTTGATAAGGATGCAGAGTTTGTTTTGGTGATGCTTGAAAGACAGATAAGAATTTTGCTAGCGATCTGTGGTGTCATTCCTGCGAAGGCAGGAATCCAAAAAGAAGATAAAGAACCTGGATCCCTGATCAAGTCAGGGATGACAATAAGTGAGGTATCGCGCCTTGCTACTTGGCAAAAAGGCAAGCTGGAAAAGCAGGCAACACTATTTACTGCTCAACAACTGCTTCAATTACATAATGCTTTGTTCCATTTGGAAAAAAATATGAAAACAGGAAATCTTTCTCTGCCGCTTGATAAGTCCATTGATTTACTTCTCCTTTCGCTATAAACTGACACCATGTGGTTTTTCTTAGCACTGGGAAGTGCTCTTTTTTATTCTTTCCGGGGGATACTGGAAAAAAGAATTATTGGAAATGTTGATAAATACATTTTAGGCTTGGCAATTAGGCTTTTTGCAATTCCTTTCTTCTTTGTTCCTTTTTTGTGGAGTCCCAATTCTTTTATTTCTCCGCTTCATCTGAGCTGGCAATTTTGGACTGTTGTAGCGATTATTTGTTGTATTACAACGCCCATTGAAACGATTTTGTATTATAAAGCACTTCAAACAGAAGAAGTAACATTAATTTTACCAATTCTTGCGCTTGGTCCGGCGCTCACTGTATTGTGGGGCTCGTTAACACTTCATGAAATTCCAAGTTTATTTGGCTTAGTAGGTGTTTTGTCTCTTGTTTTTGGTGTCTATGCGCTCAAAATTGGCCATGCCAAAGAAGGACTTTTAGAACCCATTCATCATTTGCGCAATAATCCAGCAATTCGTCTTATGTTTGTGGTTATGCTTTCATCGTCTTTGAGTAGTGTATTGGATAAAGTAGGTGTTGTTCATTCCAATGCATACATGTATGGATTAATAAATTACTTGGCTGTATCAGTAGCACTTTTTGTTATTGCTTTGTATAAATCCAAACATCATCTTCGCCAACTTATTACTCACAAAACACCATTTTTGGTTATTGGTACAGTAATTGCAGCGTATACCCTTCTTAATTTCTTAGCACTCCAAACAGGATTTGCTGGATACGTTGGTGCAGTGAGGGCATCGTATCTTCTTTTTACCATGATTATGGGAATACTTTTCTTAAAAGAAAAAGACGCCAAGCAAAAAATACTTTCGGGGATATTTATTGTCCTGGGTCTTATTTTAATAAAGCTCTTTAGCTAATTTGTTCTTTTGTGAACATTGTAGAAATAACGAAATACGTAGTCACCATTTTCCTCTTTCTCTGCATGGACGTTAATCAGCAAATCCGCATGCTTGTGATGTGGGAAGGTATAAGGATAATATTGCGACTCTAATCGGAAGTCAAAACTTTCCCTAACTTCATCTGCAGTTTTGAGCGCATGTTTTTCTAAATCTCTCACTACTCTATTTTCACGTCTGACGTCTGTTGGTACATGGAAGTAAATTCGCAAATCGGGATTCTCTACTGGTTGAAAATCGCCTTCCACAAAAAGAAAATCAAGGTGTCCCGAAATACTGTGTGTATGGTTTTCTAAATCCATTGCTTTTCCTGTTGTCCTATCATATGAAGGCGCTTGAATTGTTTCCCCTGCTTTTATTTTTGCAAGCAGCGTATTTAAGTGTTGAAAATTTTTAAAATCCAATGGACTAGCACCAGAAGCAATTAGCTTGTCTCTTGTTGTGCGGTCAAGTAAATTAAAATCTTCTGTAGTGACAGAATCCGCTAATATATTTTTCTTTTTCAACTCATCTATAACATGTTTTACAAATGTTGATTTGCCACTTCCCGGTCCACCCGTCACGCTAACAATAGTAGTATTTTTTTGTTTTACATCTATCAGTGTATCAACAAAAAAAGAAATAAAATCAGCATCACTTGAAAAATTTTTAAACAAAGATGTTTCTTCTTGCAGAAATTCTTCGATAACTTTTTGGTCGCGCGATTGTGAATTTTGCACTGCCCTGAAATGATAGCTAATTCTTTTCAGGAATGCAATTTTTATTACCTGACAAAAACTGGACAGTTTGCCTAGATTTGTTGATTTTTGTTTTCTAATGTTTTAAGATATCTTTTATGCCAGTTCTGGAAAAGACAATGTTTCGCGAATATGATCTTCGCGGTCGCGAATCGGATACCGAACTTAACGACACCTCCATGTACCACATTGGTAAAGGGTTTGCCAAATATCTTGTAGATCATGGCATTACCGAATGTGTTGTTGGCCATGATGCAAGAGGAACCTCCGAAGGCTTCCATAATCAAGTGGTGAAAGCAATGGTCGAGTCAGGAGTTAATGTCCATGATATTGGCACTGTTACTACCCCTTTATCGTACTGGGCTCAGTACTATTTGAAGGTAAAGGGACTTGTTTGTGTAACAGCATCTCACAATCCGGTTGGTTGGAACGGGGTTAAGTTGGGAGACGATCTGTCTCATACTCTACTTACCAAAGAACTTCAGGAAGTCTATGACATTATTGTCAGAGAAGATTATGTAAAAACAGACAAAAAAGGTACAGTTACCAAGCACGAAGTTATTGCCCCATATATTAAAGATCTTCTCTCTAGATCAAAAATTACCAAAAAGTTTAAGATTTTAGTAAATACAGGTAACGGTACTGCAGGACCTATTTATACAAAAGCACTCAAAGAAGCAGGACAGGATATTGTTGAACATTTTACTAATGTTGATCCAGCATACCCCAACTACACACCAAACCCAGACGGTACAGCGATGATGGAAGATACAGGCAAACAAACCGTTGCAAATAAATGTGATTTTGGATTTGCATTTGATGGAGATGGCGACAGATTGGGTATGGTTGATGAAAAGGGTCAAATTGTTTGGCCAGATAGATACATTATTCTTTTGTCTCGCTTAGTACTTTCCAAACACCCTGGTGCAAAAATAGTCTTTGATGTAAAAGTATCAGAAGCACTTCCTGAAGATATTGCAGCGCATGGTGGTGTACCAATTATGTGGAAGACTGGGCATTCATACATTAAAGCAAAACTAGCAGAAGAAAAGGCAGCAATGGCTGGAGAAATGTCTGGACACATTTTTTTTGTTGATGATTTTTATGGATTTGATGATGGACTTTTTGCTGCACTTAAGTTCTTGGAATACTTATCAACACAAGACAAGCCACTTTCTGAAATTGTTGCCGGGACGCCGTACTATGTGAGCACACCAACAATTCAGGTACAGGCTGGAGACGAGAAAAAATATATGGTTGTTGACGAGTTGACCAAAGAATTTAAAAAAGAAGGATACAAGGTGATTGATATTAACGGCGCGAGAGTCTATATGGATGGTGGATGGGGACTTGTGAGAGCATCTTCAAACACTCCAACACTTGTGTTGCGATTCGAAGCAAAGACAAAAGAACAATTGGATAAAATTATGGATGAATTTCATAAAAAATTAGATACGTATGACTTTGTGAGTAAAAATTGGGATTCTACAGGACACTAATAACACACATGATTGATCTCTCAAAGTTTGATAAATCAAAATTCACAACCGATGGCTATGTTCGCAAGGTTGAAAAGCCTTGGGGATATGAGATCCATTGGGTACCGGAAGGACTCCCCTACATGGGGAAAGTGCTTCACATAAATGCTGGGAAAAGGCTTTCTTTACAAGTTCATGATATAAAACAAGAATCATATTGGCTGGTAAGTGGCGAGTGCGATTTAGTCATTGAAAATAGTAAAGGAGACATGGAGACTGTCCATATGCAAAAAGGTCTTGGCTATACGACACATGTTGGGCAAAAGCATAGACATCAGGCAGTAACAGATTGCGATGTTGTAGAGGTGTCCATGCCAGAGCAAGGAACAACACTGCGTTTGGAAGATGATTATAAAAGACCAAACGAAACACCAGAGCAGCGGAAAAAAGAAAGGGGAGAAATGTGATTGATCTAACAAGTTTAGACGAAATTGTAAAAATTGATCCTGCCAATACCTACAAAACAACATCGCTTGCAAACGAACAAGCAAAAACAGCGTGGCAACAAGTGCAGGATTTGGACATACAACCGTTGAAGGAAAAAATAACGTCTGTTGTTTTTTGCGGTATGGGTGCGTCTATTTATGGTGCACTTGTCCTTAAGGCACTCAAAGGCGAGACCCTCCCCTTTCCTATAGAAGTGGTGAGTGATTATCATATCCCCGCATACTGCGACAAGCACACACTTGTTGTTCTCACATCTTATTCCGGAACAACCGAAGAAGTCTTATCGTGTGCAAAAGAGGCAAAAGCAAAAAAGACACAAATACTGGTTTTGACAAAAGGTGGTCCACTGGCAGATTTTGCAAGAGAAAATAAAATCCCAGCATACATCTTTGATGGAAAATTAAATCTCTCCTCCACTCCCCGACTTGGCAATGGCTACAGTGTAATTGGCCTTTTGGGACTTTTCAAAAAACTAGGCCTTGTTGATTTGACCGATAAAGAAATGACTGAAAGCTTTGCTTACTTAGATACACAGCTTGAAGCTATTAAAAATGAAGCACTAAAGGAATCGGCTACATTTGAGAATCGAATACCTATTGTTATTGCTGCTGAACATTTAGCTGGCAACGCACAGATTTTGCGAAATCAGTTTAACGAAACATCAAAAGCATTTTCTGCACTCTATCTAGTGCCTGACCTGAATCATCATCTTATGGAAGGACTCCAATTTCCAAAAGAGTCCAAGTTATATTTTTTGATTCTTAATTCTCATTTATATAGTCCAAAGATTAAAAAACGAATGGAGCTGACAGTTGATGTCATTAAACAAAATGGACATGATGTTTTAAATTCTTTTCCGCAAGGTAAAACAAAAATAGAAGAATTTTTAGAAACACTTGCCTATGGCAGTTGGTTGACACTTTTTTTGGGTCTTCGTTATCATCAGGATCCATCAATTAATCCGTGGGTTGACTGGTTTAAGAAAGAATTGGCAAAATAAAGCTATCTCCTTTTTCGTCTTTCTTGTTTCCATTTGGTAAGCTGCTCCTTTACTCCTTCACGTGAGTCTCCCGAAACAAACATGTCGTCGGTCGAGTCTCTGTCGGTATCTGTAATTCTTGCATGCCCACGAAATTCTGTAGAACCATCGGGTTTGCGATGTTTTCTTATTTTTGTTTCTGTTTTCGTTCCCATGGGGAGTAATAGTATCAGCAACCAGACGTAAACTCAACACGATCACTTGAAAGAAGTGATTAAGACTGATACGCTGAGTATATGGCCAAAAAACTGCTCGTTTGGTTTGGGGATGTTGATAAAGAAGATATCCGCCTCGTAGGTGGGAAGGGCGCAAATTTAGGTGAAATGACACGGGCTGGTTTCCCGGTGCCTCCTGGTTTTATTGTTACTTCAGAAGCGTTTCATGAATTTTTGCAAAAAAATGACTTGTTGACAAAAATTCATCATCTCCTTGGGCTTGTTGACTATGTCCAACAAGAATCTCTTGAAAAAATATCTCGTCAAATAGAGCAACTCATTAAAAAATCTCCATTATCCGAAGAACTAGTCAAACAAGTTTTTTCTGCGTATAGTAAGTTGGGAAGTGGATTAAAACATGCACCCGTTGCGATCAGATCTTCCGCGACCGCAGAGGATTTGCCAACAGCGTCATTTGCCGGACAACAGGAGACTTTTCTTAATGTGGTTGGAGAAGCAAATGTTTTGCTTCGTCTTAAAGATTGTTGGGCTTCGCTCTTTCACCCAAGAGCTATTTTTTATAGACATGAGCATGCGATTGATGAAGCGCATGTTGGTATTGCTGTACCAATCCAAAAAATGATTGAATCCGAAAGCTCAGGTATACTTTTTAGTATTGATCCAGTTACGAACAATAAAGAAAAAGTTATTGTCGAAGCAATTTATGGACTTGGTGAGATGATTGTCCAAGGAGAAGTAACGCCAGATCATTATGAGGTAGAGAAAAAGTCCCTTGCTATTACTTACAAAAAAATTGCATCCCAGAAAAAGATGCTTGTAAAAAAGGGGTATGAAAATAGAGAGGTTCATATCGCATCAACCAAACAAGATAAGCAAAAAATTACCGATGAGCAGATTATTGCACTTGCAGAACTTTCGAAAAAGTTAGAAAAACATTACTATTTTCCTCAAGATAGCGAATGGGCTATTGAAAAAGGGAAAATTTACTTAGTTCAGACAAGACCAGTAACCACAACTACTCATGCTGCACAAACTGAAAAAACAACAGCTGCTTCTTTAGACAACCTTCATGTTCTTCTTGCTGGTGATGGCGCATCTCCTGGTATAGCAACAGGAGCCGTAAAAATTTTGGAAAGTGCGAAAGAAATTTATCAACTGAAACAAGGAGAAGTTTTGGTAGCAGACGAAACAAATCCAGATTATGTCCCTGCAATGAAAAAGGCAGTTGCGATCGTTACTAACAAAGGTGGCAGAACCTCTCATGCGGCGATCGTTGCAAGAGAAATTGGTATCCCTGCAGTTGTTGGTGCAGAAAACGCAACAGCAATACTTAAAAATGGTGATGTTGTTACAGTAAACGGTCTCACAGGCAACATTTACAAAGGCTCAACGCGTAGTGGTTCAGCTAGCAAAGAATCAGCATTTGTCTTTACCCCAGTTGCTACTGCAACAAAAGTGTATGTTAACTTGGCAGAACCAGAACTTGCAGCACGTATTGCCACCAAATCTTTTGATGGTGTTGGGTTGTTGCGAGCTGAATTTATGATGGCAGGTATTGGTGTACATCCGAAGAAAATGATTGAGGACGGAAAATCAAAAGAATATATCGAGAAGTTGGCGGATGGTATAGGGTCTTTTGCAAAAGCTTTTTCTCCCCGCCCTGTTGTCTATAGAACGTCTGATTTTAAAACAAATGAATACCGAAAATTAGTTGGTGGTACTAGTTTTGAACCGCAGGAGTCAAATCCCATGCTCGGACTGAGAGGCGCATATCGCTATATTCAAGACAGTGATGTATTTCATTTGGAATTAGAGGCAATAAAACAGGTGAGAAATAAAATGGGGTATAAAAATGTCTGGCTTATGTTGCCTTTTGTCAGAACAGTTGCAGAGCTCCAGGAAGTAAAATCACTGATTGCAGCAGCGGGTTTGTACCGATCTCCATCTTTTAAGATCTGGATGATGGTTGAAATACCAAGTAACGTCATTCTTCTGGATAAATTTATTGAGCAAGGGATTGATGGAGTCTCGATTGGTTCTAATGATTTAACTATGCTTATGCTTGGAACAGATAGAGACAATCATGACGTTGCAAAAGAATTTGATGAACAAAATGACACCATGCTGTGGGCATATGAGCATGTAATTAAAACTGCACATAAGTTTGGCGTAACATCATCGTTGTGTGGTCAGGCAGCATCAGTCTACCCATCGCTTTTGCAAAAACTTGTGTCATGGGGTATAACGAGTGTTTCCATATCTCCCGATGCTTTGGAAATAACCAGAAATATGATTGCGAAATTTGAAAAAGACTTAACAAAGTAAACGGTATGTCAAAAATTAAGCAGATTACGGCAAGAGAAATCTTCAACTCCAATGGTATTCCTACAGTTGAGACAACCGTTGTTTTGCAAAACAATATTAGTAGCGTTGCGTCAGTGCCATCGGGTATCTCAACAGGCACCTACGAGGCAGTAGAGCTTCGGGATAAAGACCCCATGCGATTTAACGGCATGGGAGTATTACACGCAGTGAACACAGTGAACACGATTCTCGCACCAAAACTGGTTGGCATGGAAGTGACTAAACAACAGGATATAGATAGGGCAATGATAGAAATGGATGGAACACAAAATAAAGCAAGACTTGGTGCAAATAGCATCTTAAGTGTTTCGGTTGCAGTAGCCAAAGCTGGAGCAACTGATTCGATTATGCCACTGTACTTATATCTGCGGCAATTTTTAGAGAATAAGAATTCATCGCTTGCTATTCCTATTCCCCTTTTTAATTTTCTGGAGGGCGGATCACATGGCAGCCCGACAATTAATTTTCAGGAATTTCATGTAATCCCAGCATCGAGTAAAACATTTTCAGAAGCACTGCAGCTGGGAAGCAGTGTCTACCAATCACTAAAAAATCTGTGCCGTCTTAATAATTACTCAACACTTGTTGGTAACGAAGGAGGTTTTAGCCCACAGGTTGCTAACAATACCGAAGCACTTTCTATTCTCGCTCAGGCAGTTGAATCGACAAATGCGAGATTAGGGTTTGATGTGTTTATTGGTTTGGATGCTGCAGCAAATTCATTTTACTCCAATCAACAGTACCACATTCGAGACAAGCAAATGGGATTTTCCAGCAGTAATATGATTGCATTTTACGCTGATTTGGTAAAACAATTTCATATACTCTACTTGGAAGATGGTCTCAGCGAAGATGATTGGAATGGTTGGACAAATCTTACCAAAACTCTCGGTCAGCAAATTATGGTGGCTGGAGACGATTTAATAACAACAAATCCTTATAGGCTCCAAACAGCAATAGAGAAAAAAGCAGTAAGTAGTGTGATTGTAAAACCCAACCAGATTGGGACGGTAATTGAGTGTTTGGCAGTTGTCGAAGTCGCAAAATCCGCAGGACTCAAAGTCATTGTTGCTAATAGAGGGGAAGAAACAAACGACAGTTTTATAGCTGATTTTGCTGTAGGTGTCTCGGCAGAATATTGTAAGTTTGGAGCATTAGCTAGAGGTGAAAGGGTAGTTAAGTATAATCGACTTTCTCAAATAGAAAATCAACTGCGAGCGTTAAAGTAGTATCTATTCACCCACGATTCTTCGTATTGTTTCCATTGCGATATCCCCTGCCCTGAGTGGATCAGTCTCATCAGCGATTCTCTCTGCTGCGTCCCCGGTAATTTTTGGGTGCTTGTTGCGGAATAAATGCCGCAACTGCACGTCAACAGACCTTCTGTCGCCTGGCAATCCTCTCATGTCACCCAGTACATCAACCATAATTTTATATGCATGAAGAACTCTATCTTGCCTGCTCATATCTATATCAGAATGACAAACTCCCCTCTTGGCTCATTTGTTTGGAAATGTTGTTTCAAATCTATCAAACTTCCACGTCGTGTTTCCTCATATATCTTTGTCAGCTCGCGTGATACCACAATATACTGACTTTCTCCCCATGTGCTTATCATTTCATCAAGTGTTTGTAATATTCTGTGGGGTGCTTCGTAGAGAATAATGGTTGTTTGGAGTGTTTCTTTTGCTTCGTGGAGCTGTCTCCAAAACTTTTGACGGTTGCTGTCTTTTTTTGGCGGATAACCAACAAATAAAAATCTGTCTGTTGGCAAACCACTCACGGAAAGTGCAGCAACAACAGCAGACGGTCCTGGAATTGTCTTAATGGGAATTCCTTTTTCTGCACATTCCCTGACCAGTTTAAATCCTGGATCGGAAATAGTTGGCGTGCCTGCATCACTGACGAGGACTATATCTTTGCCAGACACAAGAAGTTCAATAATTTCTGGCATTTTTTGAAGTTCTGTTTGGTCATAGTAAGAAATAAGATAGGGTTTAGCTGTTTCTTGGTAGCCACTAAAAAGTTTGGCAACTTCTTTGAGAAGAATACCTGTTTTTCTCGTATCCTCGCACGCAATAATATCTGCAGTTAAAAGCGTACGAGCTGCGCGAAGACTAATGTCTGAAATATTGCCAATTGGTGTTGCAACAATATATAAGGTTCCCATATAATAAGACAATGATCCAACAATTGTCTGGCCTTATTATACATCTCATTCAAAACTTAGGCTATGGTGGTGTCTTTGTCCTTATGACGCTTGAGTCTGCGCTTTTACCAATTCCTTCAGAAGTTACCATGCCATTTGCAGGATTTCTTGCTCAGGGAGGCCATCTTAATTTCTGGCTAGTTGCACTCACTGGCGCTGTTGGTAATTTGGTTGGCTCTCTTATTTCCTATGCAATTGGATTTTTCTTAGAAGAAAGTGTTATTTTGTCACTCGTTAAAAAATATGGTAAATTTGTACTTATTTCCGAACACGAATATACACGAGCTGTGAGTTGGTTTGGAAAATATGGCAACCCTATCGCATTTTTTAGTAGACTTTTACCAGCTGTCCGAACATTTATTTCTCTTCCAGCAGGACTTGCAGAAATGAATATTTGGAAATTTAGTTTTTACACCTTTTTAGGCTCGCTTATTTGGTCGACATTTCTTACATGGATTGGATTTTATTTAGGGACAAAGTGGAATAGTCTCGAGCCTTATTTTAGAAAATTCCAAATAGTTATTGTTGTGTTGCTGGTTATTGGAGTGTTATGGTACGTTAACCACAAGCTGAAAATTATAAAACTGGGGAAATAACACTATCTACTTTCTTTCCCTTTTTCTGGTTGTTGTGATCGTTGGGGGCCTCTATGCAGTTCTGCTTGCTCCTCTCGTGCTGCACTAACTGCGGGTAATTCAGCTGCTGTTCCTTTAGCTGCGTTTCTTCTTGCTACCTCTCTTGGATCACCAATACGGGGCAATTGCTTAATCATAATAGTAAGAATTTTACCAAAACAAGAACTTGGAGACAAGATGCTAGATAAAGCGGCGGACAAGTCCGACCACTCTTCCCTGAATGGTAAGTCGTGTTGGGTAAATTGGCTGCATTGTAGAATTTGCTGGTTTTAATACAACTTGTCCTTGCTCGTTATAATACTTTTTAAGTGTTGCCAAATTGTCATCGACTAGCGCAACCACAATATCGCCATTGTGCACTTCTTTTTCTTTTTCTATCACCACATAGTCGCCATCTAAAATACCATCTTCAATAAGCGACTCTCCTTTTACCTGCAAAACATATGCTGTTTTTTGTCCAGAAATCATGCTTGCCGAAACTTGAAATGTTGCATTTGGGTCTGTGTGTGGCTCTAAAGGCTTGCCTGCTGCAATGAATCCCATAAGGGGTAATTCTATCGACACTGTATTGCCCCGCATAGTGCTATTGATTTTCTCATCAATAACTTTCAAAACGCGTGCATTGCCTTCTACTTTTTGGATATATCCCTTGTCTACTAATGATGCAATAAGTGAATGCACAGTAGAATTGGCTCTGTGCCCTGTTGCTTGAGCAATTTCGGTGAGTGTAGGGGAATACCCATACTGATTTTGAAATTGAACAATAAATTCTAAGACTTCTCTTTCTTTTCTGTAGACTACTCCTGGCATAGTATTATAATCGAATATTTCGAGTATTTTTGTCAACCGATCGTATGTTATCTTTTTATAAGCAAACATGATCAACTATGTGTTTTATGGTAAAATACTATTGTCATTGCGAACGAAGTGAAGCAATCTCCACTGTCATCCCGCACTTGATGCGGGATCCAGTTCCTTATTTATATAGATTCCTGATCAAGTCAGGAATGACATTAAATGTATATGAAATTTCAACTCACATCAAAATTTAAGCCGTCCGGCGATCAGCCAGAGGCAATTAAAAAATTAACACAGGGCATTGAAAAAAATGATAAACACCAAGTGCTCCTTGGTGTCACTGGTAGTGGCAAAACCTACACTATGGCCAACGTAATTCAAAATGTTCAAAAGCCAACACTCATTATTTCCCACAACAAAACACTAGCAGGTCAACTGTATCAGGAATTTAGAGAGTTTTTCCCTAACAACAGTGTCAATTATTTTGTGAGTTACTACGATTACTATCAGCCAGAGGCGTACGTCCCAACAACAGATACGTACATTGAAAAAGAGGCAGAAATTAATGAAGAAATCGATAAATTACGACTTTCTGCAACAGCGAATCTTTTGACTCGAAAAGATGTCATTGTCATTGCCTCGGTAAGCTGCATCTACAATCTTGGCTCGCCTGTTGAGTATGGCAAATTTGTCTTAGAAATGGCAAAAGGAATGAAAATCGAAAGCAGAGATATTTTGCTTCGACTCACAGATTTACAATATGAGCGAAATGAGTATGGATTTAAAAGGGGGTCATTTAGAGTGCGAGGAGAAAATATAGATGTTTTCCCAGCGTACATGGACCATGGTCTTCGGATTGATATACAAAATGGGAAAATAATTGGTCTTTCAGAGTTTGATCCACTAACTGGCGAAACAGTACAAATACTCAAAAATACCATTGTCTACCCTGCCAAACACTACATGACAGACCCTGCTTCTTACGGTGGTGTTTTCCCTCAGATTAAAAATGACATGGAAAAACGAGTAAAAGAGCTGACAAGCATGAATAAATTGGTTGAAGCACAAAGAATTAAACAACGGGTAAGTTACGACTTGGAAATGATTAATGAAATTGGTTATGTGAATGGTATAGAAAACTACTCGAGATATTTTGATGGACGTGAGCCAGGCCAGCCACCATATACGTTGATTGATTATCTACAGGCATGCTCCAAAGACTGGTTGCTTCTTGTTGATGAATCGCACATTACTCTTCCTCAAATTCGAGGCATGTACAATGGTGATAGGGCGCGAAAAGAAACACTGATTGAATACGGTTTCCGCTTGCCATCTGCACTTGATAATAGACCGTTAAAATTTGAGGAATTTATGGGACGGGTCAATCAGGCAGTGTATGTGTCAGCAACCCCAGACGAATATGAATTATCTCTTTCCGGACAAGACAACATTGCCGAACAACTAATTCGTCCAACTGGCATTGTGGACCCGCAGGTAACAGTAAAACCAACAGAGGGGCAAATTACTGACCTTATTGCAGAAATTCAAAAAAGAGTTGCAAAAAAGCAGCGAGTCTTAGTAACAACCCTTACAAAAAAAATGGCAGAAGAACTGTCTAATTATTTAGAGGAAGGAGGCATAAAAGTGGCATATCTTCACTCTGATATCGAGACAATTAATAGACAAGACATTTTAGATAATTTACGAAAAGGTGAATACGACGTATTAGTTGGTATTAATTTATTGCGTGAGGGTATTGATTTGCCAGAAGTTACCTTGGTTGCAATTTTGGATGCAGACAAAGAAGGATTTCTGAGAAGTAAAACGTCACTCATTCAGACCATGGGAAGAGCTGCGCGAAATATAGACTCAGAAGTTATTTTATATGCAGACACCATGACTGGGTCAATGAATGAGGCAATAAGAGAAGTAGAAAGACGAAGAGAGGCACAACTTGCGTACAATAAAAAGCATAATATTACTCCGACAACTATCGAAAAAGCAATTCGCGAAAGATTGTATGAAGAAGAGGAAGAAGAAGCAACCCATAGGTCCCGGCCAATTGATTTAGTTTTGGAATTAGCAGACAAAGATGTGCTTCTGCCAGATGAACGGGAGAAGGTTATTGGCAGGCTCAGACAAGAAATGAAAACAGCTGCAAAGAATTTAGATTTTGAAACAGCAGCACTCCTTCGAGATAGAATAAAACAATTGCAAAACAATTAGAATCCGCTAATGTTTTCCACGTGCTCGATATCTACAACGCTTTTGTCTTTATCCAAAACAACACCAATCGCATCAATTCTCATTTGCTGTGGCAATTTGGGATGAGTCGATTGATACAAAGAGGCTGTTTTGACTAAGTTTTGGATTTTTGCTTTGGTGATTGCTTCGAAAGGTGTTCCATATTCGCCAGAAATCCGGGTTTTGACTTCGAAAAACACTAATACATTATCTTTTGTGGCAATAATGTCTATTTCGGTATAGTTTTTTCGAAAATTCATCTCCACAACGCTGTAGCCTTTGCTGTGAATAAAATGCGCAGCAATGTCTTCTCCCCTTTTCCCAACAGGATTGGCAACATGAAAAGTCATACCCTGAGTATGAGCAAAAGCAAGGAAAAACACAAGCAAATTCCTCTTGCTTGCATTTTCCTATTTTAGGTGTATAATTTTGTTATGTTTGGAAAAATAAGAAGAAACAGAGGTCAGGCACCAAGGCAAGAGCAGGTATCAAGTGCACCTCAGCCTGAAAAAGCTACAGTAGTTTCACAAGTAGAAAAACCACGTCCTATTGGTGGACGAGGAGAGTTATATGTGACAGACGATGGTTTTGGTCCTATTCTTGTATTTCCAGATGGCAGACGAGAGCGTGCTTAGTACGTTTTCATAAATAGTATAAACCTCTGTTGACTAAAGATAATTTTTTCCTAAACAAAATTTTGTTAAACCTTTATAGTTTTTAGTTATTTCTTTTTGTCTTTCGAAGATAGGTGAGGTGTGCTTTTCGCACTTTTCTGCCTTTGTTTACATTTCCTTTTACTTTGACATCTACCAAAAATGGAGAATTTACTTGCCAAATACGCTCAACTGCTATATCGCCAACCATTTTTTGAACTGCAAAAGACTTATTTTCTCCTCGACCTCGAATATGCAAAACGACGCCTTCAAACATCTGAGTTCGGGTTTTGTCGCCTTCTTGAATTTGCTGATATACCTGCACTATGTCGCCTGGGTGAAATGTTGTGATGTCAATCATATGGCTTATTATAGCGTATTTTTTGCCCAATCTCAATAACTAGCTCTATTTCGCGGCAGCATCTATAAATGCAAGAAAAAGCGGATGTGGCTTGAGTGGTCGACTTTTATATTCTGGATGACCTTGTGTGCCCATATAAAATGGGTGAACAGACTTGGGTAATTCAATAATTTCAGCTAATTTTTCGTGCACAGACCTAGCAGAAATAACAAGTCCTGCCTTTTCGAAATCTTTGACAAAAGCATCATTAAACTCCCACCTATGCCTATGACGTTCGGATGTTAGGCCTTCTTTTTCATTAATAAATCCGTTATATTTTTTGTAAAATTCAAATGCCCTTGTGCCCTTTTTGACAATTGCATCCCAGCTGCCAAGTCGCATAGTCCCACCATATGCGCGTCTCTTCATGGCACTTTCTTGTGCTGGCATGAGATGAACCACGTCGTGCTTAGTTTTTAAATCATTTTCCGATGTATTTGCATCTTTCCAACCCAAGACATATCGTGCAAATGCCACGCAGGCAAGCTGCATACCATAGCAAAGGCCAAGGTAGGGAATTTTTTGCTCCCTCGCATAATTTGCAGCAAGTATCATACCTTCTGCGCCTCTTTCGCCCCAACCAATTGGCACAATAATACCGTCTGGATTTCCCAAAACTTCTTTAATTCCTTCTGCTGCGTCTTTTTTACCAGCCAAAGCTTTTGCAACTGCTGCCTCTACTTTTTCTGCACTGACCCATCGAGTTGTGACGTCAACTCCCTCTTTCCATCCAGCATGGTCTATTGCATCAAAAAGTGCTGCATAGGCATCGCGAAGTTGGTATTCCCCTGTTCCAAAATATTTTCCTACAATGGCAATTTCTGCTCTTTTTTTCTTTGGTTTTTTAATAGTGGCAACAAAACCTTTCCACTGAGTAAGATTTGCTTTTTTTGCAGGAAGATTAAGTTTTTTCAAAATCTTTTCTTCAAGCTGTTGATCGTGCAGGACAAGCGGAATTTCGTATGCACTCGGAAGGTCAGGATTGGAAATAATATCTCCTTCGTGCATGTTACAGAAAAGTGCAAATCTGTCTCGGCGCCTTTGATCTATAAATTTTTCTGATCTTGCAACTATAAAATCAGGCTGAATACCCATGGAATTAAGCGTGCGCACAGAAAGCTGTGTTGGCTTGGTTTTTGGTTCCCCTAAATGCTTTGGTGTTGGGACATAACTGACATGGATATGAATCACATCTCCTGGATTTTTCCATGCCAAAATTCTACTTGCTTCGTAGTAAAAAATGTTTTGATACTCCCCTGCTGTTCCACCCAATTCAACAATGACAATATCCGCATCTGACACTTCTCCTGCGTGCTTAATTCTTTTATTAATTTCATCGGTAATATGAGGAATTGCCTCAACATCTTCACCGTTGTATTCAAATCGTCTTTCTTTTTCAATAACCGTTGCATAAATTTTGCCCATGGTAACAAAATTATTTTTCCCCATATCTCTATTAAGGAATTTTTCATAGCTTCCCAAATCTAAATCTGCTTCTGTACCATCTTCACACAAAAAGGGATCACCATGTTCTATAGGGTTAATAGTACCTGCGTCAAGATTCAGATAGTTTTCTACTTTAATAGGGGCAATGCTGTAGCCTGCAGATTGGAGTAATAATGCGATTGATGCTGCTGTCGTGCCTTTTCCGATGCCGGATATGAGTCCTCCAGACACAAAAATGTATTTTCTTCGTTTCGTTGTAGATTTTCTAGCGGGCACGATTTACTATAGCAAGGAAAAGTGATTTCGTCAAGATGAAAAGTTAGCCAAACAAAAACCGTTGACACTATTATAAGATATTTGTTATTATCACATTCATGGCAAGAAACAAAGATATACCACAAGGAATAGATGCAGATAGATTTGGTTACCCAGTACGAATTACTCATAGTCGTTATATACCACGCAGCCAGAGACGGGACTTGCTTCGCCCTTATAGTGATGAGCAGCTTGAGAAAGTTATAATTAATCTTGATGAGAGTAAAAAAAGATGGAGAATGATAGAACGAGGCGGAATAGCCCTATCTGCAGTTGCCTTTTTAGGGACACTTGCCACACTTAACGCTGTTGCTATTGAGCAGTCTCAAGGCGCCTTACTTGATCCAATAACAAGTGAAATTTTTGAAGGAATTAATCACATGATGCCTCTCTATCACTCTTTGGGTATCAATGACATGTTCTCCGCATATTTTTTAACTTCTACAACAGCAATTTCACTACCCCTGAGCATAGGGCTGTCGGGTACAGTAATACGAGACGAACGCATAGGGAGAATCCAAGAAGTAAAGGTTGAACAAGCAAGGCGAGCTGCAACAGGAAAATA
Organism: Patescibacteria group bacterium; assembly: GCA_035457005.1. Taxonomy (GTDB): domain Bacteria; phylum Patescibacteriota; class Microgenomatia; order Levybacterales; family UBA12049; genus DASQJJ01. The sequence continues at coordinate 24,835 of DATICB010000008.1, forward strand.
AACCACACATTTTTTCATTTTCAAACCTCACCAAGTTGGTGTATGTATCTGATGTGCATGGTATCTATTTTTACTAAGTTTTATATTTGCATAGTGATATGAAATATGAAATGAGATTATTGCAACAAGTATGCATGACCTCTCGTGAGAAGACAACTGCAATTACCTTAGTGCCGCTTTCAAGAAGTAATAAGGAGCCGATTAAAATGACACCTCTTTTCTTAGAAGATACGCTTACTGCCAGCACAAATGGTGGGATGTTGCACCTGAAAACCTGAAGCTGGCTTATCATTGCGATTGCTCAAGCTGTTGCGCTGGTCCAAATCATTCCGAAGGCCTGTGCCGCAACTGCACTCAGATGAAAAGAAAAGGCAAAGGGTGCCTCTACTGCAGGTATTAAATGATCTATTAGAATAATGAGTTTTCGTAGCTGTGTCTTGTTTTTGAGCGGGCGACGAGAATCGGACTCGCTACCTTCTCCTTGGGAAGGAGACATTCTACCGGTGAACTACGCCCGCCAATGTAACACACGTTACCTTGCATGATTTTATCAAAAAGTGTGACGGCTTTACTATAGAGGATTTAATGTGGCCTTGATCTACGTCCTCGAATCCGTACGGATAACGCACCAGGTTGCACTTCTAAACCAACAGGTGGTATTACCGTCACCCCGTGACTTTCGAGCCTAGAGGTCAACTCACCCTCAAAGTCTGTGTTCACGTCTCTGCCCCTAATAGCTCCGCTCACTACTCCAGCAGCAGCGCTATCTAGAGCGCCCCCTAGCCCACCTCGAACACCTCTTACTCCCCTGATCTGCATTCTTGACGGTTCTCCTTCCTCTCGTTTTGGTTCATTGCCTACATCAATAGCTACCTGAGCACCGCGTGCGCTTGCAGAAATTGTTGCTGTTGGGTCTGACTCTGTTCCTCCAAATGTAACAATTACATCACTAACGCTTTGTCCGTGCTCTGTAATTGCTGCCCTAGCAAGCTCACCTGCTTCTCTCGCATTTACACGTCTTGTAACGACAGTCTCCCCTTCTGCTGAAAATTGTCCAGCAATTTCCTCTACAGCCTGATCAAGAGGAGATTCTGTTGCTGTTTTCATGCTTTTTGTTGTATCAAAAACCCAAAAATATGTCAATATGACTATTACAAGTCTGATAATGTTGACAGCTATCTTTCAATTCCCGTACGATACAGTCATGAATGAAGTTGCTGTTAGAGGACAAGAAGTTGGTAGACAAGAAGTTGAAAAACCAACACAACCGCCTACAGAACCTGTTTCTTCAGAAAAAGTACCCGAGCAAAAAAAGAAAAGAAAAATTCATTTTAACCTTAAAACAGTGCGAGTTAAGAGAAAATTAATACAAGAACCTAAGCCAACACCCGCAGAGTTTATGACGCCAAGGCAGTTATATCAGGCAAGAGGATACGAACAGTTTGGGATGAGAAGTGCAGCAGAACAAAATGTCTCCCTCCAAACGCAGACAGAAAGGCAGATAATCAGAGACGAAAAGCTTGTTGAGCAAGAGCTAGAAAAAGAATACAAACTCGAAGAGCCTCATCACAAGACAAAAGTATCTTTTGGAGAAAAAGTAAAAAATATTGCAGAAGATTTCCAATGGACGGTCGGAAAATTAACGCGTGGTAATATCGTAAAACATTTACGACAGATCGCTCACGACCCAGCTCATTACCAAGAAGAGCTGGAAGCAGAATTACAAAGGTCGCTGAATACAATGACAGAACCTTCCGAAGATAGGGTTTTCAGTACGCTAACGAAATTACAGGCTGGCACAACTGCTGTCGCATCTGTTTTGCCCCCGATTCCATTGGGTGTCGTTTTTGTTGGCCCTATTCCTATCCCGGTTGTGTATTCATCGGGAACAATCCTGGTTGAATCTGTTAATAACATACCTAACACAGTAAAAGCATTCAAAGAAAAACGTTTTCGTAAAGGTTTTGCCTACGCAACTATGACTACTATTGGCGCATTAACAGGATTTATCCCTATGTCGCACCATTTTACCAATACACTGTATACAGAAATACTGCAAAAACCATTCGATCACGCAGAAACGCACGGTATGCTTCAGATTGTTGACTCTCTTTTTGCCAATACTGCAACTGCTCAACAGCATGCGTTGGGAAAGCAGCTTGTTGATAAGGCTACTAAACAGTATGCCGCAACACACGGATCAGCCGTACCTCTTCAGGAGAGATTAAGAGACATACAGTCATTTGAGCAACAAAAGAAGGATGTGCTATTGCAAAAAAGAGCGCAACTAGAATTAGACCTTTTAGCACTTCCAGAAAGAAAGAAGATCTCACAAAAAATAGCCTTAATTACAAAACCTACGGAGATAAAAAAACGAATTGCAATTACAGGAGAACATTTTCGACTAGGACAGGAATTAATTGATGTTGAGCACAGATTACACACGATTCCACAACTTTTAGAAATTATTCGAGCAAGTACTGTTGAGGCAAAACAAACTACCTTGGGAGCGTGAGCACATTACCAGAGAAAATCATATCAGGATTTGCTAAGTGATTAGCATTTGCTATTTTTACCCACTGATACCCATCACCATACGCTCTGACTGCAATGTCCCAAAGACTATCATCTTTCTTCACTGTATAGGTGTTGGCAGTGATTTTATCTGTTTGCGTAGTTGGCAGCATCTGGCCTAACTCGCTGGGTTTTGGTGCATTGGGCATAAGTAGTTTGTCTCCAGTAAAAATTGTTGAAGGATTAGCAATGTGATTAACAGAGGCTATATCAGTCCATTTGTAGCCGTTGTTGTAGACACTCTGTGCTATTGTCCAGAGTGAATCATTTTGCTTAACAATGTAGTACGTATTTCCATTTTCTTGTACCGTTGTACCGGGTGTTGGACTAACTACAGCAGTTGGCGTTGGTCCTGTTGAAAGAGATGATGCTTCTTTGGTATTAGTATGTGACTGTTGACGAATTAGAGTAACGCCAAAAAGAATCGCAATAATGACTACTACAACCCCAAGGAGAAAACTACTGTAGGACTCTGTCCAGTTGATTCCCTTAGATTTTTTTTGTTGACGAGACAAATCAACGGCCTTTGCAGGTCGTCCTCTTTTACTTGTCTTTTTAACTATTTCCTTTTTCCGAGGCATATACAATATAGGGCAGAAGTTTTACAACTATAAAACAATTATTTTTTACTGTCAACAGGACAGTGAAGCTTTATTTGTTTTCAAGATGATCAGACAGCGGCCGCATATCCGATCTTTATATTATCGAGAATACTCAGGATATGATCCTGCACCGTCATTAGGTCCACCAATCTCTCCTCGCTCTGCTCGTTCTTTTACATCGAGCATTTTGTCAGCATCCCAAAATGCTAATTTAACCTCACGGCGTAACACTTGATTTACTGCTTTCATGTCTCTCACCTCCTTTCTAAGGAAAAAGTGTAAGAAAAACACTAGTATGGAGCAATGCACATGAAATGCGTATGTCGTTGATACCCATACAACTTTTTGGTACAATTAGTCCTGGAAAATATCCAGAGAAAATTTGACATAGCAAACTAAAAATGCTCAAAAGGTGACATGCATTTTTACTAATTCTCTGGGGTGGTAGCTCAGTTGGCTAGAGCGCCTCCCTGTCACGGAGGAGGTCGCGGGTTCGAGCCCCGTCCATCCCGCATTATCATTGTTTGAACTTCAGTTGTTCGTTTGCTATGCTAGATTTAATGACCAATCTGCAGATTGCAAACCTTCTTCGACATGTTGCAGCTAGCTTTACTATTAAGGGCGAACAGCAATACCGTTTTCAGATTATGGCCTACCAAAGAGCCGCAGACAGCATTGCCAACACCACGACGCAAATTGCTGATTTGATAAAAGAAGAAAAATTAGATGAAGTTGCAGGAATTGGAGAGTCACTCAAGTCGCATTTAAAAGAGCTTATTAAAACAGGGAAAGTAAAACACTGGGAGTCAGTTATGAAAGATGTTCCGCCTGCTGTTTTTCCTTTGCTCGATGTCCCGGGTTTTGGGCCAAAGAAAGCATATAAAATTGTGACTCTTTTTAGACTAAAAAATCCCAAAACAGTTATTGCGGATGTTGAAAAATTAGCCAATAGCGGCCAAATTGCAGGCATTGAAGGTTTTGGTGCTAAATCGCAAGAACTGATGCTGAAACACGTTGGTGAATTTAAAAAAGGGTCTGGGAAAGCAACGCGAATGCTTTTGCCTTTTGCAACAGAAGTTGCAGAAAAACTAGTAAATTACCTTAAAAAATCTAAAGACGTTGTTGATGTGCAACCATTGGGCAGTCTGCGACGCAAATCGCCAACCGTTGGTGATGTAGACATTGCAGTAGCAACAAAAAATCCAAAAGAAGTGATTGACCATTTCACCTCGTACCCATACAAAGAGCGTGTTATTGAAAAAGGACCAACAACTGCATCAATTTTGACCTCTGGCGGTCATCAAATTGATCTTATGACGCAGCCTGTTGCAGCATGGGGTTCACTTTTACAACACTTTACTGGTAGTAAACACCATAATGTTCACCTTCGAGAATATGCACTCAAAAAAGGTTTGTCACTTTCTGAATATGGCATTAAAAAATCAGGAAGTGAAAAACGAGCCATGTATGACTCGGAAGAAAAATTTTACCATGCAATTGGACTTGATTGGATTCCTCCAGAAATGCGAGAAGATCATGGCGAAATAGAAGCTGCCCTTCGCTCTGCTCAGGGTAAACATCCCGGTTTACCAAAACTGATTGAACTAAAAGATATTAAAGGAGATTTGCACATTCATTCTAGCTATCCTATTGAACCAAGTCACGACCTAGGACAAAACACCATGCAAGATATGTTGGATTATGCCAAGAAGTTGGGCTATGCATATTTAGGATTTTCCGAACATAATCCAAGCGTTTCCAAACACTCTCGTGCTCAAATTGCATCCATTCTTCAAAAAAGAAAAAATTATATTGAACACATAAAATCGAGTAATAAAAATATTCGAGTATTTAATTTACTGGAAATTGATATTTTAGCAAATGGTGATTTGGCAGTTGATGAAAAAGGACTTGAAACATTGGACGGTGCTCTTGTGTCTATTCACAGTTCATTTAGTGGAACAACTGAGGCAATGACCAAGCGTGTTTTACAGGGTCTCTCTCACCCGAAGGCAAAAATCCTTTCCCATCCAACAGGAAGACTCATTAATAGTAGGGCTGGATATCAACTTGATTGGGATAAAATCTTCTCTTTCTGTAAAGAGCATCATAAAGCATTGGAAATTAATGCATGGCCGGAGAGAACAGATTTGCCTGATAGTCTTATTATGGAAGCCATAAAACACGGTGTTAAGATGGTTATTGATACCGACAGTCATGCAACAGGACAAATGGGTAACATGCGATATGGTGTGTGGAATGCCAACCGCGGTTGGGCCGAAAAAAAAGATATTCTTAATACGTTAGGGTATAATGAGTTTGAGAAGTGGTTAAAAAGTTAGTTTGTTCGTTGTTCATAGTTCGTGGAAATGTTCTACGATGAACTCTAAACAAATAACTTGGAAGGTGGTGAAATAAATATGATTACATGGATTATTATTGGTGCAGTTGTTTTGTTAGCTCTAGCTCTGTGGTCAACATACAACAGTTTAATAAGCGCAAAAGTACGAGTGCAAGAAGCTTTTTCTCATATTGACGTACAACTAAAAAGACGGTCTGACTTAATTCCAAATTTGGTGGAAACAGTCAAAGGATACGTGAAACACGAGAAAACAGTTTTGGAAGAAATTACCAAAGCGCGAACAGGTTTACTAAAAGCCAGTGGCGTTGAAGAAAAAGCAAAGGCCAACAATAAACTCGCAGAAACACTGAAAACACTGTTTGCTGTTTCGGAAAATTATCCCAAGCTTCGAGCAAATGAGAATTTCTTGTCTTTGCAAGAAGAGCTGACAGATACAGAAAACAAAGTTGCCTACGCAAGACAGTTTTATAACAGTACTGTTATGGACTACAACACGAAGTTGATGGTTTTCCCAACAAACGTGTTTGGAAGCATGCTTACCTTTAAACCTGCAGAATTCTTTGCTGCAAGTGAAGACGAGAAAAAAGAAGTAGAGGTAAAGTTTTAGGCGATGAATATTTATAACCAAATAGCTTCTAACAAATGGAAGACGTGGCTTATTATGGCGTTGTTTATTGTGCTCATAACGTCAGTTGGTTTTGTCTTTGGCAAAGCAACAGGATACGGCCTTTCCTATGCTGGCATTGCACTTATTTTGGCGGGTATCATATCTTTTGGAAGCTATTATTATTCGGACAAACTTGTCCTGGCAACCTCAGGCGCTCGCCCTTTGAGCAAAAAGCAGGATCCTATTTTGTATGATATTGTTGAGAATTTGGCAATCGGAGACGGTATTCCTATGCCTAAGATTTATCTTATGGACGATAGCGGACCCAATGCGTTTGCGACAGGACGTGACCCAAAACACGCCGTTATTGTAGTAACAACAAGTCTTCGCGAGATGATGAACAAAGCAGAATTAGAAGGTGTTTTGGCACACGAGTTGTCCCACATAAAAAATTATGACACGAGACTTATGGGCATTGTAGCGATTTTGGTAGGATTTATTGCTATTTTGGCAGACTTTTTTATGAGAAGTCTTTGGTGGGGAGGCGGTAGAAAAGATGATAGAGAAAGTGGCCAAATGCAAAGCCTTTTTATTATCTTAGGAATTGTTTTTGCCATTCTCACACCTATTATTGCAACGCTTATTCAACTTGCAGTAAGTCGTAAGCGGGAATTTCTTGCAGATGCATCCGGAGCCCTTCTTACTCGTTATCCAGAAGGGTTGGCTCAGGCACTAGAAAAATTGGCAAAAGACACACGGCCAACACTTCATGCAAGCAATGCAACAGCACATCTTTTTATAGAAAATCCCTTTGGGGGCAAATCTCATAAAACATTATTTGCAGGACTTTTTGATACCCACCCACCTATTGAAGAACGAATAAAAATCTTGCGGTCCATGTAGTACAATAATACTGTCATCCTGAACGAAGTGAAGGATATATTCTTCGTTTTACTCAGAATGACAAAACAATGAACATACTTTCTTCGTTTGCAAAAAGCGTAAGCCAATTAAGCCAGAAGCTAAATCTTGGTAATGGCTCTACCTGGCCAGGTCACTTGGCTCTCATGGTCAGGCCAACAATTGTTGCTGAAATTCTGAGCAAATCCCATACAGATGTTGTACTCATCATTGGAACAAATGGTAAAACAACAACAGCAAAAATACTCACAACAATTTTAGAATCATCTGGTAAAAAGGTAATTCAAAACACATCGGGAGCAAATCTTTTAAATGGCGTCGCATCAACACTTCTCCTTCATACCAATCCACAAGGCAAAGTGTCTGCGGATTATGCTGTTTTTGAAGTTGATGAAAATAATGTTCCTCTTGTTTTGCAACACGTAATACCAAAAATTATTATTGCCCTTGATTTATTCAGAGACCAGCTAGACAGATATGGCGAGTTGGACAGTATTGCTAAAAAATGGAACCATGCATTTAAAAGTTTGACTAATGAAACAACACTTGTTCTTAATGCAGACGACCCACTTATTGCCTACGTTGCAAAGGATGTAAAAGCACAAGTTTTGTATTTTGGTTTACCACCAGAGACGAAAGGACAAAAAAAATTAGAACATGCATCTGATTCTATTTATTGTCCCAATTGTGGTCATAAATTAGTCTACGACCACATCTTTTTTTCACACCTAGGCATCTGGCACTGTACCAGCTGCGGCGTTGTGCATCCCAAGCCACAAATTGTCGAACAAACATCCCCACTTCCGGGTGTGTACAATCTGTACAATACCTATGCCGCTGTTTTGGCAGCAAAAACATTGGGAATTGCCGAAAAAGAAATTACCAACTCCTTAGAAAAGGTTATTCCAGCGTTTGGAAGACAGGAAAAACTAACGTATAAAGGCAGCAATGTACAACTTTTTCTTTCCAAGAATCCAACAAGTATGAATCAAAGTTTAGTAACAATTGCGAGCATGAAGGCCAAACACGTTCTTTTTGTTTTGAATGACAGAATTCCTGACGGGCACGATGTCTCATGGATTTGGGATATAGACATAGAAAATTTTATTGACAAGTTTGATACGGTTACGATTTCTGGGGATCGAGCATATGATATGGGTTTGCGGTTAGAATACACTCAGACATCTCAAACTGCAAATCCCAAATCTCAAGCACATACAAAATATGTTGTTGAACCCAACCTTACCCTTGCTGTTGCGAAATCTTTAGAACAAGTTACATCTGACGAAACCTTATATGTTCTCCCTACTTATTCCGCCATGCTTGACGTTCGGAAGATTTTGACAGGTCGTAAGATATTATGAAACAACCAAAAAACAAAATACTAAATACAAAATACTCACTGACCATCGGCTGGCTGTATCCTGACCTTATGTGTATTTACGGGGATAGAGGCAACGTGACCGTTCTACAAAAACGGTGCGAGTGGAGGAGCATTGAAACAACCGTTAAACAAATCGGGCTTGGTTCAACAGAAAAAGATTTACTTTCTTGTGATCTGCTTATGATGGGAGGCGCACAGGACAGTCAGCAAACTATTGTTGCAACAGATCTAGAAAAGAAAAAAGTAGCTTTGTCTACTATGATAGAAGAAGGCATTCCAGGACTCTATGTGTGTGGTGGTTTTCAATTTTTAGGAAAATATTACAAAGAAGCGGATGGAACAATAATTGAACAGTTGGGAATATTGGATGTCTATACAGAAAACCCAGGAGGTAAAAGATTAATCGGCAATATTGCAATAGAAGTGACAGGACTACAAATAAAAACGACATTTGTTGGATTTGAAAATCATGGTGGTCGAACAAGCTTAGGGTCAGACGTTAGACCGCTGGGAAAAGTGATTAAAGGCTATGGCAGCAATGCTAGAGACAAAACAGAAGGAGCAGTCTACAGAAATACTATTGGGACATATTTCCATGGCCCAATTTTGCCCAAGAATCCAGAATTAGCTGACTGGCTTATTACTAAAGCACTGGAGAAAAAATATAAACAAACAATTGAGCTAAGTCCCCTTGATGATTCTCTTTCCAAAAAAGCAAGAGAGGTTGTTCTCACACGACTGGGAGTTTCTCGCTAAACATTCTTCTGTTTGTGCTATTTTTGCATTTTTGTTATTCTCTAACTATGCCAAGCATGGGAGGAAGTCAAAGACAACGAACAGGGACACGAACAGTTAGAGCGCGTCAGGTAGGTCAAGATGGGCCAAGAGACATGACTGGCGGTGAAGAAGGATTTTTAGCACAACCCCAGTCATGGCAGCGAGCAGAAAACAAACCACAAGGCATCCCCCAACGCGGCAAGCCGAAATCAGAAATAAGTATGACAGAGCTTGTTGCACAACGAAGAGCAAAGCAAACAGAATCAGATGAGGAAATACAACGGAGACTTATTTCAAGAATAAGAGAGCGAGAAGCAAGAAGCCAAAGAAATTCAGAATGTTAATTAGTTAATGCAATAATTGCATTAAAACATTACATATTTATATTAAACACCTTGACAATTATTATAAATCTCTTTATATTAATACAATATGGATGAAATAAAACTAAAAAACTTTCTCGAAATTCCCTACGACGAATTAGAAGAAAAAAATTTAGAAGCAAAACAAAAACAGTTTAGTGTCTCTCCAAAGCAACTGGAAAAAGAATATAGAGAATACTTAGAAAGCGAAAAACGCATAAAAGCAGTAACTCTTTGTTTTTCAGATATTGAAGGAAGGTTCCACATGCTTGATTATGATAAGAAGTTTCTCTTATCATCTGCCGATAATTTAACGTTTGATGGTTCATCAATTCATGGTTTTACTCCACAAAATGAATCAGACCTTCGTTTGGAACTTGATTGGGGTAGTTTTATGTGGCTACCCTCAGATGTCTTTGGACCTGGAAAAGTTATTATGTTTGCAACAGTATTAGGTAGAGATAAAACGCAGTATGGATCTGATTTTCGAGGATTACTGCAGAAACTAACAGAAGACCTAAAGAAAAAAGATGGCCTTACTGCATATGCTGCACCGGAATTGGAAGGATTTCTCCTGGAAGGAACGAGTGCCGAGCAGGTGTATGATGAAAAGGAAGGATTTCAGGTAGTATCAGATGGTGGCTATTTCCATTCCCTTCCTCTTGATAAGCTGCGACAATTTATTGATGCCTGTGCTGAGGCACAGCGTGCAATGGGTTTTAAAAATGAAAAAGACCACCCAGAGGTTGCTCCAAGTCAGTTTGAAATGAATTTTTCTTACACAGATATTGTTAGGGCTGCGGATCAGATCCAACTGTACAAATTAGTATGCCGTCAGGTAGCAAATAAAATGGGAATGACTGCATCATTTCTTCCCAAACCAATTATGGGCATTAACGGCAGTGGTATGCACACAAATTTTTCATTTGCAAAAAACGGAAAAAATGCCTTTTATGACTTACATGGTAAAGAGAAACTATCAACGCTTGCATGGGATGTTATTTCCCGACTTCTTAATCACGCACCAGAGCTTTGTCTTATTATTAATTCCAGCGTCAATGCGTATCGAAGACTTGATCCACATTTTGAAGCGCCAAATCAAATCAAGGTCTCACCATTTGACCGAGGGTCAATGATTAGAATTCCTGCAGGCAACGAGAAATCAGCTAGAATTGAAGTTCGATCTGTTGCGCCAGACACTAATCCGTATTTGTGGTTTTATTCGCTTCTCAAAATAGCCCTTGATGGTTTGAAATTAACAAAAGACAAAGATAAAAGAGAGAGGCTTAGGTATTTACCAGGAACAATTACAGATGCTCTTAAATTGTTTAAGTCTTCTGACTTCATGCGAAAGATTCTTGGTGAGGAAAATAAGGAAAAATTTGCTAAATTAAAAGATGCTGTGTCAGAAAGAAGTCCAAAAGAATTAGGAACTCGAGTTAAAAACTCAGAAGTTATTTTCCATCATGAAGTAACCAATCAGGCTTTGTGGAATTCATTTTAGACTTATAATATTGACTTTTAATTAGAGAGAGACTATACTATTACTATGAAATTGGCAAGTAAAAAAGCACAAAATCAACAAAACATCCTTTAACGGGAGGTTTGTGTTGTGCAAAATGACTACCTCCCGATAGGGAGGTTTTTTGTGGAAAAGAGGTGAACAGTATGATAAAAATTACAATTGGACCATATATAGTAAAAGCAAAGCTTGAGGAGACAAAATCTCCCAAGACATGTGAAGCATTCAAAAAAATGATGCTTCCGTATAAAAGCAAAATTATCCACGCTAGATGGAGCGGTGAATCGTGTTGGATTCCTATGGGGGAATACAAACTGGGCGTGGGATTTGAAGAAGCGACAAGTTTTCCATCTCCTGGAGAGATTCTTTTTTATCCAGGAGGTTATTCCGAAACAGAAATTCTTTTTCCTTACGGCAGCACGTGTTTTGCTAGCAAAATGGGACAGCTAGCTGGAAGTCATTTTTTGACTGTTGTTGAAGGAAAAGAACTATTGCCAGAAATTGGAAAGAAAATTTTATGGGAAGGAGCAATGGACATTCTGTTTGAGGAGACAGAGTAAGATACGGTTGTCTGTACAACAGGCAAGATGTAGAATACAACTATGACAACTATTGACGTAAAACACATTGCAAAACTGGCAGAACTTCCCCTAACACAGGAGGAAGAGAAAAAATTCAAAAAACAGCTTTCTGCAATTCTTGAGCATATAGAAAAGTTATCAAGTGTTGATATTTCACAAGTTGCAGAAACAAGCCAGGTGACTGGTCTTGAGAATGTCGACAGAGAAGACAGTGCATCTGCCTCCTTTTCTCAGGAAGAAGCAACATCGCAAGCGAAAATAAAACACAACGGACTTTTTGAAGTTCCTGTTATTTTAGAGGAGGCAGTGGAATAATATGTATGGACTAACAATTGCTCAGGCAAGAAAAAAATTAGATAACAAAGAGATTTCAGCAGTTGAGCTAACAAAAGCAAGTCTGCAAAGACTACAATCGCTTGACAAAAAATTGAATGCTTTTCTTACTGTAACAGAAGAAACTGCTTTGGAATCTGCCAAAAAAGCAGACGAAAGAATAAAAAATGGAGACTCCACTCCCCTTTTGGGTATCCCCTTTTCTTTAAAAGATATGTATCTTACCAAGGGTATTCGCACAACTGCAGGATCGAAAGTATTGGAAGACTACATTCCTCAGTACAGCTCTACTGTTGTTGAAAAATTAGAAACAGCGGGTGCTGTACTTATTGGGAAAAATAATCAAGATGCATGGGCACATGGATCATCGGGAGAAAATTCAGATTTTGGCTCAACAACAAATCCTTGGAACACAGAATTAGTACCAGGCGGGTCTTCGAGTGGTCCAGCAGTAGCAGTTGCTGCAGGAATTGCGCCTTTTTCTATGGGAACAGACACTGGAGGATCAATCCGCCAGCCAGCAGCACTTACCAATATTGTGGGGCTTAAGCCAACCTATGGCAGAGTCAGCCGGTATGGAACAATTGCTATGGCATCGAGTTTTGATACCATGGGACACTTCACCAAAACTGTTGAGGACAGTGCTATGGTTTTATCAGTAACCGCAGGAAAAGACGCAAAAGATGCAACAAGCTCACCAAAACCAATTGATGCGTATACAAAAGATATCGATACATCTATCAAAGGACTCAAAATCGGCATGCCGAAAGAATACTTTATTGATGGCATGGATGAAAAAGTAAAAGAAGCCACCATGAGTGCTATTAAAAAATTAGAAGAATTAGGTGCGGAAATTGTTGAAATCTCTCTTCCTCACACACAGTACGCGATTGATATTTACTATGTACTGCAGACTGCAGAAGTGTCGTCTAATCTGGCACGATACGATGGCATACGCTACGGTAATACTCGTGAATTTTTTGGAGACGAGGCGAAGCGGCGCATTATGCTTGGGACATTTGTCTTGGCGCATGGTTATTATGATGCGTATTACAAGAGAGCGATGAAAATCAGAACACTTATTAAACAAGATTTTGAGAAAGCTTTTGAGAAAGTAGATGTTATTGCAACACCTGCTTCCCCAACAACTGCATGGAAAATTGGAGAAAAAGTCGATGATCCTTTGGCAATGTATTTATCCGATGTGTTTACCGTTACCGGAAATGTTGCCGGTATTCCTGGATTAAGTGTGCCAGCAGGATTTGTAAAAAATTTACCTGTTGGTATGCAGCTTTTAGGACCAATGTTTGGAGAGAAATTACTTTTTCAGGTAGGACGTCAGTACGAATTAGCAACAAAATGGTACGAAAAGGAGCCAAATTTATGAACACATTCGACAAGCTCAGCGCAAGATACACACCTGTCATAGGACTTGAAGTCCATGTGGAGCTAAATACCAAATCTAAAATGTTTTGCGAGTGCGACAACAACTGGTTTGGTGCAAAACCAAACACGCATACGTGCCCTGTATGCCTTGGACTCCCTGGTGCATTGCCGGTTCCAAATAAAAAAGCAATTGAAGGCTGCATTAAAATTGGTATGGCATTGGGATGCGATATTCCACTTATTTCTAAGTTTGATCGAAAAAATTATTTTTATCCTGATTTGGCAAAGGGATATCAGATATCTCAATACGATCAGCCATTTTCAGAACATGGTTCCATTACTCTTTCCAGTGGCAAGAAAATTGGTATCACCCGTGCGCACATGGAAGAAGATACAGGAAAACTAATGCACGAAACAGTAAATGGACAACACGTCAGTCTTATTGATTTTAATAGATCTGGCTCTCCTCTTGTTGAAATTGTTACTGAGCCTGATTTTGAATCAGCAGAGGAAGTAAAGGAATATTTACAAAAGCTTCGTGCCATTGTGAGATACCTTGGTGTTGCTGATGGAGATATGGAAAAAGGTGGTATGAGACTTGAGCCAAATATTTCTTTGCGAGCAGAGGACCAGAAAGAATTGCCAAATTATAAAGTGGAAGTAAAGAATATTAATTCATTTAATTTTGTTGTTGATGCAATTGAGTACGAAATAAAACGCCATACCGAAGCTTTAGAGAAAGGCGAGACGCCAAAGCAGGAAACTCGCGGTTGGGATGAGGATCAGCACAGGACAATCAGTCAGCGCAGTAAAGAAGAAGCAGCAGATTACCGATATTTTCCAGAACCAGATATTCCTCCATTTGTCTGGACAAAAGAGTACTTGGATGGTTTAAGAAAAGAATTGCCAGAACTTCCCGATGCAAAGAAAGGAAGATTTGTAGAGCAATATGGTTTGACAAACTATAACGCAGATCTTCTGACTCGAACCGATGCAATGTCTCGTTATTTTGAAGAGGTAGTAAAAATTGGCAAAGAGCAGTTAGTTGATGCAAAAACAATTGCAAATACAATTATCAATAAAAAAATTGACACAGAGACTGTTTTACCCGCTGAGTTAGTAAAATCAATTGTCGCTTTGTCACAAGTCAGTGGTGTTTCTGATGAAGAATTGCAAACTGTTTTGAAGACTGTTCTAACACACAATGAAAAATCTGTTGCAGACTACAAAGCTGGTAAAACAAATGCAATTATGTTTCTTGTTGGTCAGGCAATGAGAGAATTAAAAGGTAAAGCAAAAGCAGATACCGTGCGAACGGAATTAGAAAAACTTTTATCGTAATTTTGGCAGAAATAGATATCTCACCATTAGATACAGAGGATGGCGTCATGCAGATTGCCATCTATCAAAGTTGGCTTGAAGGAACACAAGAACAAGTCAACGAAGGTCTTATTTCTTCAGAAAAAAGAGACTTTGATATTGCAAGTCTTTTGTATCAAAAAGACCAAGAGATCGCTTTACACAGAAGAGACAGCTACCTTGATCCCCTTACACAACTTCCTAACAGAAGAAGTTTTGACGAGACCTATCAGCAACTTATTCAAGATGGAAATCCTTTTGGCATGCTTATTATTGATGTTGATAATTTAAAACAGTACAATGAGGATTATGGCCACGGTGCAACAGACACTATTCTTGCACAAATTGCACTTGCGATGAATACGTCAATTCGCCACGCAGAACATGACAGGAAAAATGATTTTCTTGCACGATATGCAGGAGACGAATTTGTTGCATTCTTTCCAGACATGCAGAATACAGATCAGCTACAACACGCAGCAGATAACCTGCTAACAACGGTTCGACGACCAATAAGCATACACGTTGATGGTGTACATACATTTATGCTTCCGAGTGTTTCTATAGGAGGAGCAATGTATGACAAATCAGATCCAACAGTTTTCTTTGAAAAAGTAGATAGATTGGGACTGCAAAAAGCAAAAGAAACGGGAAAAGGCAGAGCTATTATTTTGCAATAAATACTTGAAAAAATACGCAATACCGGGTACACTAAAACAGCTTAATAAGGATCGCTTGCGATCGAAAAAATACCATGACAGCAGATTTTGTTCATCTTCACAATCATTCAGAATTTTCACTCCTTGACGGGTTATCCAAAGTAAAAAAAATGGTTGCCCGTGCAAAAGAGTTGAATATGAAAGCCCTGGCAATTACCGACCATGGGTCAATGTACGGGACAATCTATTTTTACAAAGCATGCCTTGAAGCAGGAATCAAACCTATTATTGGGTGTGAAATTTACATAACTGCTGGGAGTAGATTTGAAAAAGGAGAAAAAGGATATAACCACCTTATTCTGCTTGCAGAAAATAATATAGGGTACAAAAATTTAATGAAAATAGTATCCAAGGCACATTTGGAAGGATATTATTATAAACCACGAACAGACTTAGATTTACTCAGAGAGCACCATGAAGGCATTATCTGTTTGTCTGCATGTGTCAATGGATTTGTTTCAGAGCCACTTCTTGATGGACAACAGCAAGAAGCAGAAAAACGGGCCAAAGCACTGAGTGACATTTTTGGGAAAGATCATTTTTACTTAGAATTGCAACAGCATATTCATGTTCCACCACAAGAAAAACTCAATCCACTTCTTATTGCAATGAGCAAAAAATTGGGTATTCCTTTGACCGCAACAAATGATAACCACTACACCAATGCCAATGACGCAGAGGCACAAGAAATTCTCCTTTGCATTCAAACACAAACAACAATTGATACCCCAAATAGAAAATTGTCTATGATTGACTCCCCTGATTTTTACATGAAATCGCAAGACGAAATGGAAAGTCTTTTTGCCCAAACCCCCGAAGCAGTGACCAATACAGGAAAAATTGCAGATATGTGTCAGGTGGACATAACACTAGGAAAATGGGTTATGCCAAAATACGAAATTCCAGAAGGTACTACACTGGATGAGTATTTGGAAAAACATGTTTTTGAAGGAGCAAAAAAACGATATGGCGATGTGACAGAAGAAATAAAAGAGCGTATTGCATATGAGCTGTCAGTAATTTTTAAGAAAGGCTATTCTACATATTTTTTAACAGTTGCGGATTTTGTTAACTGGGCCAAAGATCATGGCATTAGTGTGGGTCCAGGAAGAGGCTCAGCAGCAGGAAGTGTTGTCTCGTATTGTCTGAATATTACCGACATAGATCCATTCTTTTTTAAACTGCCTTTTGAAAGATTTTTGAATCCACAAAGACCTTCTGCGCCAGATATTGATTTGGATTTTGCAGACACAAGACGTGAGGAAGTCATTCAATACGTTACACAAAAATACGGTGCAGATAAAGTTGCACAAATTATTACTTTTGGTACTATGGAAGCCAAAGGCTCTGTCCGCGATGTCGGCCGTGCTCTTGGCATGCCATATGCAGGACCAGACAGAATTTCCAAAATGATTCCTTTGGGCTGGCAGGGACACGCAATGACCTTAGACACTGCGCTTGAGCAATCTCCAGATTTAAAACGAGCATACAATTCCGAAGAGGAAACAAGACGTCTTATTGATTTGGCAAAAAATATAGAAGGCGTTGTACGACACGCATCTGTCCATGCAGCGGGTGTGGTCATTGCAGACAAACCGCTTACCGAATATGTGCCGATCCAACGAGAGCCAAACGGTGGAGAAAAAATTGTTACTCAGTATGACATGTATACAGTCGGCGAAGACGGTGTTGGACTTTTAAAAATGGATTTTTTGGGTCTTCGCAATCTTACCATTATTGAAGAAGCCTTAAAATTTATTAAACAAACCAGAAATATAGATATTAATATTTCAACAGTCCCCCTTGACGATGAGAGAACCTACAATCTTTTGGCAAGCGGTGAAACAACTGGTATTTTCCAACTAGAATCTGCTGGCATGAGACGTTATATTAAAGATCTTAAACCAACGGCAATTTATGATCTCATGGCCATGGTCGCACTATACAGACCAGGCCCTATGGCAAATATTCCAGAATTTATTGCCCGCAAACACAATCCCAAACTTATCGCTTTCCCCGATCCACGTCTTACCGATGCGCTGCAACAATCTTACGGTATGCTTGTCTACCAGGATGATGTTTTACTTACGACTATTCAACTTGCAGGCTATACCTGGCTTGACGCGGACAAATTCCGTAAGGCAATGGGTAAAAAAATTCCCAGTGAAATGAAAAAGCAGAAAGAGAAATTTCTCACAGGTGCTGTAGAAAACGGATTGTCACAAAAACGTGCAGACGAAATCTACGAGCTAATCGCTCCTTTTGCAGGGTATGGATTTAATAAAGCCCATGCTGCATGTTATGCAACCATTGCCTACCGAACAGCATATCTTAAGGCAAATTACTCAGTGGAATTTATGACTGCACTTCTCACTGCAGAATCCAGAGGGACCACAGGCCCAACAAAAGCCGAGAAAATTTCCCAAGCAGTTGCAGAATGTAAAAGATTGTCAATTACTGTCTTGCCACCAGACATCAATGCGTCAGAAGCAGAATTTTCTATTGAAGAAAATTCAAAAATTCGTTTTGGACTTTCTGCTATTAAAAATGTTGGGGGCGCTGCTATTACAACAATTCTTGGCGCAAGAAGTAATGGACCATTTCTGTCTCTAGATGATTTCTGCAAAAGGGTTGATTTGGGTGCAGTTAACAAAAAAACACTTGAGTCACTGATTAAAGCAGGTGCTATGGATAGATTTGGTAATCGCGCTATGCTTTTGGCTTCCCAAATAGATGTGGCAGAAAAAATTGCCAAAACCAAAAAACAGCAATCCGAGGGACAAGATTCTTTATTTGGCGACATGGATGAAACCATTACTATGAAAGAATCTATCGATTATTCAGATATTGACGATTTTTCTCATAACGAAAAATTGGCATTTGAAAAAGAGTTTTTAGGATTTTACCTAACAGCGCATCCGCAAGCAAAATATTTGGAAACAATAAAAAAAGTTATTACCCATGACTTAGATTTATTACCAGAAGAAAACGGTGTGATAGTAAAAATTGGTGGCATTGTAGAGCAGGTAAAGCGTATTTTTACGAGAAAATCCAATGCAGAAATGGCATTTGTTGCCATTGCCAACGAAAAAGGCACTGTTATTGAATGTGTTGTTTTTCCAAAAGTATTTGATATGTACCGCGAAATTTTACTCCCTGATACTGTTTTACTCTTTGAAGGAAAATTAGACAGCAAAGACGATCGACCGGTACTTATTGTAAATTCTATCTCCAAACCACAGGTAGTATGAAATACAAGGCACTTCTTATTGATTTTGACGGAACAACAATTAAAAATGGACAATACGCTCGCCCAACACCACGTGTTATTAATGCGATACAAAAAGCAAAAGAAAAATTACTTGTGTGTGGGGCGACGGGAAGGCCAATGTCAACTGCGAAGTGGATTTTTGATGATTTACATCTCATCAGTCCATCCATTATTTCTGCGGGTACAAAAATTGTAAACCCTACTTCAGGAGACATATTGTGGCAAATTATGATGAAAAAAGATACTGTGGCAGCGGTCTTAAAAGTTGCTGAAAAATACCCTTTTGAAATTATTACAGAAAGTCAGCTAACCACCTTCCCCTGGCAAAAAAAGAGACTACTTCAAGATGAGAGTGTTATCTACATTGTTGAAGTACCACTTGAGAACAGTAAGAAAATTATTTCAGAACTGGCACAGATTCCTAACACCGCACTCCACTTAGTCAAAGGGTATGGTCTTAATCATTTAGATATTCATATGACAGACAGTAATGGCACGAAGGAAAAAGCAATAGAGAAATTATGCGAAATTATTCATGTAACAAAACAGGAAATTATTGGTGTTGGAGACAGTTTTAACGATCTGCCCTTATTTAATAGTGTTGGTCTCAAAGTTGCCATGGGCAATGCAGTTGATGAATTAAAAGAAAAAGCAGATTACATAACAGGCCATGTGAACAATGATGGACTGGCCCAAGCAATTGAGAAATTTATTCTAAATCCTTCTTGAACCTGCAACGTCCCCTTGATACAATAGACGCATGGCTGCAGAACTTGCTGCTGAAACACTCTTGAGAATTGGTCCATTGCCACTGACCAATACCCTTTTGCACACTTTTTTTGTTGATGGGTTGGTTATTGCAGGTATTGTTGTACTGAAAAAGCAAGTAAAACTTATTCCAGGCATGTTTCAGAATGCAGTTGAGCTAGTGGTTGAAGGCTTGTACGATCTTACAACATCTATTAGCCCAAAGAGTGCTGCTGCTATTTTTCCTTGGTTTATGTCTTTTTTTGTTTTTATTCTTGTTGCCAACTGGACATCTCTTTTTCCGGGATTTGGAACTATTTTTTTCAAGACTCCAGAAGGATCAGTACCACTACTTCGCTCAGCAGCAAGTGATCTTAATTTTACCCTAGGACTCGCACTTGTTAGTGCTGTGGCAACACATATTCTGGCAATACGGGCAGTTGGTGTATGGGACTATTTAAGTAGATATTTTTCTCTCAATCCTATCTTTTTATTCGTTGGTATTTTAGAGCTTGTTGGTGAAATAACAAAAGTCATCTCGCTTTCTTTCCGACTTTTTGGTAATATATTTGCGGGCGAAGTGGTATTGTCAACGGTTAGCAAGATGTTTGCATTTGTTTTACCACTTCCCTTTTTGAGTTTGGAAATTATTGTGGGTCTTGTTCAGGCACTTGTTTTTGCAATCCTGACTATGGCATTTATGGCAATTCTTGCTACACCACATCACGAAGGAGGTGAACATTAATTTATGGATTTTGCATTACACGGCGGTCTTATTATTGCTCTCGGCGGTATTGGTCCAGCACTTGGTATTGGACTTATCGGCATGAAGGCAATGGAAGCATTAGGTCGAAATCCTGAAGCATCCGGAAGAATTCTTCCAGCAATGCTTTTGGGTATGGCTTTTGCAGAAGCTATTGCTATTTACTCTCTTATTCTTGCTTTCGGCAAATAAGAAGTGCTTGGAGTTTATATTCCAAGTAAAACGAGAAACAGTCGTTTTTCGTTTTACTCAGAATTATAAATATGGACATTTTGAAAAATTTTGGCGTTGACCCAATTTTATTGGCAGCACAAATTGTTAACTTTTTAATAATTTTCTACCTGCTCAAACGTTTTGCGTACAAACCAATTCTTCAAATCTTACAAAAAAGACGCGATCTTATTGAAGAAGGCGTTACCAACGCACAAAAATCCGAAGCATCACTTCAACATGCACTAGAAAAAGAAAAAGAGCTTCTTAAAAAAGCACAGGCAACATCAACAGGAATCCTTGCTGATGCACAAAAGCAAGCACAAGAAAATATTGCTACAGCAGAAGAAGAAGCAAAGAAACGTGTTGCCAAAATGCTTGAAGATGCCAAAAAAGAAATTGAAGAACAGACAGACCTGGCAGAAAAACAGCTTTCCAAGCACACTGCATCTCTTGCAGTAGCACTTTTGGAAAAATCGTTGCATGGTCTTGTTGACAAAAGGGCAGAAAAAGAAGTTTTGGGAAAAGTTGCAAAGAAATTGACACGATAAGTTATAATTTTAAACTTATTGTGTCATCCTGAGCAAAGCGAAGGATCTTATTGAGATTCCGGGTAAACCAGAATGACACATGACATATGACAAAAAAAACAATAACAGAATTAGTGAAGGCAAGTTATACAAAAGAGATACTGAATAGCAAAAAAGTTGAAAGGATTGTCAAGCTTTTGTCGCGTTCTGATTTAAAACAATATATTCGAGGACTGAAGCTTTTTGAAAAATCTCGCACAATTTCTCTTGTTTTACCAGACAAAAAATTTTATAATAAGACATTGTTGGGAAATATAAAAAAACAAGTGAGACTTATTGAGGACAAATCATTACTTTTAGGAGCAAAAATTATTGATAATGATATGGTCTACGATATGAGTCTTAAGAATAATTTGGATACATTTTTACAAAGTCTATGAATTCCGATGACATTATTAAAAAGCTAGAAAACAAACTTTCCTCTTTAGAGGTTTCTGGAAAAGCACAAAATGTTGGTGTTGTTGAAACAATTGGCGACAATGTTGTTGTTGCAAGCGGTTTATCTAAAGCACAAATGGGCGAGCAAGTTGTTTTCCAAGATGGCACCCCTGGTTTAATCCTTAACCTCGACGAAGATAGCGTGTCTATTGTTTTACTTGACAGATCGGAAAAATTAAAAGAAGGAGACACAGTCAAAACAACCGGACAGTTGCTTACTATTAAAGCACACGAAGATTTACTTGGTAGAGTGATTAATCCTGTTGGTAAGCCAATTGATGGCAAATCAGAATTAAAACGAGGCAAAGACATGCCACTTGAAAGAATTGCTGCAGGCGTTATTGACAGACAACCAGTCGATACACCACTCAAAACAGGCGTTAAAGCCATTGATTCACTTATCCCAATTGGACGAGGTCAAAGAGAATTAATTATTGGAGACAGAGGATTGGGAAAAACAGCAGTTGCCATTGACACCATTATTAATCAGAAAAATGCTGCAAAAGAAGGCGGCAAAAGAGTTTTGTGCGTGTATGTTGCTATTGGTCAAAAGCAATCAACAGTTGCACAAGTTGTTGAAAAATTAAAAGAACACGACAGCATGGACTACACCATTGTTGTTAATGCAGGCGCATCAGATCCAGCGTCTTTGCAGTATTTAGCACCGTACGCAGGCGTAGCAATTGCTGAATACTTTATGGAAAAAGGAGAAGATGTCTTAATTGTCTATGACGATTTAACCAAACACGCATGGGCATGGAGAAATTTGTCACTCGTGTTAAAGCGTCCAGCTGGAAGAGAAGCATACCCAGGAGATGTTTTTTACCTTCATTCAAGACTTCTTGAACGTGCAGTAAGACTTTCAGACAAACTTGGTGGCGGATCAATTACTGCACTTCCTGTGATTGAAACACAAGCAAATGATATTTCTGCATACATTCCGACCAATGTTATTTCCATTACTGATGGCCAGATTTTCTTGGTTTCTGATCTTTTCAACTCAGGTATTCGCCCAGCAGTTGATGTTGGAAATTCAGTATCAAGAGTTGGAGGCGCAGCGCAGACTGGTGCTATGAAGTCAGTGTCTGGAAGAATCAAGCTAGAATTGGCACAGTATCGAGAATTAGCAGTATTCGCACAATTCGGAAGCGAGCTGGATGCAGCAACACTGGCTCAGCTGGAAAGAGGAAAACGGCTTACAGAAATGCTCAAACAGCCACAATACAACCCACTTCCCGAAGCTTTGGAGGTCTTGTCTATTTGGGTTGTTACAAATGGCTATACAGACGATGTAAAAGTGGAAGATATTCTTAAATTTGAAAAAGAATATCATGCCTACGTAAAAACTCATGACAAAAAATTATTGGAAAGACTTTCTTCTGGTAAAAAAGTAGACGACGAAACAGCGGAACAATTGAAAAAGATTACCGTTGCGTTTAAGAAGACATTTTAATTGTCATTGCGAGGAGCGAAGCGACCCGGCAATCTTGTTATGTAGATAAGATTGCTTCGTATTCGTTCGCAATGACATTTTATTATAAGATATGCCATCAACTTTAGCACTAAGGCGAAGAATCAAAACAGCACAGAACATTAGCAAAACAACTCGTGCCATGCAAATGATTGCCGCCTCTAAATTAAAGCGTGCGCAACAAGCAGCAATAGCAGCAAGACCCTACGTAGAAAAACTGACTGCACTTTCCCAAAACATGGCGCCAAAAGACGAAAGTGACGACACCATTCATCCTCTCCTTCGCACAAAAAAGTTAAGCGGAAAAACGCTCTATATTGTTATTTCTCCAGACAAAGGGTTGTGTGGCGGACTTAATACAAATATTATTCGTGAATATTTAAAATACAATCACGATGAAAAATCATATTTTGTGGTAGTTGGCAAAAAAATAGAAGCAATTGCAGGAAGTACAACTAAAAACCTTATAGCCTCTTTCCATGCAGGCACAACACTTCCCTCTTTCGAAATGGTATCCCCTATCGCTGCAATTGTTGATGAGTACTTTGTCTCAGGAAAAGTTGATAACGTTTTTATTGTCTCTACACATTTTAACAGCGTTTTTTCCCAAACTCCCCAAGTGCATCAGTTATTGCCAGTTGTTTTACCCCAAGAGTCAAAAGAAACATCAGACAAACTTATTGAGCCATCTGCGGAAGCATTGCTCCCAGCACTTCTCAAACGTTATGTTGACATGACAATTTTCCAGCAGCTTTTAGAAAACTATGCATCGTTTCAGGCAGCTCAAATGATTGCTATGCAAAATGCCACGAATAATGCAAAAGATATTGTGGCTGACCTGACTTTGTTATACAATAAGGTACGTCAGGAAAAAATTACGAGCGAAATTCTTGATATTTCATCAGCAGCTGTTGCATTAGCACAATAAATATGGCAAAAAATACTGGCATTATTATTAAAATCCAAGGACCAGTCGTTGACGTACGATTTAAATCAGAAGT
This sequence comes from Patescibacteria group bacterium, assembly GCA_035457005.1. GTDB lineage: Bacteria > Patescibacteriota > Microgenomatia > Levybacterales > UBA12049 > DASQJJ01. Next base: position 48,815 of record DATICB010000008.1, read on the forward strand.
TCCGCAAATTAACGAAGCACTTACAGTCGAACTCCCTAGTAAAAAAACACTCACTCTGGAAGTTGCTTTTGAAACAGGAAGCAACGAAGTAAAAGCATTAGCGCTCGGTAGTACAGATGGTCTAACGCGAGGCATGAATGTTGAGGCAACTGGCGCACCAATTAGCGTCCCAGTTGGCAATGAAACGCTAGGCCGTATCTTTAATGTGTTGGGTGAAACAATTGATGGAGACAAGCCTTTAGCAAAATCAGTCAAGCTCTCCCCAATTCACAAAGCGGCTCCAAAACTCACTGATCAAACAACCAAACCAGAAGTTTTAGAGACTGGCATTAAAGTTATTGATCTTATCGCACCCTTTACCAAAGGCGGCAAGATTGCTATTTTCGGCGGCGCAGGCGTTGGCAAGACCGTTGTTATTAAAGAGCTGATTCGAAATATTGCCCAGGAACACAAAGGCCACGCAGTTTTTGCAGGCGTCGGAGAACGTACGCGTGAAGGAAATGATTTGTGGTTGGAAATGAAAGAGGCAAATGTTATGGACAAGACCGTTATGGTGTATGGCCAAATGAATGAGCCACCGGCAAACAGAATGCGAGTCGGACTCACCGCTCTTACCATGGCAGAGTATTTCCGAGACGAAAAGCACGAAGACGTTTTACTTTTTATAGATAATATTTTTAGATTCGCACAGGCAGGCAGTGAAGTATCTGCACTTTTAGGAAGAATGCCTAGCGCTGTAGGGTACCAGCCAACACTTGCTAACGAAGTCGGACAACTTGAAGAAAGAATTACCAGTACTAAAGATGGATCCATTACCTCAGTCCAGGCAGTGTATGTGCCAGCAGATGATTACACCGATCCTGCGCCGGCAACCATTTTCTCTCATTTAGATGCAACAGTTACCTTAGACCGAGGACTTGCATCTCAAGGACTTTTCCCAGCAGTTGATCCTCTTAATTCATCTTCCCGTATTTTAGATGCCAATGTTGTGGGACAAGAACATTATGAAGTCGCACGAGGTGTGCAAAAAGTATTACAGCGCTACAAAGACTTACAGGATATTATCGCAATTTTGGGCATGGACGAACTATCTGCAGAAGATAAGCAAACAGTCTTTAGAGCCAGAAAAATTCAAAGGTTTTTGACCCAGCCAATGTATGTTGCGGAAATTTTTGGAGGTCCTCCAGGCAGATATGTAAAAGTTGCAGATAACGTACGAGGATTTAAAGAAATATTAGAGGGAAAGCATGACGATTTGCCCGAACAAGCTTTTTATTTAGCAGGTACTATTGAGGATGTTATTGAAAAAGCAAAGCAAATGAAGAAAGAAGAAAAGAAATAAACGCTCTCCTTGTCATCCCTGACTTGATCAGGGATCCAGGAATATAATAGATTCCTGCCTTCGCAGGAATGACAAAATACTATGCCATTACAACTCACCGTCGTAACTCCAGAAAAACAACTTCTCTCAGAAGAAGTAGATGAAATCATTGTCCCAACAACCAGTGGCGAGCTGACCATCTTACCCCAACACGCCGCGCTTTTAGCCCAGCTTGTCCCAGGTGAGTTGGTTATTAAAAAAGGTAACAAAACAGATCACTTAGTCGTAGTTGGCGGGTTTTTGGAAGTTGGCAAGAATACCGTGAGTATTTTGGCTGACTATGCAGTCCATGGCAAAGATATCTCTGAAGCTCAGGCTCAACAGGCAAAAGATAGAGCAGAAAAAGCAATGAAAGAGAAAAAATCAGATGTTGATTTTGCAACTGCCGAGGCAGAATTTAGAAGAGCAATTTTAGAGCTAAAAGTTGCGAAGCGTCAAAAAGGAATCTAGCGACTTATCTTCTGCGGCTATAGCGTCCAGTCACTATATTTGCCACAAAATGTTCTCCCGCATTGTACGCAAGTTTTGTGAGAAGAAAGGTCGCGGTAGTAGCTAAAACAGGGTTTTCTGTAACCCATTGCATATCTGCTCCAGAGGATGATCCGAGAAAATCTTGGAAATGATTACTCGTATCTAGCACGCCGTGTGGCGCCATAATAACAGCGTAATCAATAGGAACCGCCAAAGCCAAACCCATTGAACTCGATAGATTCTCATTGGCAACACTATTAACAACTACCCTTGTGGAAAGAGGAAGCAATAGATTAAATAAACCGGCTAGCCCACCCAGCGATGCAGAACCGCTCTCCGTACGTACGACACGTGCTGCCTCAACCCCAGATGCTTGTCCTACTAGTTCTCCCAACATAATTATAATGCATTATAGGAGCACTGAGGTTTTTCTCAATATATATCAAATGTGAATAGACAATCATTCACTTGGGCAATACTATTCTTCTTTGTCTATTATTTAGCCTGTGATAAATCTAGATATTTTCAAAACAATTTGTGATTGTCTTTTTCATATAGTCTGTCAACTCAAATTTCTCTACATCTTGCTCCGCAACCCACTGATATGCTTGATGTTCGTGAGAAAGAATTATCTCTTGCTCTTTATTTACAAGTGTACAAAGAAAGGATATTTCTACGCGGTGAATTTTTTCATCTTTATTTTCCATAAAATAATCATCCACATGAAGCGGTTTCTCAACGATTACTTCCAACCCCACTTCTTCTCGTAGCTCTCGCTCAAGTGCTTTTATTGGATGTTCACCAAAGTCTGTGCCACCACCCGGCAACTCCCACAATCCTGGCAAAAAATCATCGGTATTTGATCTTTTAACAAGCAACACTTCTTTTTTATCGTTTAAGATAAATCCACCCACAACTGACTGTTGGTACTGTTGCATACAGTGAGTATACCAAACTCACTTTTGCATGCAAATAAATAAACCATTAGTATTATTTTGTGAAGAAAATAATTACCGAAGTCCTTGGCTGGTACGGGACAATTGCCATTGTTGGCGCATATGCATTGGTAAGTTTCTCTCTTATTAAATCTTCTAGTCTTTTGTATCAACTGCTCAATATAACTGGGTCACTTGGGATTGTTGCTATTTCACTCAATAAAAAGGCTTATCAACCTGCTGTTTTGAATATTATTTGGGCTGTTATCGCAACAATTGCTATTTTTAGTCTTCTTCGATAAATTCTTGATTTTTTTCTGCAAAAAAGATATACTGTCCACTCTATGAAAAGACCATTGGAATCAAATCAACTTTCATTGCTTGCAGCTCCAACCAGAAGAGAAACGCCCACAATTCAACCTGTTGTTTTTACCATCAATGGTGACAGAATGCATCCCGGTGATCGTTGGCCAGTAACAATTGACGGAACAACATATGAATTTTATTCTGACCCTCATAATGCTGGGAATGATTCGTACGGCCCAGTCGGTGGATGGATTAAGACTGGATATTATCTAAGAGCTACGCATCCAAATTCAAGAAGACTTATTTTACCAAAAGGCGTAACTTGGGAGGACAGAACTTCGTAAAATAGTTATGGCAACAGATAGACAACCGTGTCCGAATGCAACATGTCCTCAGGGGAAGGTTCCAGGAATGGATGGCATACCTTATTGCGCATACGAGGCATACAGAATAAATCCAGCTCACCCCAGAGATTTTGAAACAGCAGGACAAACAATAGGGAGACACTGTCCTTTTGCTGCTGATGTAAGAGGTAGAGGGCAAAGAAACCCACCAAGAACATCTTAGTCATTTTTGATATCTTCTGACATATTGACTCTTTAGTACGATCGTACTAATCTTGATACAGATGTCATCCTGAGCGAATAAAGTGAGTCGAAGGATCTCATCCTTGATTATGGATCTCACAAAGGCTATAGAACAAATTAGAAAATTCTTTGTTGCTCACAAAAGAATGCCAAGCTACCAGGAAATAGCTTTCTTATTTCATTATTCCACCAAAGCATCAAGTCAGCACTTAGTTAAAAAGTTGTTAGAACTGGGTGTACTGGACAAAGATGAGAATGGCAAGCTAGTGCCAAAAAATCTTTTTACTATCCCCAACCTTGGCATTATTAAAGCAGGCTACCCAACTGTCGCGGACATGCAAGCAGATGCTATAGATGTGTATGATTATTTATTAAATAGAACAGGGACAGTATTTTCCCTTACGGTTAAAGGTGATTCGATGATAGACGAAGGAATTCACGAAGGTGACATTGTTATTATCGAGCGCGAACGATCTCCCCGCAATGGCGATGTAGTCGCTGCCCAAGTAGATAATGAATGGACAGTGAAGTATTTTCAAGAAAAATTTGGAGAAATAACCCTTGTCCCTGCCAACAAAAATTATCCAATTATCAAGCCAAGGGAGTCATTGGAAATCGGTGGTGTTGTGGTGAGCGTTATTCGAAAGTATCACTAAAACCTTGTATGACAGAACAAATTACATTACAAAATACATCAATTAGCTTTGTTCCTTCTTTTTCTGGAAGCGGATGGGAGACATCGCTTGTTCCAAGACTCGAAAGAAGTCACAGTGAGCAGCCAGAATTACGACTAACATTTGGTTGGATAAAACAGATGCTCTTGAAAATGCAAAACATAAGGCGGGAAGGAGGTGCTGCTTCATGGACGACTGCAATTGCTAGACTATTTCTCTAATTTAGCACTGGGTTAATATGAGTGCTAACATGGCGGGAGGCTAACTTCCGAAAATTTGTTTACGAAGCAACATCTCTCCATTTCCTTGTCTGAGTGTTTTGAGAGATTTTAAAATCAGTTCGTGATCTCGAAACGAATCATCAAGCAAGACTTGGAGAAATTCATTCCACGTAACTTCTTTTGGTTTTACTTTCTCGCCACTATCTAACGAGGGATCTTGTATTTTCTTACAGTCTTGTGCAACAAAGGTAAAAAGAGCCCAATCAATTTTACTCAGTGGCTGGACTGCCTCAAAAAGTTTCCAATCGTTACTGGCATATCCAGTCTCTTCCAATAATTCTCTTTGTGCTGCCTCAAAAACATCTTCATTCTCGTCAATAATTCCACCAGGTGTGCCTACAAATGGTTTTGTGCCAGGCTGCTCTTGCTCAAGAAGCAGTATTTTTTTCTCTGGTGTTATTGCCAAAATTCCCACAGTATCTCGCCTTTTTACTTTTTCAAATGTTTTAATACTTCCATCAAACTGAACCTGCTCCCACTGGTACACATCAAAAAGAATGCCCGAGAAAACTTTCTTTGCATTTTCAGGAATTGGTTGTTTGGAAAATGGTCTTTGTATATGCATAGCTAGATTATAATGTTTTTAAAATGTCTCGAACAAGAGAAAGCGCTTCTTCATAAGCATTTGTTTCCATAAAACGCTGGCGCATTTCCGCAGCACCGTCAAAATCAGAAATATACACTTTAAAATATTTTTTAAGAATTTGAAATGATTTTTGATTTCCCCAGGTTTCTTGATAGAGTCGAACGTGACGTTCTAATAATTCCAAACGCTCTTGCAGTGATTTTGTTGTTGGATCAATTCCTGCAAAAATCCAGGGGTTATGAAAAATCCCACGTCCAATCATAACACCATCCAAGTGATACTTTTCTACTTTTTCTTTTGCTTCTGCCAAACTAGCTACATCACCATTGCCAAAAATAAGTGTAGACTTTTCCATGGTCTTTCTTAACTCCGCTGCTTTTCCTATTTCATCCCAATGTGCAGGAACTTTGGACATTTCTGCGGCTGTTCGGCCGTGGACGGTAATCAATGGCAAGTTGTGTTGAAGCAAAAATCCTATCCATTCTTCTGTTTGTATGTGTTTAAATCCAATTCGTGTCTTCACGCTTACCGGCAACTCTCCTGCACCCTCTTGTGTTGCTTGAATTATCTCTGTTGCCAATGGGTGATTTTTAATGAGCGCGCTGCATGCACCATGTGACGTCACGTCATGCTGCGGACAGCCCATATTAATATCGATACCATCAAATCCTCTTTCAACAAGCTCTTTGGCAACTTTGTAATAATTTTCTGGTTTCATTCCCCAAATTTGCGCAACAATAGGGTGTTCAATGTGAGTAAATTGGAGCCTTCTTGCAACAACGTCATGCCCTTGGGAAGATATCCCGTCGACGTTAGTAAACTCGGTAAAAAAAACGTCTGGCTTGCCTGTTATGCAAAAAATCTGTCGCAACACAGTGTCTGTAACATCCTCCATGGGAGCCAAGGAAATGATTGGTTTGGGAAGAGATTGCCACAAAGATACCATCACACTATTATATCAGGATCGAATCGGAGAACAAAACTATCTTATTGCTTGTTTGGGGTTGAAGATGCTCTCGGAGTCAAAGCTACATCTAATCCCAATTCTCTTAATTCTTCAACTGTAACCTGCCCATTTTGAACTCTTTCAACAAAGTGAGTTCTTGTTTCTTCAGTCTGTCCATTTTTCTCAGCTGCTGCAACTTGTTGTTCAACTAAGGCTCGCAGCGCATCTCTCTTCCAATCGGGAGTATCTTCTGGAAGACCTGCTAACAGAGTCTCTCCTTCTTCTCGCGCTTTATCTGGCGTCATAGTAGATAAATTATGTATTCTGGTATTTCTTTGCTCATCAGACACTCCAGAAGTCAATTCCACTTGTCGCTCCGCAGCTTGCTGTGCAACTTCCGCATCAAGTCCAAATTCTTCCAAAACTCCAGCATAACCTCTCACGTCTCCTTCGGCTAGTCGATTTCTTCCTCTTGCCTTTGGACCTTCACCATACAATTGATCAGCCAATTCCTGCGCTTCCTCGGTCGTAATAGTTCCACCTGATTCGGTTACTAAAGCATTAGTTAACATTGCATTTGCCGGATCTCCTTCCAAACCTCCAACAGCCGCAACAGATCGTCTCATAATAAGGTTTGCTGCCTCTACGCCTGACAATTGTTTACCGCTCTCGTCGGTAATCTGCAAGTCGCCTCTTAAACTCCACAAAAGGTACGCTGGATCGTGCTCTTGCTCTGAAGATAACTGTCCTGTTCGCTGCGATGCGCGCCTCTCATCTAAAAATTCTCCTGCATCGTGCATCATCTTTTCATCAACAGTGGCTGTTTGTGGATTTGGTTCAGATGGGGTTTGTAAATCAACATCACTTCTTGGAATACTTGTCACTGCAAGAAATTCTGCATCTGAAAGTGAGCTTAATGTTCTCGCCTGCTCGGCAGATGCTTGAAGTGGGATTTTTTGATTTTCTACTACAACCACTCTCTCTGCTGTATTGGGAAGACCTGCTTGTCTGAGCCGTTCAAGACTACGCGCAGTACCTAGTATCGGCCTACCACCTGCTGCTTGTATTTCTTGTAATCTTTTTTCATCAGAGAGCGACTGCTCAACAACATGTCCCGACAACATAACACCATTACCCGGCTCAATGACCTCAACTTGCATCGTTCTTCCTGAGACAGGAGTAAATAATCGTGAACTTATAAATAAAGCTCCTGTATCAGAAAGAGATGACTGCAGTGCCTCTTGTACAGATTTATCATTTATATTGCCGTTTCCTGAATCTACTACTACTGATTGACCGTTTACAACAATATCTGCATTTGTTGTGTGTCTTCCTGACTCGTCAGTAGTTCTTGGTCTAAACCGAGCACTTGCTACAATAACTCCTCCAGTAATTGCACCCTGTACTGGATGGGCGGGTTGACCATCTCTATTAGAGTGAAGAGGAGCATCTCGAAATGCATACGTGCCATCACGGTTGATTACCACACCAGTACCATGTGCAAATCTTGGGTCTGACATGACCATAGAGACATCAACGCTGCCATCACTGTTGACGGCAACATTAACAGCCGGTTGCGCACCAACAATTGATTCACCTTCACCCCTTGTTCTGTCTGCATCAACATTTACAGGACCTAAGCTAAATCTATGTGTTGCACCTCCTGCCAACTCGCTCACTCGGTGCATCATCGCAACTTCAGATGCTTCTAAAATGCGAAGTGCCGGAGCATTGTGTATTCGTAACCACTCACGGGCTTGTTGCTGTCCTTTTTCCGAAGCAATGTCCGTTATACCAGCTTTTTGCGCTTCACCTTCTGAAAGAGAGACTTGTCCACGTATTCCCATTTGATGTGCCATTTCCAATTCAATATTTCTTGCTGCTTCAGATTGACGCGATTGTCTTTTTTCTCTATTAACGTGTCTATGCGAACCAATAAAGTCCACTATTGCCTGACGACCACCAGGAGTCATGAGTGTTCGAAGAAGAGATAAGTGCGACCTCGGACCGTGCTCGCCTCTAACCGCCTGACCAACGCCAGCAACATGTCTTTCCTGCAACGGTGCAGTTGTCTGTTGTGCTTGAGCTTCTGTTGATGTCGATCCTTCTGGCATATATCTAGCATAAGATGTTTTGTGAAAAATTGTCAAGCAGGAAATTCTGTATCTTTGCACAAAAGACAAATATTTCTTATAATAAAAGGTGTTGGAGACTAAGACCTGTGTGATGTAACTCAGGGTAGAGTAGCTCTTTTGGCCCGCCTGCATGCCGTTTTAGCTCAATGGTAGAGCAGCGGTATCGTAAACCGCAGGTTATCGGTTCAAGTCCGATAAACGGCTCAGATTACGGCGGGCAAGTAAAGAGCAAACTAACGGGTTCTAATCTCACCTTCGGCTTAGAATATTTACATTAAACATATGAAATCTCGACTTAATAGAACAACAGAATCGAAAACAAAGAAACAGCTTATTATATCTATTGTTGGCATTGTTGTGCTTCTTTTTGTTCTTTTTAAATTTGGCATTCCCGCACTCACTAATTTAAGTCTTTTTTTATCAAGTAAAAATTCCAGTAGTCAAGACAGTGCCTCTAGCTCGCATGCAGTTGTACCACCACCTGTTATGAATGAGCAGTTTAGTGCAACCAACAGCGCCTCCATAACGGTAAACGGTACTGCAGCGTCTAAGACAACAGTGCAACTTTTTGTTAACAGTTCGCTCATTGACTCGCAGAGTGTCAAAGACGATGGCACATTTTCTTTTACTGGTGTTAATTTAACACAGCAGCAAAATACCATTCAGACAAAAGCAAAAACAGACAAGGCAATCAGCAATTTTTCGGATACCTGGACAATCACTTACTTACAAAAAGCGCCAAGTCTGTCTGTTGATAGCCCTCATGACAATGATTCTTTTGACAGTAGTCATCCAACAGTTGTGGTCTCTGGCAAAACAGATCCCGACAACCGCGTGACGGTTAATGGTTTTTGGGCAATTGTTGACTCAAGCGGTAATTACTCGTACACACTCGCTTTACAAAATGGAGACAACCACATTGATGTTGTTGCAACCGACGCAGCAGGCAATACCACCAAGCAAAGCCTTACTGTTCATCACGCTCAGTAATTCCCAACACAACCCACAGCCAGATAAGAAGAAACGGGTAAAATAGTCCATTCACAAAAAAACTGCCAACAAATAATGCAACAAATGTTGCAAGTCCAATTCTTTTTTTTGATTTTTTCAAAATTCTCACATGACTCCAGAGAAAAAGAAGGAATGCACAAAACCCTATTATTCCACTTGTTGCAAAGACAAGCAGCAACGAACTGTCTGCACCCGATGCACCATGGTCTTCCTGAATGGGACTTCCCAACATAAAATGATTTCGGTACTGTGCATATCGATAGGCATTAAATCCAACACCAAGTATTGGACGTTGCCAAAAAATCGCAAGTGCATTTCTTGCACTACCAATTCGTGCATTGGTTGATGTCATACGAAACAGGCTATTCATGTCCTGTGTTTTTTTTGGAGCAAAGAAAAATATTCCGGCAGTGACACAAACAGCAATACTCACAACCCACAACCATTTCCAAAATTTTTTATTCCAAAAAAGAATCATAAGTCCTGCAAAAAGTGCAATAAGTGCAGTTCGAGAATAGGTAAGAAAAATAGCTGTAAAAATAATGCTTCCCAAAACAAAAAGTCCAGCAAATAATACTTTTTCTTTTTGCACAGACATGGTAAACAATTTTGACAAAACCAAAAGGAGGAAAAGTACCAAAAATAATCCAAAAAAATTAGGATCAAAAAATGTTCCAAACATTCGATAAAAATGCTCATCCCAGCCAAAATACAAAAGATTCCGAAGACTCGGATACAAAAGATACTGCACATATCCACCTAAAAGAAGCAGCGTCCCACTGACAAAAAGTACTATGGTAAGCTTGTGTTTGGAAGACGCCGAACTATTTTTTACCATAAAAAATAATCCACCAAACACGACCCAGCGAAGAATATAGAGACTTGCAGTTGCTACCTGTGGCAAAGAAAGCGTTGTCCAATTAGTAAGAAGTGAAAGCACAAAAATTCCGGTGAGTACAATAAATGTTTTTGCTTGGAAAGAAACAGGCCTTTTGTTAAAAACAATTTGCCTTATCATCCAACATCCAAATCCAATCGCTACCACAATATCAACAAGTGTAAAAGAAATAGCCAAACCAGGTGTTACTCGAGACACCTCACCTAAAGGCAGCGCAACACAAAGCAATAATAAAAAGTATATTAGTAGTACCACGTTTGCCCTTTCAGTGAATACACCCGAACCTGAGAAACAGGATTAAAATAGATGAGTGTCCAGTAACGAAATCTTTCTGGCATGCCATTTCCCAAAACCGCAACATAATTAAATGCGTCACCTTTTTTCACCCAACTACTGTCTATAAAAGGAAAATCAACATAATACAAATTATGAAATCCATACAATAAAACAGTGTCCGTAGGTTTTATATGGTGGGCAAAATACCCATCAATATCATAAAAGTCTCCAAGGTTAAATTGTAAATACTTTTGCATAAAATGCACTTCAGTTTCTTTATGAAAAATAAGTGGTAAAAATTTCGCATTTGCCACACTTCGATACGCTAGCGACCAACATGCAACAAGTGCAATAAATACAACAAAAACGGTTTGCCATTTTTTATGCAGTTGCGTCAGAATAAATACGGCAACCACAGAAAGCATGGATAGGTATGGCAAAATATAGCGTCCTCCTCCTGTTTGTGGGGTTATGTACCATGCTACTAGTCCTCCTAGTGCAAAAATAAAAGGCAAACGAAATTCTTTCCACAATTTTTTCCAATACATAATTCCAAATGGCAACAGTGCTAAAAAAATTGGATGAACAGGATCTGATGCCTGTGCAAATGTGTCCCATACTGATTTAAGAAGGAAAAGAGGATTGAGAATTTCCCAAAAATCAGACACCTGGTAAACAGGCGAAAGCATAGGATAAATTGGATTTCCGGTATGGATAAAAGAAAAAACACACCAAGGCAAAAGACACAAAGCAACAATTCCAACAAACATTCCAGCTTGTTTTATTCTAAGAAGCAAAGGTAACGTATTGCTTTCTAAAAAAAGAAGTACGAAGGTATAAACAGCAATGTCAGGGAGTGCTAGTAATTTGGTACCAATCGTAAAAGCAACAAAAATTGCACTGTACAAAAAATATTGTTGCTTTTTCGTTTCTATCCAGGTAAAAAATGCTAATAAAGCAGCTACAGTAAAAAAAGTACGCGCTAGATCAATGTATCCGCTTATTGATTCCCATCCAACCACAAGATTACTGTAAAAAATAACTGGTAAGAGAAGTGCCCATGTTGGTGAAAAAAATTTCCGCCCTAATCTGTACAAAGCAAAAAGCGTTGCAATACCAAAAAGAAAATGAATACCTCTGGCAAAAAAATCAGATCCAAATGAAAGGCCAACAGTATAAAGCATTTCTGTTAGCTTAGGCATGTCGGAGTAATATAAAATGCCACCTGGAATATGCACAATCATGTGGTACAAAAGATAGAGTTTGGGAAGTGTGAGATGATACCATGTTGCATCAAATCCTATTTCTGGACCAAAAAGGCCAATGCTATTAATTACTGTTTGTAAAATAAGATATATAATAGCAAGTTGAAAAAAAATTGATTTATGTTTTGGAGAGAAACTTTGCAAAAAGGAAAGTATCATTTCTTTTTTGTACCAAAAAAATATTCCCCAAAAAAGCAATGTAGTTCCAATAAGTACAAAAGGATAGATAAATCCCAGAAGGCCTAGGAAAAATATACTATACGAAAAAATACCAATTGCGAGTGCTATTTCAAACATATATTTGCACGACATGCAAGATAAACAACGTAATGAATAAAAACAAACACAACCCAGAAAAATAAAATAAATTGTCCTATGTGCTTTTTTGTAATTGCCATAATTTCCCTCTCACCAAAAATGAGTGAAAACTCATAAGAATTGCCGCAAGAAAACCCTGAATTCCATCAAGAAATCCCATTTTCCAAAAATAATCTTGAATAAATTTTACTTTTGGATAAATAAGAATGTCAATCAAATTGGCATGTTTTCCATTCTCAAAAAGCTCTTGTGAACGAAGCGTTGAATAGAAATTAATTTCTTGTAAAAATTCAGCTATTGTTGGATGCGGATGATGTCTTAGTGCATTGTCTAATGTTTGTACAGAACCATGGATGTCCCACATCTCGTGTACTTTTCCTTTCCACTTACCGTTTTCCTTTTTTGCTAAGCGAAGCAATTGTATTTTACCTTGTTCTCCATGTCGTAGCACTTTTCTCCACATAACATCCTCTCTTTTCAGGAAAAATCCAACATACTTATTGTTTTGAATTTTTTCCAAAATTTCATTTTTCAGTTTTTCAGAGACTCTTTCATCTGCATCAACAAACAGAACCCATTCTTCCCTTGCCTTTTCCAGTCCAAAATTCCGCTGTAATGCAAAACTATTTTCAAGTGAATGAACTATGACGCGAGCTCCATTTTTTCTAGCAAGTTCAACAGTGGCGTCTGTAGAATTGTCATCGATCACAATAATCTCGTCACAAAATTCTAGGTCTTTGAGACATGATTCAATATTTCTCTCTTCGTTTTTAGTTAGAACTACTGCAGAGATAGACATAACACAAGTATATCATTAGTAAGAAAGTAGTGCTCTTGCAACACTCACTGTAGCAGCAGGATTTGCTTTGATAAGCAAAAGTGCCTGGCAAAGAATAAATAATTTATGTGTTACCTTTTGTAAAAAAGATTTTTCATATTTTTTTCCAAAAAAAATACCACTTTTAAGTAGAAAATATATGGTAAATGGTGAAATTCTTCCCGCTGATTGACTGAGCGCATGGTTAATGACAATTGACGGAACGAGTACTGTTGCAAATCCTTTTTCTTTTGCACGAAGACAAAAATCAACATCTTCATAATAAAGAAAAAAGTTCTCATCAAATAGTCCAATTTTGTCAAATACTTTTTTTCTAATCATCATACAACATCCCGAAACATACTCAACTGGCAATATTTTTTTTCTTGGCAAAACATTCACTTCTTTATGGGATGTTCGAAGAAAAAGAGCATTTATCTTCCCGCCTATGTCGTAAAGAGTTTTATTGTTTTTTTTAAATCGTATTGCTGGCCCAGCAATACCAATGCTTTTTTTTAAATTGAAACTCAGTTTTTTGAGAAATGGCTTTTCAACTTTCGTGTCATTATTAAGAAGGCAAATTGTGTCATACCCTTTGCGAAGAGCATATTCAATGCCAATATTTGCACCTTTCGCAAACCCAAGATTTCTTTTGTTATTGATCACTGTGAATTTTTGATTAACAAAATCAACTGAACTCAATTCATCAAGAGTATTATTTACAACAAAAATTGAGAATGGGTGTGTCTCATTTTTGTACAGACTTTCTATGCAATGTTTTGTTGTCAACAATTTTCCAAAATGAATAATAATAACAGCAATTTTCATTTTAAAACACAAGTATGCTCTCGCCGATTACTGACTTAATTTTTTGTTTTGTATATCTAGGATTCATATTATATCCACAGATTGACCAGTTGGTAATACTTATTAATGTTATTTGTGTTTTACCATATGCATGAATTGAATGGAACTGGCAAATTTCATTATTTTTATAACTACCATAAGATTTATTACTTTTTAAGCCGTATAAATCTCCATTGTCGCGTCCAAAATAAGAAAACATTATCAAACTTTCTTTATGTTGTAGCATAAACTTCCTAGCATCAGGCAGACTTTGTCCCCAGTCCAAATTACTGTCTTGTAACAGGAAATATTTATGACCAAAATTTAATTCATTTGCATATGAAATAAAGTGGGGAAACGAAAATAGTGTGCCGGCAATGTACCAAACAAGCAGTATATAGAAAATAAGCTTTCTTATAGGTGTTTTTTGCCAAAAAGAAATTGAAAGCGCAGAGAAAATAACAATAAACGGAAAGATGGGCAAAATGTATCGCACCAAAGGTTGCACGCGGAAAAGTATTGATGAAAACAATGTTCCAAGAATCGGGAAAAGCAGAAGATATTGTATTGCTGACCTTTTTCTTTGTTTGATAAAAAGAAAGACTGATACCGAGAAATAGATAAGAAGTGGGGGCGGTGTTTTTAGTAAAAAATTTACTGGCATAAAATACCAACGACACGTATCGTAGTACTTTCCCAAGAAAAAGCATTTGTCACTATGTAGTCCCCTAAGAACATTATTTTTTACTATCGCTCCGTAATCTCCCAAAGGTATTGGTTGTATTTCTAAAAAGAAAATTGCATCTGCGACAATTTTTAAATTATGATGCTTGGCAAATTGCATAACTTTTGATGAAACACGCGACGTATCTTCGCGTTCTTTTATAAAAATATGCCAGCTAAAAAAATAAATACCCCAGATAACAAACAGAGTAATCAAACCACCTAGTATTAATTTTTTCCAATTACGCATTACTGTAGAAAAAGTTTTTGATTTATACTGAAAAAACCACACTAATGCTGTCGTTAAAAGAAAATAGGGAATAAATAATATTTTTGTCGCCATTCCAAGTCCTATTGAAAGAGAAAGTAAAATGGTTGCTCTGTATGAAGGGTTTTGTAAAAACAAAATAAACAAACTGTATGACAAAAAGAAGAACAGTGTTAATCCAATATCAATTGTTACATAATGACTATTTGCTAAGATATTCGGCTCTAATGCAAGAAGAAAGATCGCAAAAATTGCTTCCTTTTCCCCAAGATACTTTTTAACAAACACAAAGACTGCAATAAGAAGTGCAGCTCCCAGAAAAATTATTGAGACTCTTCCCCATAAAACGTGGTTAAATACAAACATTTCGTTTGTATAAAATTCATTATTAAAAATATAAGGAAGCATGCTTATTTCTCTAATAAGTGGTGGGTTATATGGATCAAGAGTAAATATATGCTGTAAAACCTCAGTCCTTCCGGCTTGCAAATACACGATTTCGTCAAACGTTAAAGATTCTCTCATAGCACTTCCTACAGAAAGAATAAAAAAAAGAATAAGAATACATGACAATAAAATGTTTATAAGAAATTTTTTAAACATATAATTTTTTAATTTTCAAAAGAATAAAGAGAAAAACAAAAGACGCAAAAGAAATTAGTGTACCAATTTTCCAAATAAAAGGGTCGTAATAGACGATTACATCACTTTTTCCGTTTGGTATATTAACTTGCCTAAATATCTTATTGTATAAAGAGATTGTTGTGGGTTCTCCATTAATAGTTGCTGTCCATCCTGGATAGTAGTTGTCCGATATAATAAGTTTGTTCGGCTTATCTGAAAATACTTCAATGCTTATTTTATTTGACGTGTCGCCTTTTACAAAAATGGTATTTTTTTCACTTTGTTCTTCTAATCGTATTATCGGTAAAGCACTTTTATTTTCTACGAAAATAACATTTCCTTCTTTGTTTGTTTCAACAATATATTTTGCACTTAAAGCAGCTAATTTAGCGTTATTTAACTTATTTGCATCAATACCGGTGACATTTGTACTTTCGACAAACTTTTCATACGTTGCCAATACAAGCGATGTGTATCCTGTTACTCCCTGAATTCCAAGTGGAACAACATGATTATCTGTTACCGAATTTAAATTTAATTGAGCTTCGTTGTAAAAATATTTAGGACCAGGTACGTACCTTCTGTCCTGCTTTAGGACAACAGGTTTTGAAAATATTCGATACAAAATGGTGTTTGGAATTTCTGGTGGTCTAACCGAATAAAAAGATAGTGGCGCAAGTTGCAAATATGTTTTGTCAAAAAATAGTAAGTTTGTTGACACAAATATTATAACGAGAAAGGGAAACGCTTTCCTTTTTCTTGGAACTTTCCAAAGAAACAATCCCAGCATGAGTAAGAAAAAGGTAAAGAAAAACATATTAAAAAGTGTTACAGAAAAAATTGTATTAATTTTTGCTGGACTATAAAAGAGAATTTTTCCTACAAGGGGTGTGTGTATGTTCTTTAAAAACATAAAAACTCTCGTCCATGCAATAGCCTTTGCAGTCACAAGCCATATGGCAAAAATAAAGATAAGTAATATTGTACAAGTAAATACTATATGTTTATTAATTCTTTTAAACATCTTTTGTTTTTGTAAAATATACTCAAAGCCTTCGGCTGCAAAAATTGCAGCAAAAAATGTAGTCATAACAAAAACATCCGCGGGCGAACGAAATGCGGACCATCCAGGGACAAGATAGTAAAATAAGAAAAACAAAATACCTGCTTTTCCAAAAGAAAGAAGAAATGACAGCATAAGCGAAAATGCAAAGAAATTTTTGTCTTTAAATTTTGTAGAAAATAAACCAACCAAGAGAAACAACAGACCCGCAACGCTTATATATCCAAAAAGCGTTATCTGACTTCCCCACCAAGTACCAAATAACTTAGTGCCAAAAAACGTTGGAAAAAAAATAGTAATGATGTGAGAAATGCTTAGTGACCCAGATGATGCATAAGCAAGTGAGTTTATTGGTCTTGATGAATGTAATACCAGCTCAAAAAATGGAATGAGTTGGAAAGATGAAATACTAACAGAAAAAATAATGTAAAAAACTACCTGCCAAAATCGTTTATAAAAGGGTAAATTTTTTTGGAATAGTATGTACAGAGAAATAAAAAAGATTGTGTAATATGTTATCTGAGGATGTCCCGAAATAATTTGTAGTACTTGTGTCAAAATGAGTAACAAAAAATATTTTGCTTTTTTCGAAAAAGTAAATTTTTCAACAAATAAAAATAACAAAGGTATAAAGAGAATCACATGAAGAATTGTGACATTTGATGTAAAGAGAAAAACTGTTCCTGAAAGCATAAAGATAATCGCACCCAAGAGAGCACTGTATCTTGATACTTTTTGCTTCAATAACATAAATTCGAATGAACCAATTAAAAATAGATCCAAAATCACATGAAGCGTGAGAGCGCGTGGTATAGGAAAAAGAAAGTAGAGAAAATTAAATGGATTAAAAGTACCTACATTTAAATCTGCAGCATATGGCATGCCACCAAGAATATATGGATTCCAAAAAGGAAAATCTCCTTTTTTAATACTATCCACAAGAAAATATTTTAATGGAATATTAAGATGAAAATTATCACCATCAATAAAAACAAAACCTTGGAAAAAGACTTGCCAAAAAAGAATAACTAAAAGCATTAATAAGAATACATATGGAGAAAGTGATAGGAGGAAATTAAAGTACTTTTTCATACACTTCTGAAATTTGCTGAGAAATTTTAATAATATCGTGCACCTGCACGGCACGTTCCCTTGCTTTCTTTGCATATGCTATTCTTTTTTCTGGGTACAAAACATAATCTTTCATTGCATTTTTAAGTGCATAAAAATCTCCCGATCCAACAAATATTCCTGCACTTCCAATATTTTCCGGTATCCCTCCACTTGTTGTGGTAACAATAGGCAAACCTGCTGCCTGTGCCTCAAGTAATGCTGTGCAGTACTGCTCCTGATAGGTACGTGTTGGCTTACTTGGTGCCCAAAAAAGATCTGCCTGTTGATACAAAATTGGCATCTTATCGTACGCAACAGAGCTGTGATGCACGAATTTTTCAATACCTAATTTTTTTTCAAGAAGGAGTAAATTATTTTTTTCATTACCCTCTCCAACCATGAGGAATTTAAAATGATTGTTTTTTAACGACTTGTCTTGCGTAAGAAGTTTTGCCGCATACAGAATTTCGTATACCCCTTTGTACATTTCCAATCGACCAGAAAAAAGAATAGTAAAGTCTGTTTTATTTTTTTTATTTTTCAGCCAATTTTTTTTTGGAATAAATCTCTTGGTGTCTATGCCATGGCCAACGACAGTAATTTTTTCAGGATCTGTACCTTCAAGGATTAATGCATTTTTTGTTCTTTCAGTCAATGCAATTATATGGTCCAATTCTTCCCTGGCTCTTTTCTTAAACTTTTTTCTTCCCCATAGGCTCTCATTATTAAATGGAATATTTTCCAAGACAGTTGCTACAACTTTTTTAACATATCCTTTCTTCTTTGCAGTAAGTGCCTGTTGTGTGTAGTGAAAATATGTCTCGGCAGTATGTACGATATCAAATCCCTGCAATCTTTCTTCCAATCCATAAAGATAGTGAGCATCAGTAAATAGTCTATTTAAAACAGACATTTTTTTAGGAAATTCTGGTAAGTCCATTGGGCTAAAAAGTTTTATAACAGGAAATGAAAATTTCTCGTGATATGGTTTTTGCGACCCGAATGCGGTTATGTCGTATTTTTTACTAAGAGGTTCAAAGATTTGCATCTCATATGCATTGAGAAATTTTCCTCGTACTAAGGCTATTTTTGATTTCATAAAGACACTGCAATTATACTACGGACAGGCTGATTGGAGAACAGTTCGAATGTTCTGTGTTTTATTTATCAAAACTCCTGGTGACTTCACTTCCCATGAATAGATATGAGACAAAGGAATTGGATCATTTTTCCTGCAAAGATACAAAAAAATTTTACTGCTATCGTTAAGAAATACTGGCGCTAATCTTCTATCTGAATACCGTCGTAATAGCAGAAACCTATCTGCGCCAAAAAGTTGTATACTTTGTGACAGCCAAGGCTGTTCACCCGTAAAAATAAAAATATCATTTTTTTCGCTTTTAGGGACTGTTTCAAGAACCACACTCCACAACCTATCAAGAACCATTTGTGATCTATAGGAATTCTGCCAGAAAAGAATCTGGTTAGCTCTCCAAATATTTAGCAAAATAAAAACAATAGATAAAATGACAATAATCCATTTTTTCTTAAAAAGACTAATTATGTAAGCAATAAGACCAACAAATCCAATACTAGATAAAAAAAGATATCTATGTCCTCCTGCCATAGGAGCACGAGGTTCTGAAAACCAGTTGGGTAAGTAAAAAATAAACATCCATAATATTAAAAATCCAATGATCCCAAGTGTTTTTTTACCTTGCTTTTTCAAAAAAAATACATAGCAGCCTAAACCTACAAAAAACAAAATAAAACCCGTTACACCAAATAACCTGTCATAGTAACCAGTATCTTGATAATCTTGTTTCATAGTATAGAAGAATCCCACAAATAGATTTCCTATTGCCGCAAACATGTTTCCTATTCTATTAAGCTTGGTTATATAAATATTTGTGTGAGTAAAAAGTCCTACAATTCCTTGAGTAATTTGCGCGTTAGGTTCAAAATGAATAAACCAAACTATAAAAATAGAGGCAAGAACTATACAAACGACAAATAAAAACACAGTTCGCGACAGAGATAACTGGATCTTATTTCTTTTTTTTGTTACTAACATATACAGCAGCGGGAGAATAAGGACAACTGAAAAAACTCTTCCCGGGTCTAAAAGAAATGCAAGAAGAAAATATCCAACACTTCTTTTAATATTAGTACCCTCTCTAAAAAGAGATATTGTATAATAAAGAGAAAGAAGAATTGGTATTGCAACAATCCCTGCTATATTCATAATCGGAGAATCAACAACTTCAAGTCCAACATATGATACTGCAAAAAAAATTGCTGCAAGGATTGCAATCTTTTTTTTATTTGTGAGCTTAAAAATAAATTGACCAACTAAAAATGACACGGAAACTTTTATAAAAATATTTGTCCATTGCCACAACACATAATTTGTTCCAAATATATGAGACAGTAAAAGAAATTCAAGTGGCAAACCAGGATGGTTATAGTACCATTGAGAGTAGGAAATGCTATATAAAGATGCCCACAGAAGATGTGCATCGTCAACCCATGGACCGAATGTTAAAACTCTCCAAAAACTTGCTAAAACAAGAAACAGCAAAAGAGAGAAAAACAGTAGAGCATGTTTATAGTTTGTAAATATTTTTTTCATAACAAAAAAAATAAGTAACATCAGTTGTCCAACAACAGCAATAACAAGTACATATCCGAATCCATATTGCACACTATTTGCTTCACTAACAACTTTGTATATTAGTGCGAAACCAGCAATTTTTTTGTTTGAGCAAGTAAAATAATCTTTCATATTACCAACGACAAAACACCTCTGCGAGTTATACAGTTTGTTTTTGTCTGAATTACCCTTAATTGGATACCCAATAATAATAAACAAAAAAGGAAGTAATACTAGTAAAAGTAATGCAATTTTTTTATACATAATATCTTGGCACTAATACCGTTAGTAATATATAAAAATAGTAAAAAATTGAAAAATAATAAAGAAACACAAAAGTTATCTCAGCATATTTCCTCATAAGAACTTTTATCCCTGCATATATAGATATAATCATCGGTAAAAATATAGGTAAGATATTTCTACCACCAATCTCCCATCCTGGGTGAAAATATATTGCTCGTTCAAAACCCAAAAGAATAAAAAAACATATAAGAGATATTGTGGAAATAGATAGAAATTTTGTATATATACCCTTTTCTCGTAATGTTTTTACTAAACCCGCTAATAAAAAAAGAATAAATAAAACTGTAAATGTAATAAAAACAACAGGAAACGGATAGGAATCATTCCATCCCAAGAATCCTGAGAAGTGCATAATGGTATGTCGTAAACTGAAAACAGTTGAAGTAAAAGCATTTAAAAAAGTTGTGTGTACATTTTTTGGCGGAATTCCTAAGGCTATGTCACTCACAACCACTGTGTGATATCGCAAAAAGTTAAAAATCATCCATGGAATTTGAAAAATAAAAACAGTAAGACAAAAAAATACAGAGTTGTAAAAAAAATTTCTTATTAATTTTCTAGAAGCATATAGATAGTATATAAACGCTGGTATTAAAAATACTGCCGTTATCTTTGTTAAAAGCGCAACCCCAGCAACACAACTTAGTAAAAAAATAGTATTTCTTTTTTCTATATTACGAGTTGCAACAATATAGAAAAAGGCAGTTACAAAAAAAGTTATTGCTATGTCAGGACTTATCCCAATACCTGATTGCATTACAATTGGGTTGAGGGCAAAAAATAAGAATGCTCCCATTGTCTTCTTTGAATTGCCAAAAAGTTTTATAAGAATTTTGTAGACAAAATAAATTGTCCCAAAATAGAAAAATGCTGATGTGAGTCTAGTAAAATAAAATTGTTGGAGTAAATTTAAATCTAGAAACTTTGACAGATTAAGAAATACTGCAGCTGTTACATAATAAACAGGAGGGTTGTATGCTTGATTGCTGATTGGTAAAAATTCTTTTTTTTGTTTTTGTAAGTAATCTTTTCTTTGTAGAATTTGACTATTTGCAATAGCAGCATAATCTGGAATAACAAAATTATGCTGAATAACATGAGAAAAGTACTGCTGCACGTCTCCTGCGTAAGGATGTTTTGGAACAATAAAATTCAAAGAAACATATGGGTAAAACCACTGAGATGTCCAGTAAACGGTTTCATAATGACCTTGTTCGTCAGGATTTTGAAAAGGCGGGAATAGGATAAAAAATACAACATAAGACAAAAAAACAAAAATAAATAGCTTTTGCATTGTCTATATTCTCCTCCAAATAACTATCTCTGTATTTCCCATTAGCTTTGTGTATCCAATGGGTATGGGCATCTTTTTATAAGTATTTGTAACAATAAATTCTGGTTTTTTAGCAACTAGCGCAGATAAGTTTATCTTTCCATTTTTTGTATACAAAATGCTATTTTTTGCATACCAACCATAATAGTAATTATCTACTCGCATATTCTTTTGAATAAGAAAATACTGTACTTGAGTTGCAAAATTAACAACAGTTACTTTTTTATATTTTTGTGCAAATTGTGCAATCATATTCCGTCTTAAAGAGTCATTTTTAGGAAATGTTGTAGAAAGAATTTGCCAATCAACAGCTAACGTCCAAAACAAAGAGACGACAAACACCAGAATCACTAGTCTTCTTTTACCCATACGCAACCATTCCTCTGTGCACAATGAAAGAAGCAATACCACTACCGTGGTCATTGGCATGACGATTCGCTGTGGCACACGAAAGAAATCTTGCAAAACTGAGAAATGGAATACCCAGAAAAATGGCGAGTACCAAAAACTAAGTGAAAAGTATAAAGTACCTAGCGTAAGCAAAAGCATTATTGCTTTAAAAATTTCTTTTGAGAAAATTTTCTTAACCTTGATTAAAAAGATAAACGGAATTGGTGTTATAAAAGCAAAATACTCATACCAATTGTAATAAAATCCTAAATGCCTTTGAAAAAAAGGCCTGTCCCAAAACCAAACACCAAACGGTTCAATAAATGGAACTGGAAAATAGTACCATGGAAGACTTCCTTTAAACGCGTTCACTTCCCCACTCTTTTCCATAAAGGGCAGAACCTGTTGCACGAATGGAACAATCTTCGGTAATGCTAATACAATTGCAATACAAAGTGGTAATATAAAAAATATTAGTTGCTGCTTTTTTTGTTTCTGAGTAAAGAAAAAATATCCTCGAATTACTGTATACATAAGAATACAAAACCACGTAGCATACAAATCGCCGCTGTAGATTGTCCAAATGACGACAAAACCTAATCCCAGCATCTGTCTTACCAGTAATTTTTTGTTAATTCCCCAAAAAAGAAGCAGTGGAATAATTGGATATACTAAAAATTTTTCTATATGACCACTTGCAACGGACGCAAAAAATGCTCCACCCGACATGTATAAAAAGGAGCCAAAAAGCCAAATGATTTTTTCCTTAGAAAATTTCTTTAATAAAAAGTACATGGTAATACCGGATACAAAACAGCAAAGCAAAATAGTTACACGAAGACCAATGTTTATACCAAATGCAAGAATTGATAAGCCAAACAAGGGATTAAAAAAACTATTAAGCGGATCTCCAAGTACCGACATATTGTTATTAATTTGCGGAATAGATAGAGGAATTGCATGAGATTTTTCAATATGTGAAACCATGTACTCATACACAGGTAAATTAGAGTCA
>DATICB010000009.1:0-47806 GCA_035457005.1 Patescibacteria group bacterium
GGGACTGTACGGTGTTACGGGAGTAAAGACAGGGTACACAGGAGAAGCAGGAGAAGTGCTGGCAACATCTGCAACAATTCATGGACACACATTTATTCTTGTTGTTATGAAATCGGATAATCGTTTTGCAGATACAGAAAAATTATTACAACTTTTAACAGATAATATTTCTTTTATCCCGATACGACCATAAAAGATATTTAGACTCTGTTCTAATATGATTATTTTTGTATCCAGTCAGAGCTAACTGCCGATACATATGCATAAAATCCTTTATCTCCCTGAAAAACAATAATTGGCCAAAGATATTGCTGCGAAGTTGCATCAACATAATAGCCCAAACTGACGTCGGTAATGGTAATACTGGTATCTCCTGTTGGATTGGCTGCGACATACCCTTTCCCTTGTTGTAAATCTGCATATGCTTGTTGCACAGAAAGAATTGGATAGGTTGCTGTATTTTTTGTTGGGTCTTTGTGGTAGTACTGTGCTTCAACAACCTGTGGAAAATCTGTGTCACCAGATGCGACAAGTGTGTAAAATAACGACTTGTCTGGATTTGCTGTGTAGACAGGAATATTGTCAATGGATTTAGGAAAATAATCAACGCGAATAATTTGCGCAGTTGAAAGACTTGATGCAGGACTTAAGCCAGATGGGCTGATTGCAAAAAGTGTTGTTTTGGTTTTGCTGTCGTCAATAGAATCAGGAAGAGGGATGATTTTAGCGAAAAAAGCCTTGCTTACGGTTTGGGCTGTTGTTCCATCTGGCACATGGAGAGCCTGCACGACAGTTGGATTATTTCGGTAATCACTTGTATAGGTAAAATCAAATGATTGAATATCCATGGTAAGCATTGACGGGAAAGGGTCTGATGCGAGCCATCGGTACTCGGTATCAGAAATTGGTGTGGGTTGGTCGGTAAAGCCTGCTTCTGCAGCAATACTTTTTGCCTTATCCAATCCAAGCAAATTTGGTGCAGGTTGCTGTAGTTTGTACACAGTGATTCTATCGGGAAGGGTTGGTAAAGAGCCCGAAAGAGTATTAATAGTGTACGAGTATGTTTTGTTATCGAAATTTTTTGGAAAACTTAAAACAGGTAATTTGCCAAAGGCAACAGTTGGAGCTTTGGGTGGGGTTGGGGAAATGAGTTCTTTTACAAACGTACCAACTCGAAAAAGAATCATAAGAAGAATGAGTGCAACAATACCAATACCAAGAATTTCGGCCAATTTTCTCGTGACATCGCTCACTCTAGACAGGTTAGCCATATATTGAGTATAGGCAGGATTTGGGCTACAATGCAAGGTATGCAGAAACAAGTACGAGTGCGAATGGCACCAAGTCCCACGGGGGAATATCACATTGGACACATAAGAACAGTTTTGTACAACTGGGCATTTGCCAAAAAAAATAACGGCACATTTCTTATCCGTATCGAAGATACGGACAGAACGCGATATGTGGAAGGCGCGATTGATCGGATTTTACAAATTATTACTGATTATGGTTTTACCTGGGACGAGGGTCCTGGCGTAGGTGGAGCATATGGTCCTTATATTCAATCAGAAAGATTGGATTTGTACAAAAAATACGCGTTAGAACTCGTTAATAAAAAAGCAGCATATTATTGTTTTTGTACACCAGAGCGCTTGGAAAAAATGCGGGAAGAGCAAAAAGCAAAAGGCATTGTTGCTGCGAAATACGATAAATTATGTTTGCATCTTTCTCAAGATGACGTGCAAAAAAATCTTGATACACATAAGCCTCATGTTATTCGTCTTAATGTTTTGCCCAACAAAACAATTAGTTTTAAAGACGTTGTTTTTGGAGAAATCAGTGTGAACTCCAACGACATTGATGATCAAGTGCTTTTAAAATCAGATGGATTTCCAACGTATCATTTAGGTGTTGTTGTTGACGACCATTTAATGGGAATAACGCATATTATGAGGGGTAATGACTGGATTCCTTCAACTCCAAAACACATTATTCTTTATGATGCATTCGGGTGGGACTTGCCTGTTTTTGCGCATTTACCTAATTTAAAAGAATTAGGTGCGTCCAAAAAATTATCCAAACGATTTGGTCCTGTCTCTGCACGTGAATTTTTAGATGCAGGATATTTACCAGAAGCACTCAATAATTTTCTTATGTTTTTAGGGTGGAATCCTGGAACAGAAAAAGAAGCATATTCACTCGATGAGTTTGTGAAAGATTTTGACATGGCAAAAATTCATAAAACAGATTTGGTTGCATTTAACAGAGAAAAACTAGATTGGATGAATGGATATTATATTCAAAATATGCCTGATGAAAAGCTTTTAGAAAGACTTAAGACGTATTACAAAAATGATACCGAAGTATTAGATGTTCTTACAACAAAGACAGCATTTCTTTCTCTTGCCAAAACTCGAATGAAAAAATTGAGTGAATTTAAAGACTTAGTTGTTTGGAAAAAAACAGACTTAACAGCAGAGGAAAAAGAAGTCGCACTGTTGTTTAAATCCAAACTTAACAATTTGTCTGAGTGGAATAAGGAGACTATACTTACAAGTATTCGGGAAGTCTTGAAAGAAAAAAAAGTAAAGGGAAGTTTGCTCTATAAAATTATGACAGGATACGAGCATGGATTGCCGCTTCCTGAGAGCCTCGAGCTTTTAGGAAAAGAAAAATCACTTCAGAGGATATAGGTTTATGATTCAGCAAAAATTTGCTCACCTTATTTCACGTGTACTCCATCCAACTATTCTCACTCTCCTGATACCCATTATTGTTGAATATAAGCAGACGGCAAATGCTGTATATGGGCTCGGGTGGGGTTTTTTTTCACTGATTTTTTTGCTTTTTGCCGGATGTCTATTTTACTTCCTAACACCACGAAATGCATCCGAAACCTTTGAAGATATTCTTGACATTACCAGTCAAAAAAAACGAGAAATATTTTATGCAGTATGCATGCTATCTGTAATTTTATTTTGTGTAGTAACACTTATTTTGCAGGGAATACTTTTTCCACTAACAATAATTTCTCTTGGAGCAACATTAGGTATAGCGATTTTTAGTCTGATTAATTTTTTTATAAAAATTAGTATCCACACAGCAGTCGTTGTTGCGTTTGTTACAACCATTTGCTTTCTCTATGGATTTTTTTCATTCTTAGGTATAGTATTAGTACTGCCGTTGCTTATTTGGTCGAGGCTTACATTAAATAAGCACAACAAGAGAGAAATTGTTGTTGGGTTTTTGGTCGGCTTGATTATTCCAATAGCAACTCTCCTAATATATAAGAGCATTATATGATAGACAGAAAGCATTGGTACTGGTTTAATCCGTTCCTTTTCGTTAAGAGTTCTCTTCCATACGCAGTTGCGGGAATATGGTTTGCAATTAAATACAATCAAAACATGCGATTTCATTTACTTGCGGGGTTTGTGGTGGTTATTGCCAGTATTTTTTTTAGAGTTACACCATTTGAAATGGGTATTTTGGGTGTAATGATTTTGCTTGTTTTATGTGCGGAAATGATTAATACAGCAATAGAAGAGATGGCAAATCTTATTACTAAAGAGCATCGGGAAGAAGCAAGGATTGCCAAAGATGTTGGTGCAGGAATGGTTTTGCTCACAGCAGTCGGTTCAATAATAGTAGCAATTCTTATATTTGTGCCACACGTACTCTACCTCTTTCGCTAGGAGATGCTTCTTGTTGGCTTTCATGTAGTAATATTGCGCCCATTGCTCGTCCAATTCTTTTTCCCTGTCTGTCTACTTGTTTGTGATCGCCTGCAGCCAATTGTCTTCTGCGAATTTTTTGTCTTAATAAGACTGTTAATTCGGGTCCTGCAGAAAATGCGGTATTATATGTCGCCACTTGGATAGGGTTATCCTTTTTTAATAGTGCGAAAATCATTCCGGCAGAAAATTGTGACCACCAGTGATAGGTATTTCCCAAAGGATCTCGTTGATCATTAACTGAAAAGTCTGCAGTGCTTTGCGCGACACTCATCATAGTAATGGGTTGAGTGCTGGAATCAACTTCAAATGCTAATTGTGGACTTAATCTCGTATCGCACGATCTGGCAATAGCCCTGTATGAGCTATGTGCTAAAAGTGCTGCTGCCACAGGATTATTATTTGTTTGATCAAGGGCAAGATTAAATTGGTCAATAACTGTCAGCTGTTTTCCTGTTTTTTTTGCCTGCTCTTGTATGCTGTTTAGATAAACAAGAATTTCCTCAACTGGGAAAAATTCTGGTACTGTTTTTTTCCCATGGTCGTTAGAAAAAGCAATAAGAGATGCTGCGAGGCGTGATGGTTTTATTCGTCGTGAATTCCAAGGATTTGTCAGTAATGAATCTCTTGATGCATGAGAAGTAACTTGGATAATTTTTGCTGCAAGAGCTTCTTGTATTATGCTTTCTGTAGGGTTATCAAAGGAAGGTGCTTCACGGCGTATTTTTTCCAGGTAACTATCGATGTGAGAGTGAAGAACAGCATCTCTTGTTGCAGCACCCCATGCTGCGCCAGTAAGTGCCCGTGTATTTTCGATGGATTCATGTACTCTCTCCCTTAGTCTTGTCATCACAAAAGCTTACCATAAACTTTATCTCACTTCAAACTTATAGTTATTATTTAAATTGTAATTCTTGGAAGGATAATTTACAATGCAGTCATGTTAGCATATCTTCAGCTCTTAACGGTTTTCTTTTTTATTCCTTTATGTATATTTTGGATTTTTTTCTGGAAAGTGTTACTACGTTATAGAAAAATATTTTTATTTACTGTTATTCCAACATATTTTTTTGGGGTTCCCTGGGATCTTCTTTCTGTCAGAACAGGTCCATGGCTTTACAATTCATCGCCAACGCTTGGGATTTGGTTTTTTGGCGGACCTTCAACGGGTTTGCCATTTGAAGAATTAGTGTTATTTACTTTCTTTTGTCCATTTTTTATTACGACAGTCAGTATTATTGCGTGGGATATTTATAAAAAATATGTTCGGTAAATTTACGTATTTAAGTTATACGGTGTTAATATCAGTACCTCTTATTCTTGTTACATGGGTGTATTATTGGAAAATTTTAAAAAAATATGCAAGGCTTATTATTTTTCTTGTCCTTTTATTAACGTTTTATGGTTCAATTATGATGACTGTAGGTCTTGCAGTCCGGGCATGGTCATACAATCCAGATAAATTTTTACCGATCTTTATATTTGGGGCAGCAATAGATGACATCATTTGGTGGGCATGTATTTTTCTTCTTGAAGTATCTACAGTTGTTGTACTTTTGAAGAAATTTGACAAGAAAGAGAAACTTCTTAAAAGAGACTAAGTACTGCAAAATTACCTGTAGTATTTATATTTCCAGTCAAATCTGTTAAACTCCAGCCATGTCGGAGAAACTGGAAAGAAAGAGAGATCTGTCGCATCAGCAGCGAAAATTATTTGAAAGTTGCGGTATTCAGGCACTTGATTCGATTGCATTTTTAGCAAGAGGATATAACCATAATGTCTTTACACACCTATCTCCCGAGGGAAAGCAGGAAGTCATTAAGGTGCCCAGAGCTTTTAAGTCGGCAGGAGTAGTGCATCTGCAAAAGACGAACAATTCAATGCGAACATTGTTGCAAAAACTTTTGGCAAACATGCTACACCAACAAAAGTGCTAGTGTCTGAAAGGGGATACTGCGTTGTCATGGATAGAGTGCAGGGAGTATCTTTACATGCAGATAGCGTGGATGCAAACAGTAAAACTTATAGTCCTGAATTACGAAACCAATTAATACAGATTATTGATTCGAATAAGCAATTACTGCGCTCAACGGGATATTTTCTTGACCTAACAGGAGCACATGCATTATTTGATGAATTGCAGAGGCCTTTTGGAAGGGAAAGAACGCGAGAACTTGCAAATCTTGTAGTTGAAAAGAACCCTCAGGTAGATAAGTCAACGTTGCGAATTATTGACAATGATTTAATTCCTCTTGGAAGAGGTAATCCAGTAGAGCGGTTTAAGTCTTTAGTTGTTTTTATTGCAAATTACCGAGTAATCATGAGGGATTTTGGATTGGATATTCGTCCTAGTAAGCCAACAATTCGAACAAGAAGACCACAATAATAGTAAACAAGGCCAAATTTTGGTAAAATAGGGTGATAGTGCGGGATCATCTAATGGTAGGATAGCGGACTCTGAATCCGTTTATCTTGGTTCGAATCCAAGTCCCGCAGCAAAATAACCCACCTTGGATTCGAACCCATGATTGACATATTATCTCTTCAACTGAAATAATCTTTTTATGGATCAAAACGATCAACAACTCCAGCAATCAGTAAATCCTCTGCCTGTTCAACCGCAAGTGTCTCAAACTGCTCAGAAGACATCCTTATTTCCTAAAATATTACTGAGCTTTTTTACAGTAATCGTTGTTCTGGGACTCATTGGGGGAGCCTATTATTTGGGAGCAAAGAACAATGCAGTTACACATAAAATACAATCTGTCCCATCTGTTACTCCAGTTCCAACTGTTATTACAACAACTACTCCAGTTGCATCTCCTTCACCTATTCTCCAAACATTAGTTGCAGGGGGAATATATACTTTTGCAAAATATCAAATTGGTTACCCTGCAGGATGGCTATCGAGTCGGACAAATACAGCAGCAGGAGATATTGTTACTTTAACGAAAGTTGGTTATCAACTCAAGATTAGTCAGGGGGCTTTTGATGGAGGTGCATGTAGTTATCCAGACAAGCCACTTGATCCAGCTTCAGGTATTATGCAGTCATTTGTTTCTTCAGTAGAAATAAGGGATCAGAATAATACTCTTTATAGAAGAGGAAAACTTGAACAAAGTGGTTTGCCAGGACAAGACAAATATGAGGTTTGTGCATTTAGCACGAAAAATAATGTATTTCAAGAATTTACTCCATTTGGAAGGATAGATTATATAACTCCTGTTAATGCAGATGCCTCAATTCTTTCTGAAATGGATACCATAATTACTTCATTAAAAGCGCAGTAGTCTACAAAAGAATGTTGATCAAATGTAATTAGGAATATAGAATTTTTCTTTATTCTGTATCCAAAAAGTTCGAATAGCGTCTATGTCCGCCAGCAAGATAAGTTTAGCTTCAAATTGCCATATTTCTACGATACTTCTTCAGAGTCTGATTCGAATTTTTTAGGCTTTGTGGTATAACGTAAATATGAAAAATATCAAGATTACGTGTATTTCTGAAAATACAAGTTCTTTTTTGAAAAGTCGTTTTTTAGCATCGCACGGACAATCCTTGTTACTCGAGATTGATGACAAGAAATATTTATTCGATACTTCGGCAATCTACGAAGGATTTACATACAATTTAGATAGTTTGGGAATCAAGCTTGCGGACATTCCCACAGTGATTCTTTCCCATAATCATTTGGATCATTCAGGTGCATTATTCAAACTTGTTGATGAGTTATCGAATCAGCAGTTATTACTGCCCCCAGATATGCAGCAAATCCATGATATAGAGGGATATAAGCTTACTTTTAAAATAGAAAACAAAGAAGCAGCAATACAGAAATTATTGGATTATAAACATACAGTAATTGTTACCGATGGTAAACAGCTTGATGAAAATCTTTATACCACAGGTTCGCTTGAATCTGCAGATAAAGAGTGGCCAGACAAAGAGCAGTCATTGAGCATCTCTGTTGCTGGTAAAGGATTGGTAATTCTTGTTGGATGTTCTCATCCGACAATATCTGTAATTGTTGAACACGCAAGAAAAGTCACAGGTATTGAAAAGGTTTATGGAATAATTGGTGGTTTGCATTATGCCAGATTAAATAAGGAAGAACTTTTAAAAAATGTTGAATATTTAGAATCATTACAATTAGATTTTATTGTCCCAAGTCACTGTACGGGACATAAAGCAACAGCTCTTATGGAAGAAGTGCTTGGGGAAAAGGTGCGTTATTCATTAATTGGTGGACAATTTGGCAGCGGTAACTCGGTTACTATTTTGCCCGAACTCAGTTTTAATTTATCTTAACAACCTTGTTTATCGCAGTCTAGGATTAGTGCCAGTCGATAGGCGTTATTCCATGTTCTTTAAGATAATCATTACACTTACTAAAATGGTGATTGCCGAAAAAAAGTGATGCAGAGTACGGAGACGGGTGTCCAGAGGTAAGGACTAAATTATCGTTTCTATTAATCACAGCTCCTTTTGCTTGTGCATATTTTCCCCACAACAGATACACAACATGTTTTCTTTTGCTATTAAGCGCTTGAATGACTCCATCGGTAAATTGCTCCCAACCAACACCAGCATGTGATGCAGGACTATTTGCCAAGACAGTGAGGACGCTATTGAGCATAAGTACTCCCTGGGAAGCCCAACGAGTAAGATCGCCAGATTGACTTGGCGTGATTCCCAAATCATCATGAATTTCTTTGTAAATATTCTTTAAAGAAGGTGGAAGTATAATACCGTCATTCACAGAGAAAGAAAGACCATTTGCCTGATTTGCACCATGATACGGGTCTTGTCCAACAATAACAACTTTGGTTTTTTCAAATGGACATAAATCAAATGCCCGAAAAATATTTTTCGCTGGAGGATACACCTTTTTCGTAAGGTACTGATTGCGGATTTTTTCTGTAAGGGTCTGCCAGTATGGTTTTTCAAATTCATTTTCAAGTGCTTTTTTCCATGATTCATCGATTTTTATCATGGTTGTAGTATACGGAAAATAGAAAAGTATGACAACAGAAAATAAGTTTGTCATAGTTGTTCACGTGTAATTCATTTACTCAGAATACTCTCAAAAAGTATTGGTATAATGGGTGATTATATGGATAGTGAAAAAATATATAGCACACGAGTTCAAAGAGGAAAAAGGGAGAGGAATAAGAGAGCTTTTGTTATTCTTTTATTATTTTTTCTTATTTTAATTGGAATTTTTTTGCAGAGAAATTTGTTTCAAAACAAAACGCAATTGGTCATTAGTCCTGTTGGGATGACTCCTTTTCCAACGGCACAAGTTGTATCTGCTGTCGCAAATAGTCCGGGTATAGAAAAAAATATCTTATCTACTTTACAAGGGGAGAATGGGACGTATGGTATTTTTATTAAAAATTTAGCAACTGACGAAATCTATACTTTGCATCCACAACAATCTTTTGAGTCAGCGAGTTTGTACAAATTATGGATTATGGCAATTGTTTTTCAAAATATTCAATCAGGAAAGTTACAAGAAAACACACTATTGTCAAAAGATGCACAGGATTTAGATGCAGAATTTCAGATTACCCCTGACCCAACGCAGCAATCAGAAGGGACGATTAGCATGTCGGTTGATGATGGGTTGCAAAAAATGATAACCATTTCAGACAACGATGCAGCGCTTATGCTTACCGATGCAATTGGTGAATCAAGTATTGTTAGTTTTTTAAAAAAATATGGCATGAACAATTCAGCCATTGGAAGAGAAGGCAAAGTGCCCACAACAACAGCACAAGATGTCGCAACATTTTTTGAAAAACTATATGGAGGACAATTTGCCAACACAAAATACACAGAGGAGATGATTGCGCTTTTAAAAAATCAACTGCTCAATGAAAAAATACCAAAATATTTACCAGAGGACACAACTATTGCACATAAAACAGGTGAGTTGGATTCGTTTTCTCATGATGCTGGCATTATTTATACACCAAAAGGAAATTATATTATCGTTGTTCTCACCAACACTACAGATACCGATCATGCGAATGAAATAATTGCAGAAATTTCAAAAAATGTGTATAGCTACTTTTTCCATTAGATTTGTTTGACTCATTGGCGCAAAAACAATACACTGGATACGTGAGGTATATAAAAAATTTTGATCAATTGGCCACAACGCCTCAGCGAAAAGTTGTTTTGGAGCTTATTGAGGAAGCATTTGCTGCAATAGCCCCGGCTCAGGTCATGAGTAATCATTTTAAGCTTTCTGGCTCAACTCTTTCAATTAAAGATAAAACATACGATGTGTCACAATACGAAAGAATTTTTGTCGTTGGATTTGGGAAAGGGTCAAGTGGTATTTGTAAATATGTTGAGAGTACATTGGGTCAAAAATTAACAGCAGGATGGGACATTGATGTTGTTGATGAATCATTCAAGAAGATTTCCTATACAAAAGGAACACACCCATTACCATCCCAAACAAATGTGACATTCACCGAGACAGTGTTGGAGAAATTGCAAAATCTATCTGATCGCGATTTAGTGCTGGTCATTATTTGCGGTGGTGGATCTGCTTTGTTTGAGGCACCACGAATTCCATTGCCAAGACTTGAGGCAGTTAATAAAGAGCTTCTTAAATCAGGTGCAACAATTTCGGAAATGAATGTTATACGAAAACAATTATCAAAAGTAAAAGGCGGCGGATTGGCAGAAGCACTGTATCCTGCTCGTGTTGTTGGCATGCTTTTTTCGGATGTTGTTGGAAACGATATGAATGTTATTGCCTCTGGCCCAACTGTAAAAAATACATCAACCAGAAGCGATGCCATAGAAATTTTAAAAAAATATACAATACAAGCAGTAACACTGCGAGACCTAACCGAAACGCCATCTGACGAAAAATATTTCCGTTTTATAGACAATATCCTTATGGTAAGTAATAAAACGGCTCTCGATGCCATGAATAAAAAAGCCAAACAACTTGGCTATCGTTCGGTTATTCTTACAGATAGACTGACAGGTGATGCCAAAAAAATTGGAAAAGTACTTTTGTCTGAGACGAGACAAAATGAAATTTTATTAGCAGGTGGAGAAACAACAGTAAAAGTGAGTGGTAATGGGATAGGTGGAAGAAATCAAACACTTGTTTTGGCCGCGTTGCCACATATGGAGCAAAATGAAGTAATAGCAGCTTTTGATTCTGATGGGTGGGATTTTACGACCTTTGCTGGAGCAATCGGAGACAGCATGACTTTAGAAAAAGCGACATCTCTTGGACTTGAAATAGATTCATTTTTGCGCAATGATGATAGTACAACATTTTTCCAAAAAACAGGTGATGGGATTGATACGGGAGAATTAGAATCAAACGTTTCAGATCTTTTTATAGTTGCGAAAATATGACAGATTTAACGGACGAACAAATATTAGCGTTAGAAGATAAGGCAGTAAAAATCCGGGAGACTATTATTGCAACACTCACAACTGCAGGATCTGGGCATTCTGCAGGTCCATTGGGAATGGCAGATGTTTTTACTGCATTTTATTTTCATATTCTCAAACATGATCCAAAAAATCCTGACTGGGAAGATA
The DNA here is from genome assembly GCA_035457005.1 of Patescibacteria group bacterium. Lineage (GTDB taxonomy): Bacteria > Patescibacteriota > Microgenomatia > Levybacterales > UBA12049 > DASQJJ01. The sequence goes on from DATICB010000009.1 coordinate 11,317, forward strand.
GAGACCGTCTTATTTTGTCTAATGGACACATATGTCCTGTCAGGTATGTCACGATGGCATATGCAGGATATTTTCCCATGGAAGAGCTAAAAACACTTCGAAAAATCAATTCTCGACTGCAAGGACATCCACACAGAACAGCACTTCCCGGACTTGAGACAACATCCGGGCCATTGGGGTCAGGACTGTCTCAATCAATCGGTGTTGCACTGTCAGGCCTTATGGACAATAAAAAATATCACGTGTATTGCCTGACATCAGATGGAGAGCATCAGGAGGGAAATACCTGGGAGGCAGCGATGATGGCAGGGAAGTTGAAAATTAATAATCTAATTCAAGTAATGGACCGCAATAATATCCAAATAGACGGATTTACCGAAAAAGTTATGCCACTCGAGCCACTCAAGGCAAAATACGAGGCATTTAATTGGCATGTTATGGAAGCGGACGGAAATAATATTCATGGATTTATTGACGCAGTGAGTGAGGCACAATCAATTCACGAAAAACCAGTACTCATTATTGCGCACACAACACCTGGAAAGGGCGTTGATTTTATGGAAAATAATTACTTATGGCATGGGATTGCGCCAAATGCAGGAAATATTGCAGGTGCACCCGAAAAAGAGAATCAAGAAAAAATCGCTCTTAAAGAGTTGAGAACATTACAAGGTAAAATAGAAAGTGAAATGGAATAACATGTTATTAGTTCATTGTTTATGGTTGAGAACAATTAAAAAATAAAATTATGCTAAATCCACATTTGTTTTTAAATCCAAAACTATTTAACGAAGACGCAGAAAAAAAAGCAACAAGAGATGGATTTGGTACTGCTTTAGTAAAACTTGGTGATGAAAATCCCAATGTTGTTGTTCTGACAGCAGATTTATCCGAGTCAACCCGAACAGAGGAATTTGCAAAAAAATATCCTGAAAGATTTTTTGAAATGGGTGTCGCTGAACAGAATATGGCAACGGTTGCTGCAGGTATGGGAATAAGTGGCAAAACAGCATTTATTTCCTCTTATGCAACATTTTCTCCAGGAAGAAATTGGGAACAAATCCGCACAACCATTGTCTATAACAAAAGTAATGTAAAAATTGCGGGACACCATGCAGGTCTGATGACCGGACCAGATGGTGCAACGCACCAGGCAACAGAAGATATTGCGATGATGCGTGCGCTTCCCGATATTTTGGTAACCGTTCCATGCGACTCCATAGAAGGAGAAAAAGCAACACTTGCCATTGGCAAAATCAAAGACGCTTCGTATATTCGATTTAGCAGAGATAAATCGGTTGTTATGACAACAGAAAAAACACCGTTTAGTTTGTCAAAAGCGCAAGTTTTCTGGGTGAGCAGCAATCCTCAAGTTGCGATTATTGGAACAGGATATATGGTGTATTACTGTTTGCTTGCAGCAAAAGAATTAGAAAAAATGGGTATCGAGACATTGGTTGTTAATAATGCAACAATAAAACCTTTGGATGAAAAATTACTTTTAGATGTTGCTGCCCAAGCAGGTGCTGTTGTTACTGTTGAAGATCATCAAGTAACAGGCGGGTTGGGTGGAGCCCTGTCAGAACTTTTTGCAAAACACACACCAGTACCAATGGAATTTATTGGTTTGCAAAATACATTTGGGGAATCAGGAAAGCCAGATGAATTAATAGAAAAATATGGAATGGGGAAAGATGCAATTATTGCCGCAGTTAAAAAAGTAATAAAAAGAAAATAATACATGGATCAAAATCTTTTACATGAATTGGAAAAAGTTGTTTCTGGAGATGTGGTAACAGACGAACAAACACTTACTGCATTTTCTCATGATGCATCACTTTTTGAAGTAAAACCACAGGCTGTTGTTTGTCCTAAAAATGAAAAAGATGTTGTTGATGTAATAAAGTTTGTTTCGGCACAAAAAAAGAATCATCCAGATCTGTCCATTACTGGTCGATCTGCCGGAACCGATATGAGTGGTGGCAGTATTAATGATTCTGTCCTTTTAAGTTTTACAAAATACTTTAATAAGACTCCCGTTGTTCATAAAGACTATGCAACAACCCAACCTGGTGTGTATTATCGTGATTTTGAAAAAGAGACATTAAAGCATAATCTTATTTTTCCATCATATCCAGCGTCGCGTGAAATTTGCGCAATGGGAGGAATCGTTAATAATAATTCGGGTGGCGAAAAATCCCTTCAGTATGGGAAAACAGAAAATTATGTGACAAGAGTAAAAGTTGTTTTGTCAGATGGCTCGATTGCGGAGTTTAAGCCATTATCAGAAAAAGAATTGGATGCAAAGAAAAAGTTGAAAACGATGGAAGGAAAAATCTATCGAGAAATGCATCAGCTTATTACAAAAAATTATGATGAAATTCAAAAATCCAAACCAACAGTGACAAAAAATTCTGCAGGGTATGATTTATGGAATGTATGGAATCCGACAACAAAAGTATTTGATCTTACAAAATTATGGGTTGGTGCACAGGGGACGTTGGGTATGCTTTTGGAAGCAGATATTCATCTTGTTCCAATTAAAAAACATCACGAAATGATGATTATTTTTTTGCATGATTATGCACATTTAAATCAGGTTATTGATACCGTATTACCATTAGGTCCTGAAAGTTTTGAGTCGTACGATGACAATACATTAAAATTAGCACTGAGATTTTTCCCAGCATTTGCAAAACTTCTTGGAACAAAAGGTATTATTCAAACAGGACTCGATTTTTTACCAGAATTTCTTATGGTACTTTTTGGCGGACTTCCCAAGCTTATTTTGCAAGTTGATTTTGCAGGAGATAATCCAGATGAATTGCGCGGGAAAATTGCATATCTCAGAGAAGTTCTCAAACCGCTTCATCCAAAGACTCGCATTGCTGTTGACAAACAGGAGCAAAAATATTGGCTTATTCGTCGTGAGAGTTTTAATTTGCTAAGGCAAAAAATTCACAATATGCATACTGCACCATTTATTGATGATTTTGTTATTGATCCACATGATATTGCAAAAGTTTTGCCGGAAATTAGCAGTATTGTAAAACACCACAAAGGATTTATTTTTACTATTGCCGGACATGTGGGAAATGGCAACTTCCATATTATTCCTCTTACGGATATTCAAAAAAAGACTGTGCGAGATGCAATACCGGTCATTGCAAACAAGGTCTACGAAATTGTTCACAAGTATCACGGGTCAATAACAGGAGAACATAATGACGGCTTAATTAGGACACCATATTTAAAAGAAATGTATGATGAAAAAATGTTGCATTTGTTTGAAGAGACAAAAAATATTTTTGACCCTCAACACATTTTTAATCCTCGAAAAAAAGTTAACGGGTCAATGAAATTCGCACTCGATCACATTCGTCAAAGTTGGTAGATTTTCTTATTTCTCCAGCATTTCTTCTCCCGTACATTACAAATATTTTCTGTTTATTACTCATGGTACAATACTTTTATGCAGTACGATTATTTTGTTGCGTCTCGGTATCGAAATAAAGAAGAAGTTTTGCGACTCGTCCATGCCTTAGAAGGAAAAGGAAAAAAAGTTTATTCGTTTATAGAAACAGAGGCATCAACAAAACACGTTGGTAGTGTTAGTGGAGACGTGGAGGAGCAAATGAAGTACTATGAAGCCAGGGAGAATTGGCAAAAAGATCCGGCAATTCGAGAAATTTTTGAATCAGATATGGAAGCACTGAGAAATTCAGATGCGCTTATTCTTCTTTTACCAGCTGGAAAATCGGCACATGTAGAAGCAGGAGCTGCCTATGGGATGGATAAAAAATGTTTTCTAATAGGTGAGCAAAAAGAGACTGAAAGTTTGTATCTTATTTTTGACAAAACATACCCCACAATTGAATCATTTTTGGCTTCAATCTAGTTTGCGTATGCTCAGCAAATGAGCATGCCATTTCTTCGTATTTTTAGCTACAATTCTGTCTGGTATATGTCAAGCAAGTATTGCCAGACATGATACACTTACCGTTTATGTTTGGAAGATTGAGAAAAGAATCAATTGGGAATGAACGGAGAACTGTTTTTTTTCCAAAAAGAAGGTCGCGCGAAAAAATTCAGCAACAACGAGAAGAGTTAGGTTTATCGGGAAGCGAGACGTATCAGCTTCTTGCGCCACTTTCTGGGAAAGTGCTTCTCGAATCAGAGCCAATGCAAAATGTATTGGCATACTGTGCAGATTGGGAACCTTTTATTGTCAATAAAGAACCAAAAGTCAATAAAAATTCTCCGCTTACGGTGAATCCGCAAACAGGTGAAATTTATTTACCAAATCCATTTGTTATCCCAAGCAAGAGCCAGGGGAAGAGTAGGCAATGGGGAGATACGCAATTCTATTGGGATGAATACTTCATTGGGAAAGCATTGGTCAATTCGAACAATCCGCGTTATCTCCAAATTGCAAAAGGACAAATAGATAATTTTGAATATATCTTTAATCTTCTGGGCTACATTCCAAACGGGTCTGAAATGCCCATTGTCACACGCTCGCAAACACCGTACCTTACCGGCATGATTATGGATATCTATGAAGCAACAGGTGACAAGAAGTGGCTTGATGAAAAAATAGCCTTTGCAAAAAAAGAATACTATGACGTATGGATGTACACAGAAAAAGATAGGGAAGAAAAAGGACTCAGGCGTCCGTCACACAGAATTAGTGAAGACTCACTGCTCCTTCGCTATGTTGGGACAGATATAATCAACGAGCACTACGCTGCAGCGGCGGCAGGGACCGAAGACGACTCAAAAGAATGGGCAGGAAGGGCGCACGAAACAGTCCCTATCACTCTTAATTGTGCTGTATATAAATATGAAAAAGAATTCGCAGAAGCAGCACGTATTTTAGGACGGCCAGAAGAAGCGGCACATTGGGAGGCTGTTGCAGAAAAAAGAAAACAGGAAATCAATGAAAAAATGTGGGACGAGAGAGAAGGAACGTATTTCAATCTCCAATTAAATCGTGATACGGGGAAATGGGAAAAAGATAGCTCGTATCACACATTGAGTACATTTATGCCGCTTTGGGTTAATATGGCAAGTCGCGAGCAGGCTGAAAAGGTCATGCAGCATTTGCCAAAATTTGAATCACAGTACGGGCTTTTTATTGCATCAGCAGATACGGCAGTTGATCAGACCAAAATAAGAAGGATTAATAGAACAGCATATGCAGACTATCCCAGATTTGTACCAGCACTTGATGATGTTTTTAAAGAAAATCAGTGGGACTATCCCAATCTTTGGGCACCAATGGAGTATTTTGCTTTCGAAGGAATGTTAAATTTTGGAAAAACACAAGAAGCAAAGAAAGCAATTGAATCTAGCCTGCGGGCAAATGCGGCATTTTTCCAGGAAAAAGGAACACTGCCTGAGAAGTTAAATGGTCTCACGGGGAGAAATGGGAAAAGTTATCAGTATAACGATCAAGAAGGATTTGGGTGGAGAAATGCGGTCACATTAATTGCAGCAGGAAGACTTTTGGACATAGAAAACGGAAAAATAAATCCTATGCTACAATGACCCCATGAGTTTAGCGTTTCAGCTTCGACCCGAAAGTTTGGCAGATTTTGTTGGACAATCTCATTTAGTTGGTTCTGGGAAAGTTATTCGTCGAATGATAGAAAACGATACTGTTTCTTCAATGATTTTTTGGGGACCTCCAGGAAGTGGAAAAACAACACTCGCATCAATTATTGCTCACAGCACAAATTCTGATTTTCATGTGCTGTCTGCGGTGAGTAGTGGAAAAGAGGATTTAAAGAAAATTATTGCAATTGCGGCTTCAAATCAGACAAAAAAGAAAAAGACAATTCTTTTTATCGATGAAGTGCATCGGTGGAATAAAGCGCAACAGGACGTTTTACTGCCGTATGTTGAGTCAGGGCTTTTGATTCTTATTGGTGCGACAACAGAAAATCCGTCGTTTGAGGTAAATAGTGCGTTACTTTCTCGGTCGCGTGTTTTTGTTTTGCAGCCATTGGACGTAAAAGATTTACAATTTTTAATACAGCGGGGTTTGGTTGATACAAAAAATGGTTTGGGAAAATATAAAAAGAAAATACAAAAAGAGGCGGAGGATTTGTTAATTCGTTTTTCAGGAGGAGATGCGCGAATTTTGCTTAACGCATTAGAATTAGCAGTTATACAATATAAAGAAAAAGAAATTACTCCGAAAATAATTCAGGATATTTTCCAGAAAAAATCTGCAGGACTCTACGATAAAAAGGGCGAAGAACACTACAATATAATTAGTGCATTCATTAAATCCATGCGAGGGTCAGATGTTGATGCAAGTTTGTACTATCTTGTCCGAATGCTAGAAAATGGAGAAGATCCGACTTTTGTTGCCAGACGTATGATTATTTTTGCATCTGAAGATATTGGCATGAGTGATAGAGGAGCACTTATCCAAGCGAATGCAGGATTTGAAGCAGTTGCGAAAATTGGCATGCCTGAGGCGAGTCTTATTCTTGCACATATTTGTATTTATTTAGCAAAAGCGAAAAAATCTCGAGCAGTTGCCAATGCTTTAGGGAAAGCAAAAGAGGCAGTCTACGCGTTTCCAGGAGAAACAGTTCCTTTGCATCTTCGTAATGCTCCGACTAAATTAATGAAAGAATTAGGATATGGTAAAAACTATACATGGTCGGAAAAATATGTGGGATCAGTGAATGGTGCATCATTTCTTCCGGAAAAATTAAAAGGCAAGAAGTTTTACGACGAATAATACTTGCATAGATGTTCTATAATAGAGATATGGATTTAACAAAAAAACATTGTGTGCCCTGCGAGGGCGGAACGCCACCCCTTACCAACGAAGAAGAAGATAGACTGCACAAGGAAGTTCCTGACTGGTTTCTCCTTCGAGACGGAAATCACAAGATAAGAAAGCAATTTACCTTTAAAACATTTCCAGAAGCAGTACAATTTGTCGATAAAATTGTCCCAGTTGCCGAAAGTGAAGGACATCACCCAGATATTTATATTTTCTACAATAAAGTTCAGCTAGACTTATTTACCCACGCAGTCGGAGGGTTGTCAGAAAATGATTTTATAATGGCCGCAAAAATAGATGCTCTTCTCTAACTTCGGTGGTTGACAAGGTGAAAAAGCGGGGACTACAATTTAAAGGTAAAAAACTCCGTGTATGACAAGTGCAGAAAATGACGACGATTACAACTTAGAAAGGTTAATAGCAGAAAGGAATTCATGGTATGTTATATTTTTCAGAACTCTACAAAGAAAAGGTATTTACGCAGGACAAGCAGTATGTGGGCAAAGTAGATGACCTGCTTTTCTTAGCCAACGAAACGCCTCTTATTACCAAATTTGTTGTCAAAACATCCTCTGGACGGCTTTTGTATGTCCCCAGACAATTTGTCAAAAAAAATGGCATTGGTTTTATTTTGCGAAGTGATTACGAAGAAAAAGAAAAAAAAGAAGCAGAATATTCAGTGCTGTATCAATTGCAAGACCAGCAAATTGTCGATATTGACGGTGCAAAAGTAATTCGTGTGAATGATGTTGTTATTCATGATGCACCTGATTTTGCTATTTCTGGTATTGATATTGGCTTTTTGGGTATTTTTCGATGGATTGGACTTGCCAAACCATTTTCCTGGCTAGCGCACACGCTAAAAATTCACACAACGTCTGATTTTATTCCTTGGAGCGAAATTGATCCACAAGAAGTTGCAAAAAATCGCATTGTTCTAAAATCCGAGCAAGAAAAATTAAAAAAACTGCATCCCGAGGATTTGGCAGAACACTTAGAGCATGCCAACATTCAAAATGTTCTCCGCTCGCTTAAAGTAATGGACGAAGAAATGTCTGCGCGCGTTATTGCAGATTTAAACGTAGACTATCAGCGTGAAATTTTTCGAAGATTTTCACCCCAGCATGCAGGAGAAATTCTATCGCTCATCGAGGCAGACGAAGCAGTCGATGTCTTACTTTCTTTGGAAAATGAGAGACGTGAAGAAATTGTTAAATTTATTGAGAAAGATAAGAAAAAAGCAATTCTTCACCTTCTCCATTTAGCCAAGACTCCCATAGGACACTTAATGAGTACGGAATACGTTACAGTATCATCGAACATGACAGTAAAAGAAGTCCTGGAGAGAATTAAGAAAGAGTCAGCAGATTTTTCTGAATTAGAATATGTTTATGCAATCAATAAAGACGAGCAAATTGTTGGCGTTGAAACACTTCATGAGCTGCTACTGCAGAAGCCTGACACGCCTTTCTACCGAATTATGAATCAAAATCTTATCTTAGGACGTCTGACAACACCAAAAGAAATTGCCTTAAGGCGAATGATTAAATATAGTATTTACTGTTTGCCAATTGTTGATGAAAATAGAAAATTATTGGGAGTTGTGAGTTTGCAAAATGTGGCAGAAGATTTAGTGGGGGAATAATATGAATAAAAAAAGCTTTTTTACCAAACTTTTTATTTTTTTGGGAGTTTTGGGCCCATCGGTTATTACGACCATGGCAGGTAATGATGGCGCGGGTGTGATTACGTATTCTTTTGCAGGTGCACAGCTTGGATATGCTGTGCTTTTTACGCTGCCTATTCTTACCATTTTGTACGGAGTGACCCAAGAAATGGGATCTCGCATTGCTATTGTTACCGGCAAAGGTTTGGGAGATGTGATTCGCGAAAGATATGGCGTACGAATCGCAATCTTTGTTTTTGCCATTATTATTATTGCTAATTTTGGAACACTCATTACCGATGTTGCAGCACTTAAAACAGGTGCGCAAATGCTTCACTTGGCGCCTGTTCCCTTTATTATTATTACCATTGTTTTTTGTTTTTGGATTGTCACGTTTACGAAGTATGAGAAATCACAAAAAGTTTTCTTGACTGGAATGATTTTTTACTTAGCGTATGTTTTCTCGGCAATAAAAGGATCGCCACACTGGGGACAGGCGCTGACATCATTGGTTGTTCCTGCAAAAGAAATGTTTTCCAAAAATTACCTTATTACTTCAATTGCTGTTTTGGGTACAACCATTACTCCATGGGGACAATTTTTTGTGCAAAGTTATATGAAGGATAAAAATGTTTCGGTCACACGACTTGGATACGCAAAATTAGAAGCGTATTTGGGTGCATTCTTATCTAACTTCTTCACCTTCTTTATTATTGTTGCTACAGCGGCAACACTTTTTGTGCATCATATACCCATGGTAAGTGGTGAGACAGCAGCACTTGCTATCGAGCCATTTGCAGGGAATTTCGCAAGTCTTCTTTTCTCGCTAGGTCTTATTAACGCTGCAATTATTGGAATTATTATTGTCAGTCTGACATCAGCCTACGCATTTTCAGAATTTTTTGGATTTACTGGTTCACTTGACGAACCATACAAAAAAGGAAAACCATTCTACATTAATTTCCTCTCCAATATTATTATTGCAGCACTTCTTGTTATTACGCCATGGTTTCCTTTGTTTACTGTCGTTATTTACACACAGGCGCTTAATGGGATTTTATTGCCAATATTTTTCTACTTTATTCTGAAAATTATCAATAATAAAGAAATCATGGGAAAATATGTGAATGGCAGACTGTATAATATTTTTTCTGTTGTTTCAACAGTTGCAATTACTGTTGCTGCCCTTGCTGCAATAGCTGTTTCTCTGATACAACGGTAAATAGTAATTTGATCCCTTGACAATTAGCAGCATGTTTGTTAGAGTGCTAATACAAGGTTCGATACTCTTCAGAACCCTAACTGTATGGACAAACTTATTCCTGTAATCCCAATTCGAGACGGCATCATTTTCCCAAATACTGATGCAGTGCTGACGTTTGGTCGTCAGAAATCATTGAATGCACTGGAATCATCTTTTCAAAGCGAACGGATCGTATGTTTTGTCTTGCAAAAAAATGCACGGGTCAACGAGCCAGAAATATCTGATTTATACGAAGTTGGTACGCTTTCTCGAATCGAACGAATGATTCGGACAAATGGAGAAATTAATGCACAGGTAAAAGGTTTAAGTAGAGTAAAAATTTTAGGATACGAAGAACACGATTCATTCCTTATGGCAAAAATTGTTGAACTTCCTGATGTTGTCGAGGATAGTCCTGAATTGAAAGCACTTTGCAACCACATTACCAATGAATTCAGAAGGGCTATGAATCTTGGTAAATCAACAGACTTTCTTGTCTTTATGAATATTATGTCTGAAAGTAGTCCAGCAGAGCTTGCAGATTTGGTTGCATCAAGCTTGGATCTTAAGCCTCAGGAGAGACAAAATCTTTTGGAAATGACCAATGTAAAAAATAGATTGGAAAAAATTACTGATTTACTCTCTCGTGAAATTAAAGTTTTGGAGTTGGAAAAACGCATTGCAAGTAAAACCCAAGAACAATTTGAAAAAGGTGCAAGGCAGGCATTACTTCGGGAGCGGTTAAAAACAATAGAAAAGGAATTGGGAGAAGAAGGAGATGAAGCAGGTGAGCTGAAAGAACTCATGGACAAGATTGCCAAAGCAAAAATGCCTGAAGAAGTAGAAGAGAAGGCAAAAAAAGAAGCAAAAAAATTAGGCCAAATGAATCAGTTTAATCCCGAAGCAGGATATATACGAAATTATTTGGAATGGCTCACTGATTTACCATGGTCCGAGGAAAGCAAGGACAATGTCGATATAACATTAGCAGAAAAATTACTGGACGAAGACCATTTTGGACTCAAAAAAGCAAAAGAAAGAATTATTGAATATTTAGCTGTCAGAAAATTATCCGGAAAAATGAAGGGTCCAATTCTTTGTTTTGCAGGCCCTCCGGGTGTTGGTAAGACCTCTATTGGTAAATCCATCGCCAAGGCATTAGGCAGAAAATTTGTCAAAGTTTCCTTGGGTGGTATTCGAGACGAAGCAGAAATTCGAGGTCATAGACGTACCTATGTTGGTGCAATGCCTGGCAGAATTATTCAAGGCATCAAAGACGCAGGCACCAGAAATCCTGTCTTTATGCTTGATGAAATCGATAAAGTAGGTGCAGATTTCCGAGGCGATCCAACAGCAGCACTTCTTGAGGCATTGGATCCTGAACAAAACAATGCATTTTCAGACCACTATTTGGAGGTTCCATTTGATCTTTCTAATGTGATGTTTATTACAACGGCCAATGTGTTGGATACTATTCCACCAGCACTTCGAGATAGACTTGAAATTATTCATTTTGCTGGATATACACAAGATGAGAAATTTAATATTGCCAAAAATTTCTTATTCAAAAAGTTACTCGAGCAAAATGGTCTGAAAGATGGACAAATTGAAATTACAGATGCAGCATTAAGATTTGTGATTACTCACTACACTAGAGAAGCAGGAGTTAGAAATTTAGAGAGACGTTTAGCAGCAATTTATCGAAAAGTTGCAAAAGAAATTGCAGAAGGAAAGAAAAAAACAATAAAAGTAAACGAGCAAGTTGCAGAGAAATATTTAGGGCCAATTGTTTTCAGTGAAAGTTTGATAGAGAAGAAAGATGAGATCGGTATGTCAACCGGCATGGCGTGGACAGAAGCAGGTGGAGATATTCTTTTCATTGAAGTTGCGCTGATGCCAGGCAAAGGAGTGTTGACACTCACTGGACAATTGGGAGATGTCATGAAGGAGTCAGCCAGAGCAGCACTTTCCTATATTCGCTCAAAAGCATCTCAACTGGGTATTTCAGATAAAGTATTTTCCAAAACAGATATTCATGTCCATGTGCCAGAAGGTGCAGTTCCAAAAGATGGTCCATCAGCCGGAGGTGCAATAACAACAGCAATTATTTCTGCACTTACCAAAAATCCTGTCAAAAGAACCGTTGCTATGACTGGTGAAGTGACATTAAGAGGTCGTATTTTGGAAATTGGTGGAGTGAAAGAAAAAGTCATTGCAGCACACCGTGCAGGGATCAAAACAGTTATTTTACCAAAAGAAAATAAGAAAGATTTGGAAGATATTCCAAAAGAAGTTCTTAACGACTTAAAATTTGTCTTTGTTTCTTCTGTTGATGAAATTCTGCCAATTGCACTGGTGCACCAAATAAAAAAAAGACAGACTGCAGAGCCAACGTCAGCAGTACTTCATAAGCCGCAGCAAGCAGATTAAATCTCTTCTTGTCCTTTTGGGAGCCAAAAGTACCAAGAACTCTCGTCCGGTCTTGTTTATGCTTTCAAAATGTTCCTCGTAAGCTAAAAATCCGGACTCCACTTCGCTTCGCCTTTCATTTTTTAACGCTTACTCGTCCATTTTTCATACATTCACTGCGAATGGACGAAAAAGAAACGATATATGATATTATTAATGTATTAATGGTAGTCCTTCTCCTTTTTGCATTCCTTTCGGGTTTGGTGACCATTGCCGCGCCGTGTATCTGGCCAATTCTTCCTATTGTTTTGTCTGCAACTGTAACAGGTGGGCATAGAAAGCCACTCGGTATTACCCTTGGCGTTCTGCTTAGTTTTGGTCTGCTCACATTATTTCTTTCAAGTATTCTTGCGGTTATTCCATTTGACCCAAATATTTTGCGATACATTGCAGTTGTTGTTCTTGTCTTTTTTGGTCTGACGCTCATTATTCCAGTTTTCTCAAGAATTTTCGAAGGGTGGGTAAGTCGGTTTTCAGCTAAATTCCAAACAACAAGTCAATCTACTGGTTTTTGGTCAGGGTTTTTTGCGGGGCTTGCATTGGGTATTGTATGGGCGCCTTGTGCTGGGCCAATTCTTGCGACCATCGCAGCACTTGCTGCTACACAAAAAATAAGTGCCGAGCTTATTTGGGTTACTATTTCGTATTGTTTGGGAATAGGAATTCCTTTATTTGTTTTTGCAACATTGGGAAGATATATTTTTACCAAAACCAGATTTTTCTCCAAATATACAGGATTAATTCAACAAATTTTTGGTGTAATTATGCTGTTAACTGCAATTCTCATTCTAAGTAATTACGATAAAGTAATTGAAGCAAATCTCCTTAATTATTTTCCATCATATTCACAATTTTTAAATACCTTGGAAGGTAATCAAGTAGTTACAGATCAATTAAATGCATTAAAACAACAAAAAAGTGTTCAGCTCTCTGCAGACACTACTGGTTTGTTTAACGCAAATTATCCAGCACCTGATTTTGTCGGAATAGATAAGTGGCTCAACCTACCAGAAGGTTTGCCAACACCATCGATAAAAGGTTTGAAAGGCAAAGTAATTTTGGTTGATTTCTGGACTTATACGTGCATAAATTGCATTCGCACATTGCCTCATGTAGTCAACTGGTACGACAAATATAAAGACAATGGATTTGTTGTGATTGGTATTCATACACCAGAATTTGCATTTGAACATGATACCAATAATGTCTTGAATGCCATAAAACAATTTAATATTCACTATCCAGTTGGCCAAGATAATGAATATGCGACATGGAATAATTACAACAATCAATATTGGCCGGCAGAATATTTAATTGACAGCAATGGCAATGTACGACGAACAGAATTCGGAGAAGGGCAGTACGACAAAATGGAAATGGCAATCCAGCAACTTTTAAAAGATGCTGGAAAAAAAGTTGTAAGTTCTATTACGCAGATGCCAGATACTATGCCAACAGGAAATATTTCTCCAGAAACATATTTAGGGTCAAATCGCATGCAGTATTATTTCCCAACAGGATCATTGCCCAATGGCACACAAACATTTACATTGGATAATAATCCGCCAACTAATTCATATAGTTTGGGAGGAAGTTGGACAATAAATAGTGAAGAAGCAGTTGCTGGGTCGGGAGCTGTTTTGACGTATCATTTCCAGGCAAGCAAAGTGTATATAATTCTTCGCCCTTTTGCAGAGCAGAATTTGGGAACAATAAAAATTTTGCTTGATGGCAAGACAATAGATGCGTCAGTTGCTGGAGCAGATGTACACAATGGAATAGTCACTATTGATGCAGACAGGTTGTACAATATTGTGAATTTGAGCAAAACAGAAGATCACGTCTTGCAATTAGAATTCTTGACGCCAGGCCTCAAAGCATATACATTTACGTTTGGATAATCCTCAGAGAAGATTGTTAGCAGTTATTTCTTGACGATGCTCTTGAATTATGAGCCCATTACTGTTTCTGTCACCACGAAGAACCCAAAGATTGGTAATATCTGCTGACCACATTTTTTGAGGAGAATCCCCTGTGTAATATTCTTTTTCTAACGGTTTTTTTCCCTCCTTTGCTCTGAATTCATTATGAATTTTTAGAGCAGTATCTAACTCATCTCCGTTAAGCACGTTTGCATTACCTGCTTTTATATACAACCCACCTAGCTTAACATTTTTTGAATCATACAAAACAACAAAAATTTGACCAGTTCGTAAAACGTTTCTTGAATGTAGAGAATCAGTGTGCGATCCCCAGTAGATTTTGGTTAGCTCAGGATTATACAGAAAGAAAAAGGGCGTATTGTGTGGGGAATTGTCTTCATTGACTGTTGCCATTGCTGCATGCCTGACTGTTTGCAGCAATTCTTTTGCGTTTTGTATATTTTGTTTTAAATCATCCATATAATTTTTGAAGGATTCGAGTCACAAGTTCTTGCTTCGCAAGCCTCGCGACCCCGCCTCCTTTCGCTTCTCTCCAGTCCGGCTGTTCGAATCGCTATTCGTATTACTTAACTTTTCTAAAACAAAAGTTTAGAAAAGTTAAGTAGCGCGTAGGGGATTCGAACCCCTGATATTCACGTTGAGAACGTGATGTCCTAGGCCACTAGACGAACGCGCCGTACCTTTATATTTTACCAAAAATTGAGGCTCAAGAACAGCCTTTCTTGTTGGTGCGAGGTCACCAACTTCTCGATTCGGCCATTTGGCCTCTCTCGAAGATGAATGTGTTTGTTCAAATCCATTCTTTTTAGTATACTTTGGGTATGTCGGATATTTTTCTTTCTGTGATTATTCCCTCGTACGACGAGATGGCAAATCTGCAAAAAGGCGTTTTGGACAAGGTAAAATCATTTCTGGACAAAAAAAAGTATAGCTACGAAGTCCTTGTGGTGGATGATGGATCAAAAGATGGCAGCGAAGAATTTGTCGAAAAGTTTGCTAAGGGCAATAAAACATTCAGACTGATAAAAAATCCTCATTTGGGCAAAGCAGGAGCAGTGACTACAGGCATGCTTGCTGCAAAAGGCAAATATGTTTTGTTTACAGACATGGATCAGGCAACACCAATAGAAGAGTTGGATAAGCTTATGCCGTTTTTTGACAAAGGATATGACATTGTTATTGGGTCACGAAGTGGTCGAAAAGGTGCGCCATGGACGCGAAAATTAATGGCAAAGGGCATGATAATGCTTCGAACATTTTTGGTTGGGTTACAAGGCATTACCGACACGCAGTGTGGTTTTAAGATTTTTACTGCCGAGTCGGGGAAAAAACTTTTTCAAAAAATGTATGATTTGCACCACGGATACGCTCAAGTCAGTGGCTCTGCAGTGAGTGCGGGATTTGATGTAGAAGTATTATTTTTGGCCCAAAAAGAAGGATATAAAATTAAAGAGGTACCTGTTGAATGGTTATATGTGGAGTCAAGACGAGTGAGTCCAGTAAAAGACTCTGTTGATGCAGTGATGTATCTTTTAAAAATTCGACTCAATCAATTTGAAGGCATATACACAAAATAACATGAAATTTCTCTCACGATTTCTTGTCCCATTTTATATTGTCACCATTTTTTGTTTGTTCTTATACTCATACACGCAGGTTGACTTAAGTCTGACTCTTTCAAGGTTTTCTATTTGGCAAACAGTTGAGAAATCATTTCAATACATTGGGTACTTTCAAAGACCTCTATCAACTTATCTATTCATTGGTATTTTACTAGCGCTTTTTTTGTGTTCAATTCTTTTTATGGTTTTGGCAAAAAAACAAAAAATAAGCAGAAGGGTAATATGGGGTCTTATTATTTTTACTGCTGTTGTTCTAACTTTTTCGTATAACGCATTTTCCTATGATTTATTCAACTACATTTTTGATGCAAAAATAGTCACACATTATTTCCAAAATCCATATCTCCATAAGGCATTAGATTTTCCCCAAGACCCCATGCTTTCTTTTATGCACTGGGTTGAAAGAACATACCCGTATGGACCTGTGTGGCTTTTGGTTACTGTACCAGTCTCTTTTATTGGACTGCAATATTTTTTGCTAACATTTTACTTATTTAAATTACTTGCGAGTATCAGTTATGTTGTCACTGCATGGTGTATAGAAAAAGTTTTGAAAAAAACAAATTCCAGCCAAAGTATTTTTGGACTATCTCTTTTTGCTTTTAGTCCACTAGTTATTATAGAAGGACTCGTGTCTGGGCATAATGATATGGTTATGGTGGTCTTTGCAGCTTTGGCTCTGCTTACATTTGTGAACAAAAAAAGTGTTTGGTCATTTTTATTACTCTTTTTATCAATTGGTATAAAATTTGCAACTGCTATTTTGCTACCTCTATGGATTATTGGTTTTCTTATAAAGAAAAAAGGGGATTTGCAGCAGCTTGCAGTGGTAAGTTTTATGCTTCTTATTATTCCTGTTGTAGTTGCAAGTCTTCGAACGAATTTTCAACCATGGTACCTTTTATTTCTTTTTCCTTTTGCCGCACTTTTTCCCAAACGAATTGAAATTATCGCAGGTTTTTCTCTTTTTTCTTTTGCGTCGCTTTTGCAATATATTCCATTTCTTTTGACAGGCAATTGGGATAAACCAATTCCCTCTATTCTCTCTATTATGCTATGGTCAAGTTTAGTTATAAGCATCGGGTTGGGTTTAACTGTCTGGCTTTTTCACATTGCGAAAAAGAGATAATGTAGTCTACAATACTTCTATGAAGCTTTTTCAAAAATATCTTTATCCAAGCCTAACAATAATAGGTTTTGCCGCTGTCTATTTTGCAACACGACTATATAGCATTATGTCGCTTCCTCTTTTTACTGACGAAGCAATCTACACAAGATGGTCACAAATTGCCAGGTATGATGCGAGCTGGCGATTTATTTCACTTACCGATGGTAAACAACCAATGTTTGTCTGGTGGGACATGGTTTTTATGCGATTTACCAGTGACCCACTTTTGGCAGGAAGACTGGTTTCGGTTGCGTGTGGAGCGCTGACTGTTGTGGGATTGTATTTTGTTGGCAAGGAAATATTTAAGAATAAATGGGTTGGGATTATCTCTGCAGCACTCTACGTTTTGTACCCATTTGGCTTGGTGTACGACCGAATGGCTCTCTACGACACGATGGTTGGGACATTTACTATTTGGAGTTTGTATTTTCTTATTTTGCAGGCCAGAAATCCGCGAGCATGGGTTGCTTTTCTGCTGGGACTTATTCTTGGTGGAGGCATGCTCACCAAGACATCGGCAAATTTTAGCTGGTACCTTCTTCCTGCGACACTGCTTCTTTTTGACTGGAGGAAAAAAGATATTAAAATGCGTTTGGCAAAGTGGATAGTATTTTCAGCAATTGCAATTATTCTGGCAAATGTGTACTACAGCATTTTGCGCCTTTCTCCGTATTTCCATATTATTGGAGATAAAAATAGTGTTTTTGTCTATCCGCTCCATGATTGGCTCGCCCATCCCTTTACCTTTTTACCGGGAAATCTGAGTGGCTTGTGGGATTGGTTTAGTACATATCTCACCTATTCAGTTTTGGGACTGCTTGTTGGGGGACTGATTGTCTTCAAGAAATATCTTAAAGAAAAAATTGTTCTTGTTATTTATTTTGTTGTTCCATTTTTGCTCTTAGCTCTTTTTGGTAGAACGTTATATCCGCGATTTATTCTCTTTATGACACTTCCTTTACTCCCGATTGTTGCACTTTTTCTTGTCTGGCTTTATGAAAAATTGAGAAAAAGACTTTTCCTGGTTTTGTGTGCCTTGGTATTATTTTTTGCACTATGGGTACGATCAGATTATTTAATTATTACTGATTTTCCTCATGCAACAATTGCAAAAGCAGATTTAACACAATACATTAATGATTGGCCGGCAGGAGGCGGAATAAAAGAGACAATTGCATATCTTGCAGATAAGTCAAAGCAGGGAAAAATTTATGTAGCATCAGAAGGAACATTTGGTTCGCTCCCAACATATGCGGTAGAAATTTATTTAGGCGACGATAGGAATGTTGAAAAGGGCGGTATATGGCCCGTTCCTGATCAAATCCCACAAGACTTATTGGATAAGGCAAAGAAAATGGATACGTATATGATTTTCTATCAAATGCCAACCAAACCTTTATGGCCACTTACTCTTATTGCTCAATACCGAAAGGGTGTTGGAAATGTTTATTTGCGACTCTACAAAGTAAACGCTCAATAACATGAAGAAAACACTTCTTGGTGTAAGCATTCTGGTTTTTGTCTGTCTTGCCTTTTTTTGGCCCATCTCCAAAGGACTTATTCCATTTCCAGGAGATTTACTCGTTGACAATAATCCATACCGGTCGCTCTCTATCTTAGGATTTAATCCAGGTGCATATCCAAATAAGGCACAAGGCATGGACGTTATTACAGAAATGTATCCATGGCGGTTTTTTACTATTCAACAATTGAAACAAGGAAAAATTCCTTTTTGGAATCCACATAATTTCTCGGGCAATATTCATATGCAGAATTTGCAGTCGAGCGTTTTTAATCCCCTTAATCTTCTCTTTTTCCCTTTTTCTTTCCCAATTGGTTGGACACTTTTTATACTCATACAGCCCATTTTAGCATCAATTTTTTTCTATGCATTTGCTAGGGAATTACGCGTGAGCCGTTTTGCGAGCGTATTGGGGGCGATTGGTTTTGCTCTGTCTTCGTATATGACGGTGTGGATTGAGTACGGTAATATCGCGGCAACCCTTGCCTATTTGCCTCTTTTACTTTTTTTCTTGCTACGATTTCTTAAGAAAGAGCATGTCAAAGACTATTGCGGGTTTATTATTGCAGCTGTTTTAATGCTTTTGTCGGGGTATATTCAAGGAGCATTTTATAGTTACACTGTTGCTGTATTTTTTGTTTTTTACTTTTTTATTGCAGAAAAGAAAAAGCCCACGCCACAAATATTTTTATCGCTTTCGGGAATGTTTTTATTTCCACTTTTTCTTACGCTTTTTCAATTCCTACCAACCCTTACCATATTTTCTCAATCAACCAGATGGCCGTACTCGCTCGTGCAATTGCAAAATCTTTTACAACCCTGGTGGTATTGGGTAACGCTTTTTGCTTCTGATTTTTTTGGCAATCCAGCAACAAGAAATTATTATTTGCCGATAACCTACATAGAAAGAGTTACTTATATAGGGATTCCATTATTGTTATTTGCAATAATTGGCATATTTCAAAAAAGACAATTCGTTAGATTTTTTCTTTTTCTAGCAGTTGTTGTTATGCTTCTCACAACCAATTTTCCAGGAGTTGCATATTTTTACAAATTGCCAATTCCTGTAATTAATACAACTGTTCCAACACGAATGTTAAGTATTTTCATGTTTGCAATGGTCGTCTTGGCAATGTTTGGAATCGACGAATTTTTTACAAAGAAAAAATTCCCTAAAAAAGTAATTGGTGGATTTTGTATTATTTTTACATTATTATGGGCAGGACTTTTATTTGTTGGAAAGATATATCCACAATTTCTTCTCCAAACAAAAATTTCAGAACACAATTTGATTATCCCCACTATCTTATTTCTCGCAACAAGTATTGTACTTGCTGTCTATAAAAAATTTGCACTCTATGCAAAAATTTTCCTTTTCATTCTTGTTGTCGCAGACCTTTTTTATGTTTTTCAAAAAATTACTCCATTTGCTCCTGCAGCAACGATTTACCCTGTTAGCCCAGTGGTATCTTATATGCAGCAAAATGGTGGAATCAATCGTTATTGGGGGTATGGGTCAGGTTACATTAATCCGAATTTTCAAACAATAGATGGCACATATTCACCAGAAGGGAATGACCCGTTGCATATAAAAAATTATGGTGATTTACTTGCGAGCTCGTATGATGGAAAAATTCCTTTACTTCCACCGCGCCCAGATGCAAATATCGCTCCTGGGTATGGACAGGATGGTATGCAAAATCATTTTCGACAGACACTCCTTAATTTACTGGGAGTAAAATATGTTGTACAACACGATGAATCTAGGGAGGATAATAATCCTGACTATGCAACATTCCCAAAAGAGATATATCAGTTAACTTGGGGTCAAAACCCTTGGCAAATTTACGAAAATAAAAAAGCACTTCCTCGCTTTTTTCTTGCTAATTCCTACATGATTGCAAAAGGCCAAAAAGCACTAGACGCATTATATTCAGTAGATCTGTCAAAGATTATTGTCCTTAATACTCAACCAAAAATTATTCCCTCTTCAACAGCTCAAGGCAAAGTTGTGTTGCGCTTATATGATACACAGAAAATTGTTTTCTCAACCGAGACAAATGGTCCGATGCTACTTTTCCTATCCGACGCCTATTACGCCTCCTGGCATGCAACCATTGATGGAAAACCTGTAGATTTGCTTCTTGCTGATTACGCATTTCGAGCGGTTCCCGTGCCGTCTGGTAAGCACATAATTGTCATGTATTATTCGTCAATAAGCTTCTCTCTTGGTATACTAATAAGTGGAGTTGCTTTTATTTTTTTTCTAGGGTCACTCCCCCTTCTTAAAAAATATGAAAAGAATGCATAAATTTTTGCCATTACTTCTTATTATTTTTTCCTTACCTATTATGTGGGGAATTTTTCATCCAGGATTTTTTGTGAGCGATGATGGACATTGGATGATTATTCGCCTTTCCGCTTTTTACGAAGCACTTACTTCTGGGCAATTTCCTGTACGGTTTTTACCACGTCTGAATGAAGGACTTGGGTACCCTGTTGCTGATTTTCTGTATCCATTATTTTTGTATGTGGGTTCTTTACTCCATATATTAAGAATTCCATTTGTTTTAGATGTAAAAATTATTTTAGGTGTAAGTGTTATTACGTCTGGGGTTGGTATGTATATTTTCCTTAAAAAAAATTTTTCTTCTTTTGCATCGTTTTTTGGAGGATTGCTTTTTATGTATTTGCCATATCATTTGTATGATCTATTTAATCGTGGATCTGTTGGGGAAATCGTAAGTCTCGGGGTTGTGCCATTTTTATTTTGGGCAATAGAAAAAAAATCGTGGACATTATCTAGTATTTTTTTAGGTCTTCTTATTCTTGCTCATAATAGTTTGGCAATTTTTTTCTTTCCGGTCGCAGTCATGTATGCGTATGTTGGGAAAATGTCCATTCGTCACATCGTTTTATTTAGTGGATTTGGTCTTGGACTTGCTGCGTTTTTTTGGATCCCAGCGCTTTTTGACAAACAGTTTACTATTTTTGATACGGTTATTGTTTCGAATCCGTTTAACTATTTTGTAAATACCGTGTCATATCAATTAGCTGGTTGGATTATGTTGGCTATTTTTGGCGGCATCTTTTTTACAAAAAAACCTTTTAAAGAAAAATCATTATTATTTTTTATAATACTTGGAATTAGCTCGTTATTTTTGTCATTCTCTATTAGTAGTATTTTTTGGAAGAGCAAGGTGTTGGCAGAGTTTGTGCAATTTCCATTTAGATTTCTTTCCCTCACTCTTTTATGTGAAAGTTTTTTGGGTGCATATCTTGTTGAACATTTCAAACAAAAAATTATTTTGACAAGCGTTCTTTCTCTTCTTCTTGTTTTTTCAAGTTTGCCGTATCTTTTTCCTACAAAATATGATTATCAGAATGACTCATTTTATGCAACAAACGCAGCAACAACAACGGTACAAAATGAATATATGCCGAGGTGGTTAGTACATATTCCAACGGCATACATGTATCAAAAAATTGTTTTACCAAAAGAAGTAGGTTCTATTACCATTACACAACAAAAGGGTACAGCTTTGCGATTTGCTTCAGACACAAATCGTGATAGTAATGTTGTTATTGCTTTTGCTTACTTTCCTGGCTGGTTTGCGACAATTGATGGAAGGAAAGTGAGTTTAGCTCCAAGTAATACAGGCATGCTACAATTACGCGTACCTAAAGGACACCACGTGGTACATATCTGGTTTGGGGAGACATGGCAAAGGGTCTTTGCAGATATAGCTTCAATTCTTTCGGTCGCACTGATTGTGTTATTTCTAATAAAGAAACGATATGAGAAATAAAATACTCACGTATAGTTTGTTTGCTATTGGCATAATGGCTATTTGCATGTTTGCCATTTTGCCACTTTTCCATGCAGGATATTTTGTTATGCATGACGATGAACAAATTGCTCGTTTGCAACAAATGTATCTTGTTTTGTCGCAAGGACAAATTCCACCACGTTGGATACCAGATTTAGGATTTGGGTATGGGTACCCGTTGTTTAATTTCTATCCACCACTTGTTTACTATGTAGGCTCTTTTTTTCACACTATTGGTTTTTCTTTTATTACTTCAACAAAATTAGTCATGGGGTTAGGATTTTTCTTGTCTGCTGGCGCAATGTTTCTTTGGGTTAGAAAACATTATGGAATTATTGCAGGATTTTTTGCAGCATTGCTGTATACCTACGCGCCATATCATAGCGTTGATTTGTATGTGCGAGGAGCATTGTCGGAATTTTTTTCATGGATTTGGGTCCCGCTTATTTTTTGGTCGTTAGATCTACTATTTGAAAAACCAGAAAAAAAATACATGGTTCTTTTTGGTATCTTTTTTGCTTTTCTCATGTTGTCTCATTCTTTAGTTATGCTTCAGTTTGGATCGTTTTTTCTTCTCTACACAGGAGTACTTTTTTGGAGGAAAATAGTTTTTTGGAGAAGGTATATTGTCTTTCTTTTGGGTGGTATTTTGTTAGGGCTCGGGCTATCTGCGTACTTTTGGATTCCATCACTCGCGGAAAAACAATTTACTCTTGTTGATTCAATTCTTATAACACAGCTTGCAAATTACGCAATTCATTTTGTTTGTCCAGTGCAGTTGTGGAGTAGTCCTTGGGGATATGGTGGTTCTGTCGCAGGCTGTGTTGATGGCTTGTCTTTCCAGATAGGCAAAATTCAGGCAATTGTTGGAGCCGGAGGCATACTATTGAGTATATTTTATATTACGAAAAAAAGACAAAAGATAGTGCTGTTAGTGTCTGTTCTTTTTTTGTGTTCAATTTTCCTTACGCTACCTTTCTCACAAGTTTTTTGGAATATAGCAAAGCCTTTCTGGTATATTCAATTTCCTTGGCGATATCTTCTTTTCGTTGCGGTATTTAGTGCATTTTTAGGTGGAGCACTTGTTGCTTGTATAAAGCAAAAATTTGGAAGAAAAATTGCAATAATTACATGTTTAATTCTGTCTTTTTTGGCTATATACCAGGTAAGAAATTATTTCCAGCCTTTGTCGTATCGATATGTTTTGGACAAGCAGTTGACTTCTCTTGTCGACATTCAGTGGCGAGTGTCTCGAATGTCCTATGAATATGTGCCAAAAGAAGTGGCAACACGTCTTTCTTTGAATAAAACAACAGAGTTGGCAATTGATTACAGCCAAATTCCACTCGAAAAAAGCTTTACTGCGCTTACAGACAATATGCAGGTGAAAGAGTTGGAAAACCTGTCGCAATTGAAGAAGTACTCGGTAAATGTATATAATACAAAAACGCTCTCAGAAGGTATCTTGCAAATTAATACCTATAACTTTCCTGGTTGGGAAGTGTGGGTCGATGGGCAAAAAAGCACTCATTTTATTAAGAATAAGCTTGACCTTATTGACATAGCGCTTCCCGAGGGGCAACATACTGTTGTAGTTGAGCTGATGAATACACCTGTTCGTGCAGTTGCAAATATTGTGACAGGAGTCAGCTTGATTGCTTTGTTGGGAGCGATTCTTTGGCGTAAAAAACATATATGAAACAAATTTCGTCGCTATCAATTTTTTTTCCATTTTGGAATGAAGAAGCAAATATAGAAAGGGTTGTTCTGTCAGCAATTCCTATTGCAAAAAAAGTTGCAAAAGAGTGGGAAATTCTTATTATTGACGATGGATCGTCTGACGGGACGTTGCGTATTGCTCAAAAACTTTCTACAAAAGATAAACATATTCGAGTCATTGCCCATAAAGAAAACAGAGGATATGGAGCAGCTTTAAAAACAGGACTCACCAGTGCAAAATATGAGTATATTGTTTTTACCGATGGAGATGGGCAATTTGATTTTTCAGAAGTAACAAAATTTATTGAAGAAATTGGTAGTGCAGATATTGTAATTGGTAATAGAATGCAAAGGCATGATCATCCTTTTCGCCACCTTCTCATGAATCTTCTTAAAGTTTGGGATTATGTTTTCTTTGGATTTTATTTTAAGGACATTGATTGCGGTTTTAAAATGTTTACCAAGAATGCTGTCAAGAAAATCTTACCGTTATCGTCAGAGGGTGCAATGATAACAACAGAAATTTTAGCAAAAGCAATTAGAGCAAAACTAAAAATTGTGCAAGTTGACGTACATCACTATCCGAGAAAAGCAGGAGATCAATCTGGCGGAAATATCCGGGTTATTATACGAGCAATTCGTGAAAGTCTTTTTCTTTGGAAGGAGTTGCATGGAAGAGCTTGATATTGCCGCAGTAGTCCATAGATCTATTCATGGCATTTTTGCTTTGGTTACCAGAACGCTGTTTATTCAAATAGTTGGCTTTGTTGTCAATTTCTTGCTGACTGTTTATTTATCGCCGTCTGTTTTTGGTGTCTATTTTGTTGTGACTGCAGTTATTGCATTTCTTGCATACTTTTCAGATATTGGTCTTGCTGCAGCACTTATTCAAAAGAAAGAGCAATTAACCAAAGAAGACCTCACAACAACTTTTACTATTCAGCAAATATTGGTAATAGGCGCATGTCTTATTGCTCTTTTTCTATCGCCTTACCTTTCCCGGTTTTACAAGCTTGATGCAGATGGATTTTTCCTTCTTCTTTCATTAATTGTTGCTTTTTTCCTTTCTTCACTCAAAACAATTCCGTCAATTCTTTTGGAAAGGGACTTACGATTTGAAAAATTAGTAATCCCTCAAATTGTTGAGACGCTTGCATTTAATATTGTTGCGTTGGTTTGTGCAATAAAAGGACTTGGAGTAACAAGCTTTACATTGGCAGTGTTGGCAAGAGGAATTTGTGGTCTCATTGCAATTTATGTTGTTTCTCCATGGAGAATTTCTTTTGGAATATCGTTTGGAACTGCCAAAAAATTACTTTCTTATGGAATTCCATTTCAGGCAAATAGTTTTCTTGCGCTTATTAAAGATGATCTTTTAATTGCGTACGCTGGAAAAGTGTTACCACTAGCACAAGTTGGATACATAGGATTTGCCCAAAAATGGGCATATGCACCACTTCGGCTTATCTCAGATAATGTAATCCGTATTGCCTTTCCATCTTTTGCAAGACTTCAACACGATGCGGATCACCTAGGAAAAGCGATAGAAAAAGCACTCTTTGGGCTAGCATTTCTTATCTTCCCGTCACTTGTGGGACTTGTTATGCTTGCTCCAACATTTATTGTCATAATACCAAAGTATCATAAGTGGGAACCCGCTATTCTATCCTTAGGGTTGTTTGCTATTAACGCAGCACTTTCTGCTGTATCTCTGCCTCTTACCAATGTACTTAACGCAGTCGGGAAGATTAAAGTAACATTGTATCTTATGGTTTTTTGGACAATTCTTACATGGGTTTTGACTCCTTTGGCAATGTATCGGTATGGATTTAATGGATTTGCTGGCGTATCTGCAGTTATTTCATTCACGGTTGTTATTGTAGTTTTTGTTGCTAAACGATATGTCTCATTTTCTCTTAAACCGATTGTTGCTCCAATGATAGCAACAGTGATTCTTGGTATTTTCCTTTATTTTGGTAATGCATATCTTGCCAAGAATGTCGCAACTATTGTTGCACTTATTGTAAGTGGGTCTTTGGTGTATTTTATCAGCTGTTTTCTCCTTGCTCGTTCGGCAATCATGCAGGACATTGCACTTATCCGCAAACAATTTGTAAAATAAGGATATGCCAACACTATCTGTTGTTATCAGTGTCTACAATGGCGAAAAGTATCTGGCGGCCTGCCTGTCTTCAGTAAAAGATTTTGCAGATGAAATTATTGTTGTTGATCACGAATCATCAGATAGTACTGTAGCAATTGCAAAAAAATTTACCAAAAAAATTTATTCGCAAAAAAATAATCCAGCAGACATAGATAGACAAAAAAATTTTGGATTTGATAAAGCAACGAAAGATTGGACATTATCTCTTGATGCCGATGAATCTCTTACCGATGAGGTAAAAAAAGAAATCCAAAAGACACTTTCTGAAAATACCAAACTGGTTGGATTTTGGATTCCAAGAAAAAATATTATTTTTGAGAAATGGATTGCACACACGGGGTGGTATCCAGATTACCAAATGAGACTCTTTAAAAGCGGTATGGGAAAGTATGTTAATAAACATGTTCATGAAGACTTATTTGTGGAGGGCGAGACTGGCCGTTTGACAGCGCCAATCATGCATGAGGCGTATCAGTCTGTGTATCAATTCTTACACAGAGGACTCACAGTCTATGCGCCAAACGAGGCAGAAGCATTGATTGAAAAAGGATATACATTTTCTTTTGCAGATAGTATTCGTTTTCCAGTGCGCGAATTTTTAAGCAGGTATTTTGCTCGGTACGGATTCAAAGATGGATTTCACGGACTTATCTTGTCACTTCTTATGGCATGCTACCACTTTGCTGTCTTTTGCTATTTGTGGGAACACGAAAAATTTGTTGAAAAACATGAATCGTTGAGTATTCTTGCCAAAGGAGTAGCGGGCTCACAAAAAGAATTTCACTACTGGATTGATACGGCAAGACTAGAACAAACAAGAAATCCTGCATCCAAAATTCTTCTTAAGACAAAAAGAAAGTTAGGTCTATGACAAAAATTACTGTGGTAACTGTCAACTTCAATAGTGAAGAAGAAACGCACAATTTGTTGGCATCGTTAGCAAAAGTTTCTCAAAAAGATTTTTCACTTTCTATTATTGTTGTTGACAATGCATCGAAATCCCCATTTGTTTTATTGGAAAGTGAAAAAAAACAAAAGATTTCTTTTTATCATACAGAAAAAAACCTTGGTTTTACTGGAGGATATAATTTTGGAATACAAAAAGCACTTGAAAAGAAGGCAGACTATGTTGTTATTCTGAATAACGATACATTAGTAGATAATAATTTAATTAGCGAATTTGTAGAGGTATTTAAAAATAATTCCAACGTAGGTATTGTTGTACCAAAAATTTATTTTGCGAAAAATCATGAATTTCATAAAGACAAATATAAAGAAACAGAAAGAGGAAAAGTGCTGTGGTATGCAGGAGGTTTTATGGATTGGAAGAATGTTTTTAGTCGTCACAGGGGTGTCGATGAGGTAGATAGTGGACAATATGATAAAGTTGAGCAGATAGATTTTGCAACAGGATGTTGCATGTGTATTCCAAGAAATGTTTTAGAAAAAGTCGGCATATTTGACAATTTGTTATATTTATATTTTGAAGATGCAGATTTAAGTCAGCGGGTTTTACACGCAGGATTTTCTATTGTCTATCAGCCAAATGCTGTCATTTGGCATTTAAATGCTGCATCTGGGGGCGGATCTGGGTCATTTCTTCACGACTATTACCTAACTCGCAATAGAATGATTTTTGGTATGAGATATGCGCCCCTAAGGTCAAAGATTGCACTGCTTCGGGAAAGCGTTCGACTGCTTTTTAACGGAAGAAAGTGGCAGAGAAAAGGAATTCAAGATTTTTATTTAAGAAAATTTGGAAGGGGAAGTTTTGCGCTATGAAGCTATCCGCAATTATTATTGCAAAAAACGCAGAAGAACTTTTAAAAGACTGCATAGAATCTGTAACATTTTGTGATGAAATTATTGTTGTTGATGACAATTCAACAGATAAAACAGTACATATAGCAAAATTACTCCATGCAAAAGTGATAAAAGGAATTGAAAATAATTTTGCGGAAAATCGTACGATTGGGCTAAAAGAAGCAAGGGGGGAATGGGTTTTGTATATAGATACGGATGAAAGAGTGAGTGTTGATTTAAAAAAAGAAATTGAACAGACAGTTAGCTCGAGTGAATTCGCTGCATACAAACTGAAAAGAAAAAATTTCTATTTTGGAAATCATGAATGGCCGAAAATAGAAGAACTTGAGCGTCTTTTTAAAAAAGAGAATTTAAAAGGATGGTATGGAAAACTTCATGAAACTCCAAGAATTGAAGGTTCGGTAGGAATCTTGCATGGATATTTACTTCATTTTACTCATCGAGACTTGGCAAGCATGTTGGATAAGACAATTCAATGGTCAAAAATAGAAGCAAAGCTCCGGATGGATGTAAATCATCCAAAGATTGTCTGGTGGCGCTTAATACGCGTTATGATGACAGGGTTTTTTGATTCATATATACAGCAAGGTGGTTGGAAAGCGGGGACTGCTGGATTTATAGAAAGTATGTATCAAGCGTATAGTATGTTTGTCACCTACGCAACGCTTTGGGAAATGCAAAATAAAAGTGAAAAATGAAAAATGCGAACTCTTTTTTATTAGCAAAAACAATAAAATCTTTCTGGGCGATTGGAATTATTTTTCTTCTTTGGGTTTTATTTAGTTACCCATTTTTTTTTCAAGGAAAAATTCCCTTTGCAGGAGATTATAACGTCACTTTTTTTCCACCTTGGAGTCAATACTCACAGTTTAATCAACCCGTTAAAAATAATGCAATGCCAGACGTGATAGATCAGTTGTATCCATGGAAACATTTGATAATTTCAGATTGGAAGTCAGGTGAAATTCCCCTGTGGAATCCTTACCAATTTGCAGGGACACCTTTTTTGGCAAATTATCAATCTGCAGCATTTTCTCCAATGAATCTTTTATTTTTTATTTTTCCATTTGTCATAAGTTGGGGTTTGCTTATTTTGCTTCAGCCACTCCTTGCAGGACTGGGAATGTATTTCTTTGTAAGAAAACTTCAGATTTCGCCTGCTGGTTCTGTTGTTTCATCTGTTGCATTTATGTTCTGCAGTTTTCTAACAACATGGATGGGATATGGGACACTTGGTTATGCAATCGGTGTCCTGCCTCTTGTTTTGTTAGGTCTTGAGGGATATGTTTTGTCGCAGCGATTCAGATATCTTTTACTTGTTGTCTTTGGTTTGACTTTTTCCTTTTTAAGTGGACATTTTCAAATAAGTCTCTATGTATTTTTTGCAGGATTTTTATATTTTCTTTTTCGGTATGTTCCATTAAGAAAGAAAAAAATAATTTTATTTGGCTTAGTTGCGTTAGTCATTGGAGTACTTCTTGCTTCTGTGCAGATTTTTCCATCCATTGCATTTTATGCAGTTTCTCTGCGAAGTACCATTTTTCAGAGACCTGAAGTGATTCCCTTGCAATATCTTTTTATCGTTGTGGCACCTGATTTTTTTGGCAATCCAGTAACTCGTAATGATTGGTTTGGGCATTATGCAGAGTGGGGATGTTATATTGGTGTTTTACCATTTTTATTCGCGGTGTTTAGTCTGTTGGAATTAAAGAAAAATAAGTTTGTTGTATTTTTTGTTGGCCTTAGTCTTTTGTCGCTTTTTCTAGCAACGCCAACATTTTTAGGAGATCTCATCGTACAATTTCGTGTCCCTGTTTTGGCAACATCTGCTGCGGGAAGAATTATTGTTCTTTTTAGTTTCTCCTTGGCTGTTTTGTCTGGATTTGGTTTTGACAGCTGGATAAATGCATCAAAAAAGAAAAAGCTATTTCTTGATTTTTTTAGCATTCTTTTTCTTATAGTTGGATGGACAATTGTTTTAGTTCACTTAGGAATGTCTTTGGATCATGTCCGTATCGCTAAGCAAAATTTTATGTTGCCTTCGATTCTTTTGATTGGTGCCATTATTGGCACTACTGTGGTTTTTCTTACAAAAAATAAAAAAGTCGTTTCTCTTGTAATTGTTTTATTTCTTGCGTTAACTTTTTTTGACATGTATCGATTTGGATCAAAGTGGCAATCGTTTAGTCCACAAAATTTAGTCTTTCCAGAAATAGGCATTACCAAGTTTTTCCAAACAATAAAAAACAGTAGAACACTTGGAAATTATGGTGGACAAGTTTCTTTGTACTATCAATTGCCAAGCCTAGAGGGATACGATGCGCTGTATCCCGAAAGATTTGGTGAATTTGCAAGTTTTGTTGCAGATGGAACAATACGTCCCGCAGCGCGTTCGGTTGTTGATTTTCCAAAAAATGGGAAGTATACAAAAGATGCTCTGAATCTTCTTGGCGTTACCTATATTGTTCACAAGATATCTGACACAAATAAACCATGGACATTTCCAGTATGGGTCTATCCAAATGATTTTTCTATTGCTTATCAGGATGGTTCTTATATCGTATTTAAAAACAAAATGGCCTATCCACGCGCATTTATTGTGGGAGATTATGTGGTTAAAGCACATGGGAAAGATGAATTGGACACTTTGTTTGGACAATCAATAGATAGAAAAAAGACAATTCTTTTGGAAGAAGATCCAGTAATTGCCAAAACCAATTCGCTTTCTGCAACTGCAACCATCAATTCATATACTGCAAATGCAGTAATAATTACAACAACAAGCAGTGCTAAAGCACTTCTTTTCCTTTCAGACACATATTTTCCCGGTTGGCGTGCGTATGTTGATGGGAAAGAGACAAAAATCTACCGCGCAGATTATGCATCTCGTGCAATTGCTATTCCTTCTGGTAAGCATGTGGTAGTATTTCGTTATTTTCCCGATAGTTTTGTCTATGGCATATGGGGCACCGTTATTGGGCTAAGTTTAATTGGTGGACTTTATTTCTTCCAGAAGAAAAGTGTATGATAATCAAATTTTTTCTTAGCAAAAAAGAAAAGATATGCAATCTCTAAGAGTCCCGCTGTATTAACAACCAACATAACTACAAACCAATTCCTTTGAGAAAGTTTACTACTGTGCCACAAAGCTAAACCTTTCCAAAAAAGTGACCAGATAAATAAGGCAAAAAGAAGTGGTGCTGGTACTGCTCCAAAATTCATATGATTTATCATATCACGTCCTTTTGTACTCTGTCAAAACTTGGTACAATTATCTTATGCGTATCGGAATCTACGATCCATATCTTGATGACTTGGGAGGCGGAGAGAAGTACATGATGAGCATAGCCTCGTGTCTGGCAGATACGAATACCGTTGATGTTTTTTGGGATAATAAAGAAGATGTAAAAAACGTAATCAAAAGATTCGGGATAGACCTTTCTAGAGCCAAACAGGCTCCAAACATTTTCAGCTCTCGGTACAATCTTTTACAAAGATTTTCAATGACTCAAAAATACGATGTAATTATTGCTTTATCCGATGGAAGTATCCCCTTTCTGGGTAGTAAACGTTTATTTCTACACATACAACAACCCCTGGCACGTATGCAGACAGATTCATTGTGGGGCAAATTGAAATTAATAAGAGTTACAAAATTTTTCTGCAACTCTGAATACACACGATCATATTTAGGAAAGAAAATAAAGGATAAAGCAGTTATCATTTATCCTCCAGTTGTCTTATCGCCTAAGCAAGTGAAAAAGGAAAATTACGTACTACACGTTGGAAGGTTCCGTCTTATAGACCCCCTTACCCGTGCAGGTGATTTCAAAAAACAGCATGTGATGATTGAAGCATTTAAACACATGGTTGAAAAAGGTTTAAAGAATTGGAAGTTTATTTTAGCAGTAAGCGTTATGGATAATGATATGCAAAAATTTGAGGAAATGAAAAATCAAGCTAAAGGGTTCCCAATTGAATTTGCAGTGAATAAAACAAATGATTCTCTTTGGGATCTTTACTCAAAGGCAAAAATATACTGGCATGCATCTGGATACGGTGAAGATTTACAAAAGTACCCTGCGTTTGCCGAGCATTTCGGTATCTCAACAGTTGAGGCAATGGGTGCAGGTTGTGTGCCAGTTGTTATTAATGCGGGAGGACAAAAAGAAATTGTGAGTGACGGGGAAAATGGTTTGTTGTGGAATTCCTTAGAGGAGTTAGAGAAAAAAACACTTGAACTAACAAAAGATGAAAAGCTTTGGCAAAAAATGTCTCAACAAGCAAAAGAGAGAGCGAAAGATTTTAGCTATGAAAAATTTTCAGATGCAGTGCGAGCTTTACTACAATGAGAAAATTATTGCCATTTTTTATTCTTTCAGCAATTATTATTGTTTTCTTTAGGCAGTTTTTTCTTCAAAATTTACTCCCTATTCCATCAGATACCATTGTTGGTCTCTATAATCCATTCCGTGATTTCTACGCGATAGAGTATCCACGCGGTATTCCTTTTAAAAACTTTCTCATTACCGATCCTGTTAGGCAACAATATCCGTGGAGATTGGAGAGTATTGTGCAAGAGAAAAAATGGGAATTGCCATTATGGAATCCATACAATTTTGCCGGGAATCCTCTTTTGGGAAATTTACAATCAGCTGGATTAATGCCATTTAATTTCATTTTTTTCTTATTGCCTTTTGCAATAGCGTGGAGTGTCCTTATTGTTTTGCAGTCATTCTTGGGTGGATTTTTTATGTTTTTTTATCTTCGTAATCGAAAATTGTCCGTGTTGCCGTCGCTATTTGGGGCAACTGTTTTTATTTTTTCAGGGTTTTTTATAAGTTGGCTTGAGTGGGGAACAATTGATTTTGTTGCACTCTGGTTGCCATTGATTCTCCTATCTATTGACAAAGCCTTTGTTAGTAAAAAAAAGTGGTTATGGTATGTGCTTTGTCTTTTTTCACTATGTTTTGCCTTTTTAGCGGGTCACGCCCAAACATTTCTCTACGAGATGTTTTGCGCGACAGGGTATTTTCTTTTACGATTTTTTTCAGAAAAAGGAAAAATAAAACATCTCTTTTTTGCAGTCGGGCTTTTAGTTGTTTTTTTTCTTATTACAGCAATACAGTGGTTGCCGTTTGCGCAATTTGTTTTACACTCTTCGCGCGAAACAGATTTAGTAATGTCTGTGGGGTGGTTTTTGCCCTATCAACACCTTATCACTTTTTTTGTCCCTGATTTTTTTGGCAATCCGACAACGCTCAATTATTGGGGAGTTTGGAATTATGCAGAATTAACTGGGTATGTTGGTATTGTCGGATTATTTTTTGTCCTTTATGCACTTTTCATAAAAAAAGAAAAAACAATATGGTTTTTCTTTGGGACATGTCTTATTGCACTTTTTCTTGCTCTTCCAACACCATTTGCATATGTGCCAGAAATACTTCATATACCATTTCTTGTTACACTTCAGCCAACAAGAATATTATTTTTGATTGATTTCTCTTTGGCTATTCTGGCTGCATTTGGTTTGCATGCATTTTTAGAAAACGGTAAGAAAGTTTATATTGCCGTCACTTTCGTATCGATGGTGTTTGGTGCTATTTGGTTTTCTGTTTTTTTACACAGCAGTCTCTTACCAATGGTTTCTTTAGAAAATATTGCTGTTGCCAAACACAACCTGGTATTTCCATCCATTATTTTTATGCTTACGGTGTTTCTTATTGTTTTGGGACAGTGTTTGCGGACAAAAAAACAGTTTCTCTTTATAGTTGTTATCTGTTTGGTTGTTTTGGCAGCGCTTGATGGTATTCGATTTGCAGATAAATTTAATTCGTTTACAAAAGGGACGTATCTTTTTCCTCAGACAAAAACAATACAATTTCTTCGGTCACACGCTGGCATAAGTCGCATTATGACAACAGATTCACAAATTTTACCACCCAATTTTTCACTTGTTTACCACCTTCAAAGTGTCGATGGATACGACCCATTGTATATAAAAGAATATGGTGAATTAATTGCGGCAATAGAGCGCAACAAGCCAGATATTCATGAACCATTTGGTTTTAACAGAATTATCACGCCGCATAATTACCAAAATCAACTCATTAATTTACTTGGTGTAAGGTATATTCTTTCATTAACAGATTTACATGATGCTTCTTTACAAAAAGTATTTACAGAAGGTCAGACAAGGGTGTATGAAAATAAAAATGTCTTTCCAAGAGCATTTTTTGTTCAACATATTGAACAAGTGGTCACATCAGAGGAATCAATTAACTTTTTATTTAATTCCAAAGATAATTTACAGACCAATGCGGTTGTTAAGGGAAATTTTGTTCATATGGATAACCTGCAAAAGGGTAATGCAACAATTACTTCTTACACAGATAATGAAGTAGTTATTCAGACAAAAAATTCAGGAGATGGATTTTTAGTACTTTCTGACAGTTTTTATCCAGCATGGCATGCATATGTTGACGGAAAGGAAACAAAAATATATCCAACAGATCTTGCGCTTCGAGGTGTTTTTGTTCCAAAAGGTATACACGTTGTTAAATTTACCGTACACTTATTTTAAATATGAATATCAGTTTTGTTATACCTAATTTTAATGGAGAAGCGTTGCTTAAGAAAAACTTACCAAAAGTTTTAACAATTGCCAAAAATTACAAAAACGGAAAAAGTGAAATTGTTATTGCGGATGATAGCTCAAAAGATGATTCTATTGTATTTCTTAAGAAGTTTTGTGACAAAAATAAATCACATGTTTTAATTACCATTCTTGAAAACAGCACTGGAAAAAATAAGGGATATGCAACAAACGTTAATAAAGGAGTGGAGGCAGCAAAGGGAGAAATTATTATTTTGTTAAATACTGATGTGTTACCATCAGATAATTTCCTGGAGCCTCTTCTAAAACATTTTGAAAACGAAAATGTTTTTGCTGTTGGTTGCATGGATGAGAGTATAGAAAATGGGAAAAAAATTTTGCGTGGAAGGGGAGTTGGAAAATGGAATAAAGGCTTTCTCATTCATGCTAGAGGCGATGTAGAAGGTGGTAATTCAACCTTGTGGGTGAGTGGCGGGAGCGGAGCTTTCAGGAAAAGTACCTGGGAGAAAATTGACGGACTTAATGAGCTCTACAATCCATTTTATTGGGAAGACATAGACATATCATACAGAGCGCAGAAAGCGGGATATGGAGTGTTGTTCGAAAAAAAGAGTATTGTGAGACATGAGCATGAAACCGGTTCAATAAAACAAAATTACACAAGCTTTTCTGTTAGAAAAACAGCATATAGAAATCAATTCTTCTTTACGTGGTTAAATGCAACTGATACAATGCTTCTTATCCAAAATGTTTTGTATCTTCCCACATTTTTGATAAAAGCAGTAATAAGAGAAGATAAGGCGTTTCTTTTTGGATTTGGTGAAGCGCTTTTTTCTCTGCCAAAAGTATTACAAGAAAGGAAGAATGTACAGCATTTGGTAGTATTGTCCGATAGAGCAGTTATTTCAAAAATAAATTAAACTCATGAAGTTATCAATTATTGTTCCTGTTTTTAATGAAGAAAAGACAATTGTGTCTGTTTTGGAAAAATTGTTAGAACTTACATTTCCGACAGCAACACAAAGAGAAATTGTTATTGTTGATGATGGATCGAAGGATAAGACAGTTGGAAAGATAAAAGAATTCTTGGAAAAACACAAAAAAGATGGTGTTTTCCTTTTTCAACATGCAAAAAATGCAGGAAAAGGACAGGCGATTCGAACAGGGGTCGAGAAGGCAAATGGAGAGTATATTATTATTCAAGATGCAGACTTGGAATATAATCCAAAGGACATTGTAAGACTTTTTCAGGAAGTATTGGACAAAAAAGCAGAAGTTGTATATGGGACAAGGTTAAAACGTCTCCCTCACTTTGAAAAAGAAGAGCGAACAGGACGTTTCCTGTTACACTATGCAGGGAATAAATTATTAAGTCTCATAACAAGTGCCTTGTATGGACAATGGATCACCGATATGGAGACATGTTATAAACTATTTCCGAAAAAAGCAGTTGTCCATATGGACCTACGAGCAAAAGGATTCGAATTTGAACCAGAAATTACAGCAAAATTAATAAAAGAAGGATATAAAATTCATGAAATTCCTATCCAGACAAAACCTAGGGGATACACGGAGGGAAAAAAATTAAACACATTTCGGGATGGCAAAAAAGCCCTCTGGACTCTTTTATTGTATCGATTTTCAAAGTAAATGAAACGAATAGCTGCTTTACTGCCAATACTGCTTTTCCTTTTTGTGACCATTTTTATTTTCAGACAGTATATTTTTTTTCATAAAGTTCCATTTGCTGGTAATTTGCTTGTCTCTTTTTATGAACCCTGGAAATCATATCCACGTCCTGACTATCCTAATGGACCAGCAAATAAGCCGATTGGGTTTGATTCTCTTCGTATTTTTTATCCCCTGAGAAGTCTTACAATTGATTCATTTAGACATTTT
>DATICB010000010.1:0-28245 GCA_035457005.1 Patescibacteria group bacterium
CAATGGTTTTTTTGCCATCTTTCATAACATTGTTAATGAATTTGGCAACCAAAACACTGTTATATAATTGATCTGGTTCTGCTTTTCTTTTAGTAACTTTTGCGTGTCTCATATATTTTATATATAGCCCGAACTATGCTGCTGGCGCTGCTTTTGCTGCAGGCTTTGCTCCACCTTGGCCTTTTTTCGTTCCGTATTTACTTCGACTCGAATTTCGTCCGACAACACCTTGTAAATCAAATTTACCTCTGACAATATGGTATTTAACGCCTGGTAAATCTTTTACGCGGCCGCCTCTGACCAAAACAATACCGTGCTCAGCCAAACTGTGTCCAACTCCCTGAATATATGCAGTAACTTCTGTTCTATTGGAAAGCTTGACTCTTGCAACTTTTCTTAAAGCTGAATTAGGCTTTTTTGGTGTCATGGTTTTGACCAAGGTAACCACTCCTCGTTTTTGTGGCGAGCTAACATTTTTATACAAACGATCTTTTGCATTATACGATCTTCGCAACGCTGTTGCTTTAACCTTTTTAATCTTTTTTGATCGTCCTCTTTTTACTAATTGTGATAATGTTGGCATAAATTTTTTAGTCGTAAAACCCAAATCTCAAATCACAAATCTCAAATTTTTTGGAATTTGGAACTTGTGAATTGGAATTTGTCGATATATTATACCTCAACTACTGTTCTCTCTTCAAGCACCTCAGGAGTTGCAGGGGTTTCAGGTGTTGTTTCTTCCTCAAATGTCAAACCTTCAACCGGAATAAGTCGACCGATAATAACGTTTTCCTTAAGACCAACGAGTCTATCTTCTCGACCTTCCAATGCTGCTTCTGTTAAGACTTTTGTTGTCTCTTGGAATGAAGCTGCAGAAAGCCATGAATCAGAGAAGAGAGCTGCTTTGGTGATACCCAAGATAACTTGTCGTGCAGTTGCTGGCTCGCCACCTTGTGATAGTGTCTCTGCATTCACTTCTTCAAATCGATTCTGCGTAATGAAATCACCTGGAATTAGTGGCGTGTCGCCAACTGTTTCAACAATCACTTTATCGGACATCTTTCGAATAATGATTTCAAAATGCTTGTCATTAATAGCAATTCCCTGAGATTCATACACTTTTTGTGCCTCAGAAAGAATGTATTGTTGTGCCGAATGGACACCCTTAACTTTAATCAATTCTTTTGGATCGAGATAGCCAAGTGCCAAAGCTGTTCCTGCTGTTATGTCTTGTCCATCTTTTACTGCCAATTCAGAAGCTAATGGAACAAAGTATTCCTGAACTTCTACCGGCTTCATCTTGGTATTTTTAATAACAATCTTGTATCCTTCGTCTGTTGTTTCAATAGACAACTTACCTGAAATTTCTGCAACTGGAGACAAATTCTTTGGTGTTCGCATTTCAAATAACTCTTCAACTCTTGGCAAGCCATGAGTCACGTCTTGCATAACAGCTCCTGCGACATATCTTGTACGCATGGTCAACTGTGTACCTGGTTCTCCAATGGATTGTGCTGCAACTACACCAACTGGAACGCCTGAGTTAACAATTTGCTTTGTTGAGAAGTCCCAACCATAGCAGAATTTACACATGCCACTTTGTAATTTACAGGTAAGTGGAGATCGTACAACAACTTCCGAAAGATTTGTTGCTTCTATTTCTTTTGCAATTTCTGGTGTAATCAACTCATTGACATCAACCAACGTTTTTCGATCTGCAACAACCTTTGTCTGAGCGAATCGGCCAATAAGTCTGTCGCCAAAACTTGCTGTTCGGTCGCCGTCATTTCGAAGAATAACTAATCCTTCTGTACTACCAC
This sequence comes from Patescibacteria group bacterium, assembly GCA_035457005.1. Lineage (GTDB taxonomy): Bacteria > Patescibacteriota > Microgenomatia > Levybacterales > UBA12049 > DASQJJ01. Next base: position 1,821 of record DATICB010000010.1, read on the forward strand.
AATCATCTTCTCGAATAATGACATCATGAGAAACATCAACCAAACGTCGTGTCAAGTATCCTGCGTTTGCTGTCTTAAGAGCAGAGTCTGTCAAACCTTTTCGGGAACCTCTTGCTGATGCGACGTATTCAAAAATACTCAAGCCTTCTCGGAAGTTAGACTTAATTGGAAGCTCAACAATTCGACCCAATGGATCAAGAATAAGTCCTCGCATTGCAGAAAGCTGCTTGAGCTGTTCTTTACCTGCACGAGATCCTTCCGAATTAATAATGGTCTTTAAAATACTTGTTTCTTTGAGTGCATTCCAGGTAAGTCCTGCAATTTCTTCTGTTACTTTAAGCCATACGTCATTTTGAAGTCGTTTTTTCTCTTCGATTGTGATAAGACCTTGCTGGTATTCAGTCTCGATTTGCGCAACTTTTTTCTCTGCTTCTGCAATCATGACTTCTTTACCCCCAACCATTTCGTTATCAAATACTGAAACAGAAATACCTGATTGTGTTGATCCGTAGAATCCAAGACTTTTAATACGATCGATTAAATCTGCAACTTCGTCTGCTGTGTACGTAAGCAGTGCACTGGTAACCAATTTCTTAATACCCGATGCTTTGACTGCTTCATTCATGAATTTCATGTCTGGAAGAAGATTTTCATTGAATTTCAATCTTCCAACTGATGTTTCAATAGTTTCCATCTTCGACCCGTTTTGCACTCTCACCATAATTGGTTGTCTCAAAGTTACTTTCTTCATGGTGAATGCCAAGAATGCTTCGGTACTGTCACCAAAAACAGGCATATCTTCTTTTTTCAAAGATGAATCTAAAGATGTGAGGTAATAAATACCAAGTGCCATTTCTTTGTTAGGAAGTGTAATAGGCGATCCATCTGCAGGCTTAAGTAAGTTGTGTCGAGGCATCATCAATTCAATTGCCTCAGCTTGTGCTTTTTTAGACAAAGGAATGTGAACAGCCATCTGATCGCCGTCAAAGTCTGCATTGTAGCCAGAGCAAACACAAGGATGGAGTGCGATTGCACTTCCTTCGATAAGTCGAGGGAAGAATGCTTGAATACCTAATTTATGCAAGGTTGGAGCACGGTTTAACAAAACTGGATGATTTTTTGTGATTTCTTCCAAAATATCAAAGACTTCTGGTGGTCTTTTTTCAATAAATCGTTTTGCACTCTTAATGTTTGGCGCATAGCCTCGCATGATAACTTCACGCAAAACAAATGGTTTAAACATTTCTAATGCCATTTCTTTTGGCAGTCCGCATTCCGAAAGCTTAAGGTCTGGTCCGACAACAATAACCGAACGACCGGAATAATCGACTCGTTTTCCAAGCAAATTCTGTCTAAATCGGCCTTGTTTTCCTCGAAGCATGTCTGATAACGATCTTAAAGGTGAAGCAATTGCCTGTGCGCCTCGCTGACTTGCATCAATAAGTGCATCAACAGATTCCTGAAGCATTCTTTTTTCATTTCGCAAAATGATTTCTGGTGCACCAAGACTCATGAGATGCTTTAAGCGATTGTTTCTATTAATAACTCTTCTGTATAAATCGTTAAGATCTGATGTTGCAAATCGTCCGCCTGCTAATTGCACCATAGGTCGAAGATCTGGTGGAATAACAGGAAGTGCTGTCATGACCATTGCTTTTGCATCAATGCCTGCTTTTTTCATTGACTCAATGAGTCTGAGTCTTTTGATTAATTTCAGATATCTTTGTCCGCCTGCTTTTTCCAAATCTACTCGCAAATCAGCAATCATCTTGTCCAAATCATATTCTTTCATCAGATCCAAGATTGCTTCTGCACCTGTCTTCATGGAGAAGAAAACAGGAATATCGTATTCCAAAATCTTAAAGTATTCATCTTCTGACAAAACAGAAGAAACTTTGAGACTCTTGAGTAAATTACTGAGTGCTGTTGCGATTTCTTCAATTTTTTTACTTTCCTCTTCAACTCGTGTGTTAAGTCGTGCAATTTTTTGCCTTTTCATCAACTCTAATTCTTGTCCAACGAGCTTTTTTTGTTCAGATTTCATCTTACTGCTCTCTTTTTCTTCTGTATCTTCGTTAATCTTTCGCTCTTCTTCTTCTTTATCTTTCAAAAGTTGTGCTTTTCTACTCTCAATATTTTGAGCGAGTGTTTCCAGTGCTTCTTTTTTCTTCTCTTCATCAATACCAACAACGAGATGAGATGCGTAGTAAATAACTGATTCCAAACTCTTCTGAGACACATCGAGGAATGTAGAAAGTGCACTAGAAGCACCTTTGAAAAACCACACATGAGAAACAGGACTACTCAACATAATGTGTCCCATTCGCTCTCGTCGTACGCGAGACAAGGTCACTTCAACACCGCATTTGTCGCAAATAATACCCTTGTATCTGATTCTTTTGTACTTTCCACAATAACATTCCCAGTCTTTGGTTGGTCCAAAGATTCGCTCATCAAACAAACCATCTTTTTCAGGTCGAAGTGTTCGGTAGTTGATTGTTTCTGGCTTAGTAACCTCTCCAAACGATGCATTTAAAATATCTTCTCGTGATGCGAGCAAAATTCGAAGTGCTTTAAAGTCAACAATAGTTACGTCTTTTAATTTTTTCATGTTTTTATTATCCATAGTTATTCTTGACCTCCTTCTTCTGGTGTTTCTGAAATCACATTATCTCCTACTTCTGCTGTTTCTTCAACCCCTGCTTCCGCCGCTTCGGCGAAGCTAGTCCCCTTGGGGGATTCTTCTGATTTTTCGTCAGCAACTTCTTCTGCTCCCAATGCTTCTTCCATTTCTTTTACTTCTGATTCTGTTTTTTCTTCTGCTGCAAGTTCTGCTGGGACTCCTGCTGGTGCAAGCGTTTCATCAACTTTTACTTCTGCCTCTACTGGATCAATCTTAAGACCTAATGCTTGCAATTCTTTTACCAAAACCTTGAATGATTCTGGAACTCGAGGTGTTGGAATATCTGTACCCTTAACAATAGCCTCGAATGCTTTTGTTCTGCCAACAACATCGTCTGACTTGTAGGTAAGCATTTCTTGCAACACATGTTGTGCTCGATGTGATTCAAGTGCCCACACTTCCATTTCTCCCAATCTTTGTCCTCCCATTTGTGCTTTTCCACCAAGAGGCTGTTGAGTAACCAAAGAGTATGGACCTGTACTACGAGCATGTGCTTTATCTTCAACCATGTGGATAAGCTTCATGACATATTCAATACCGACAACAACTGGATTTTCATACGCTTCGCCTGTTCGACCATCGTATAATTTTGATTTTCCACTCACTGGAAGTCCTGCTTCTTTGATAAGGTCAGTAATCTGATCTTCACTGATTTTTTCAAATGCTGGTGTTGCAACTTTAAAGCCTAATTTTCGTGCTGCATAACCTAAATGTGCTTCCAGAAGCTGTCCCAAATTCATACGAGCCAACACTGAGATTGGGGAAATAATAATATCAACCGGTGTTCCGTCTTCCAAGTATGGCATGTCTGCTGTAGGAAGAATTCGTGAAATAACGCCTTTATTTCCATGTCGTCCTGCCAATTTATCTCCAACAACGACATGCCTAAACTGTGCAACTTCAACCAAAATCTTTCGAATTGTGCCAGGCTCCAACTCGTCGCCCTTTTTCCTATCTAATATTTGAACATTCACGACTGTTCCACGCTCGCCATGTGGAATTCGAAGAGATGTGTCTCTGACTTCTCGTGCCTGTTCCCCAAAGATTGCTCTTAACAAGCGCTCTTCTGCTGTTAATTCTGTTTCACCTTTTGGTGCGATTTTTCCAACCAAGATATCGCCAGGTCCTACTTCTGCACCGATCGTGACAATACCGTCTTCATCTAAATTGGCCAAATCTTCTTCTGACACGTTTGGAATATCTCGTGTTGTTTCTTCTGGTCCTAATTTTGTTTCAACAACTGCTGCTTCATATTTTTCAATGTGAATACTGGACAGAACATCTTCTTTAACCATTCGCTCTGAAATAACAATAGCGTCTTCATACCCCAAACCTTCAAAAGATGCATATGCAATAACTAAATTTTGACCAAGTGCTAATTCTCCGTTTTGTGAAGCTGGTCCATCGATTAAAATGTCGCCTTTTTTCACAACTTGACCACTCTTCACGACTGTTTTTTGTGTGTACGATGTCGTATTTGCTGTTCGGTGGAATGTTTCTAAGACAAAACTTTTCTTTTCATTTTTCCCTTCAATAGTGACTGATCGTGCATCTGCGTGACTAATTTTCCCATCAAATGGTGCTTTCACAACTCTTCCCATGACTTCTGAAATTTTGCCTTCCATACCTGTTCCAACAACTGGAGACTCTGGTGCAACCAAAGGCACTGCCTGACATTGCATGTGTGTACCCATAAGGGCACGGTTTGCTTCATCATGTGCAACAAAAGGAATCAAACTTGCTGACGAGCCAACAACTTGCTGCGGCAATACGTCAACATAGGCAATTTTCTCTTTTTCTACTTCTAAGAATTCTCCTCTAAATCGTGCTGGTACGCGGTCTGCTTCTATTTCGTCTTTCTCATTCAAAACACCTGCATGAGTAATGTATTGCTTTTGCTCATCTTCTGCATCCAGATAGACTATTTCATCTGTTGCAACAACTTTTTTACCATTGACAGCAACTTTTCTATATGGTGCTTCCAAGAAACCATACTCATTCACCCGTGCATAGAGCGAGAGATAGGTAACCAAACCGATATTTGGACCTTCAGGACTGCGGATGGGACAGACCCTACTATACTGTGAGGCATTGATATCTCGGATAGAGAACGCCGCACGTTCCCGTGAGATACCGCCTGTTCCCATGACGGTTAAACGATTTAAATTATCGATTTCTGCGAGTGGATTGGTTTGGTCTAAAATGGTGGAGAGCTGAGAGGTGCGGAAGAATTCATTCAAAGCGGCCATAATAGGTCGCGCATTAATAAGGTTACTAATTGTTGAAGGTTGATCTGTTTGCATCAGAGACATTCTTTCCTTAATTGAGCGCTCTAAACGAAGAACTCCAACTCTAAATGCTGTTGTTGCAACCAATTCGCCAACACTTCGAATACGTCTATTTGCCAATGAATCAATATCATCAACAATGCCCTCTCCGGTAACCAGTCGCATCAGGTATGCAATAGTACCAACAACGTCGTCAACAGACAAAACCCGCTCATGGGATGCATGGAATCCTGGTACATCTGCTAATTTTTTATTGATTTTATACCTACCAACTGCACCCAAATCATATCGTCTGTTATTAAAGAAAAGTCCGTTGAGTGATTCACGGACTTTTTCAAGAACAACTGGCTCGCCAGGATGCATCTTCTTGAAAATCTCAATCATTGCTTCTGCTTCACTACTTGTCTCGTCTTTTGCTAATGTATTGTCAATAAATGCTTCTTTATCAGTGACATTTTCAAATCTTGTCCTAATATCTTCATTCGAAGAAAGGCCAATAGCCCTGAGGAAGGTTGTGATTGGGAATTTTCGTCGTCTGTCAATTTTTACTGTCATGGTGCCGTGTCGTGTGGTAGCAATTTCTAGCCATGAGCCATGAACGGGTCGAATTTCTGCTGTATACAAAGGTTTTCCTGTGACTGCGTCAACACTAACCGTAAAAAATACGCCTGGAGAGCGTACTAATTGGTTCACGACAGATCTTTCAATTCCATTGACGACAAAAGTGCCTCTGTCAGTCATTTGTGGAATATCTCCAAGAAAAATCTCTTGTGCTTGCTGCTCGTTGGTTTTTTTGTTGGTGAGGGTTGCTTCTACGTAGAGTGGGGCATCGAAGGTAACTCCTTTAATCATTGCTTCTTCAGGAGAATAATTTGGCTTACCAAGTCGGTAATGACCAAAGGAAAGTGACCAATTTTTTTCTGTAAAATCTTCAACAGGAGAAATTTCCTGAAGGATTTCACCGATTGCGTGTTCTTTAAATGCTGCGTAGGATTTTTTTTGAATATCAAGAAGATCTAATTGTGGTACGATTTCGTAATCTCGTCCCCAGTTTTGTCTTGTAAGTGGTAAGTCTGTCTTTTTAGGCATTTGATAATATTAATGGGCGGGCAATTACCACGAAAAAAAAGGAAATGGGCTGTTAACCCTTCCCTTTTCTTAGCTAAGGTCTACTATTTATATCATGGCAGTTGCGTTTTGTCAACACCAATTTTCATTTTAAAACAAGCTAGATTAGCCACGTTTTCCAATTTTCCCTTGTTTATCAACAACAACCCCTGTTGCATCCTGCCATGCCTTAATTCCCATCATCACAAGCTCCGGATGCATGCCAAAAAGCTTTTGAATATTTGCCTCAGTAAGCGTCATCCAATGAAACCCAATTGCATCATCTTCTGCCTGCAATAATACCATTTGTTGTAACTGATCTTGCGTTGGAAGAAGTACATCAAGTCGAGTTGTCGGATAGGCATGAATTGTTGCTCGAGGATCTCCGACAAGCCCACTATAGACGTTTTCTATACGGGGAAATGCACGAATCACCTCTTTATCCATGCCTATTTCCTCATGCAATTCTCTTTCTAGTGTTTGGGATAGTCCGGCATCTTCTGGATCTCCCATGCCTCCAGGAAGTGCGTCGTGCCTCTGCGCTGTCTTGCTGTCATTTCGGGTAATAATTAACGCTTGTAAATGACCATTTGCAACCTGCAAAACCATTGGGTCTGCAGCAGGATTTTCTCCTAACTGCCAATAAAATCCAGGGCCAGTCACCGCTACTCCTGCTAAAAGCATTTCTTTTACATATGGATGAAGAGGAGCACCATGGGAATCAACTAATTGAGACCGAAATGCATCCGTTGGAAATGTTTGACTCCCATCATAGTCTTGCATTCTTCCAGCATTTTTTGCTTTTTGAGCCCCTTCACTTGCACGATTTGAGTGATTACCAACATAGGCACTGGGATATTTTTCAAAAAGATCTGCTGCTGGATATCCCGCATGAGCCCACGCTTCATATTCAACGCTAGTCATGTGAATCCGTTGTTCCTCTCCTGGATATCCTGAATAATAAGCACTGGATGCTCTCACAACAGCTTCTGCAATCTCAGGCCTATAATCGCCTGGAACAAGCCTTTCTGCGTCAGCAATAGCCTCCAATGAATCTTGTTTCACATCGCTTGCAGACTCTATGGTTGTTTTTTCAAATGATGCAACAATTGGATTAATCGCATCAGCAATAATAGGAATATATTCCTGCAACTCTGGAGCAATACCCTCAAATCCCTTAAGAAGATCCATGATTTTTGCTAATTGATAATCCATGACCACTTTTGCTGTATGATTTCTATACGTAGCGCTACTATACTGATCACGAATGTCCTTAATCAGATCTGGATTTAAGATAAGTCCCCGTAATTTGCTTCCATTATATACACTAAAAAGAAGTGCTGTAGTAAGTTGGCCAAAAGGACTCAAGGAATTTCCTGCATAGACAATATGATCCGTTGCACTGTCCAAAACTTCGAGTTCTTCTTTTCTACTTTGCCGCATCGCCGCAAACTCCGCATCGTTTCCCTGTCCTTCTACTTGACCAAAGCTTTGTACATAGGTATCTACTATATCTATTCCTTTTTCCTGTTTTGCTTGGTGTTTTAATTCTAATCTCATTGCAATATCCCGTGCATCTGCTGATGAACCAGACAAAACAACTTTTTCAATTGCTGCTTGTCTCACTCCAGACAGTTTTTTCTTGACAACCTGTTTTCCTTGCATGTCTTGTACTGTTTTTACTGCCTCCGTTGCTAATTCTGGAATAGTAATATCGTCAATATCATAAAACGTCATGTTTTCTTTTAATTCTGGGATACGTTCTTGGAAAAATGTTATATCCTCTATTGCAACAGCGCGCGAGCGAAGAATATTTCTGCTTTCCTGTGGCTTTTCCATACGCACAATTAATTTGTGTCCTGTTAGGATACACGCAAGCATTGCCATACGAAGCTCGGCTAAGGCTAATCCTCCTCGCTGCGCCTCAAAATTCATGACAACAACAGGAGACTCAAAAAGATGTTGTGATTCTTTAGCGAATTGCTCCATACTAATCCCTGAAGATTGGGTTCCTGCTCCTAAATTAGGATTAAAAACACTTACTCCTTCGCGACTTATGGCTTGTTCTACAGCCTTCATCCAATCCTCACTTACTATGCCTGGCAAATTATTATTAATAGTTCCAAAAAGCGCAACATCTGCAACCGGTCCTGTTGTAAACTCCACTTTCTTATCGGTTGGCGAGCTTAAAAATCCAGCCAGGTTGTCAAATCTGCTTTTGCTGTTTTGTTCACTCGAATAGACGATTTCATCTCCTCGTATATATATTCTTGTTGTCTCATCTGACAAAATTAATAAATCTCCCACATTTTCTTGATCAAAATGCATGTGGCGCGCCTCTAAAGACACGTCCTCTCGATTTGTTGTTTTGCCACTAAAAGCTTGCTCGAGTGCTCCTTTTGTTTGTTCATTATGAAAAATAGAACTTGCATGTTGTATCGCATCCTGTTGTGCAGAATGAATAGCAAATCTTCCCTCTTTTGAAGCGTATTGAGGCGTAGTATGTTCTATTTTTGGCACTTGTCCTTCTAACATGCATCAATCCTTGCACAAGACAGATAATTTTGTCAATGAATACAATCTATCTGATATAATACTATCCATGACAGCCAAAGAAATTATTGATATCTATCTTTCTTTTTTCGAAAAACGTGGCCACAAAAAAATTACAGGGAGTCCTTTAGTGCCTTTGAATGATCCAACAACGCTTTTTACATCTAGTGGTATGCAGCCACTCATCACCTATTTACTGGGCGAGAAACATCCATCGGGTAAAAGACTTGTTGACGTGCAGAATGTTTTCAGAGCACAGGATATCGATGAAATTGGCGACAATCGTCATACCACATTTTTTAGAATGCTTGGCAACTGGAGTCTGGGCGATTATTTTAAAAATGAACAACTTCCTTGGTTTTGGGAATTTTTGACAAAAGAGCTAAAACTTGATCCGAAAAAATTGTACGTTACCGTTTTTGACCCCGATTTAATCGGGGTTGAAGGAAATCAAGATGTTCCAAAAGATGAAACATCAATCACTATCTGGAAAGAATTATTTACAAAAGCAGGACTCGATCCAGAGGGAAGAATTTTTACCTATGGTGTAGAGAAAAACTGGTGGAGCAGAAGTGGAACTCCGGATAACATGCCTGTTGGCGAGCCAGGCGGTCCAGATAGTGAAGTATTTTATGATTTTGGAGCAGGACTTAAAATTCACGAGAATAGTGAGTTCTCCTCTGGAGAATGTCATGTCAATTGCGACTGCGGCAGATATCTGGAAATTGGCAATAGCGTTTTTATGCAATATAAAAAAACAGAAAATGGTTTTGAAGAATTACCACAAAGAAACGTTGACTTTGGCGGTGGACTGGAAAGACTTATTGCAGCAACAGAAAATCAGGTAGATATGTTCCAAACGAGTCTTCTTAAAGAGATTATTAAACAAATTGAGCAAACAACTGGAAAAGAATATGCAAGCAATAAAGAAAGCATGAGAATTGTTGCAGATCATTTTATTTCGGGACTTTTTATTACCTCAAATGAGATTTTTCCAAGCAATAAAGAACAGGGATATGTATTGCGACGACTTATTCGTCGGGGGCTCGATCATCTCCATGGACTTGGAGCAAATACTGTTGAACCAATTTTGGAAGCAATTGTTGCAGAGTACAGCAAAACAGATCCAGACTTAATAGAAAAATACGAAACAATTAAAAATGTTGTTTTGGAAGAAGTGCAGAAGTATGACAAAACAAAAAATGAAGCAAAACGATTTATTGAGAAAAAATATAAGAGACAAGGTGATGAACTTTTGGGTACAACAGAAATTACTCCCGATGATGCATTTTTGCTCTATACAACTCACGGACTTTCTCCTACGCAAATAAAAAGTCTTGGATATACATTTGATGATCAGCAATTCGCGGTTCTTATGGAGCAGCATCAAAAACTATCTCGAACAGCAAGTGCCGGTAAATTTAAAGGTGGCCTCGCAGATACACAAGAACTAACAATTAAAGGCCATACAGCAACACATTTATTACATCAGGCAATTCGAGATTTGCTAGGGAGTGATGTGCATCAAAGCGGATCCAATATTACCGTTGAACGGGTTAGGTTTGATTTTAATTTTGACAGAAAATTAACAGATGAAGAAATACAAAAATTAGAACAAGTAGTGAATGACAAAATAAAAGAAGATTTACCTGTCCATTTTGAAATGCTCCCACTTGCCAAAGCAAAAGAACTGAATGCAATCGGGCTATTTGGAGAAAAATATGATGCGACAGTAAAAGTGTATTTTATTGGCGGATCGGGAAAAGATGGAGATTATGACAATATGTATTCAAAAGAATTCTGTGGCGGTCCCCATGTTACCAGAACTTCCGAAATAAAATCATTCAAAATTACCAAACAGGAAAAATTAGGACAAGGTCTTATGAGACTATATGCAGTAGTGACTTAGCAAACTGTTCTTCCAATTCGCATAGTTTACCTTCATTTATCGATCTTTTGCTCTTCTTACTCCCTCTTCATAAGCTGAGTGTTGTTGCTGTAGACTCGCTCCAGCATTTTGTGCGTTAGTCAAAGCTCTGATCCATTCATCACCAGCTTGACGCCATGGATCTAAAGCTGAAGCCCCACTTCCCCCTGCCTCCTGTTCCTTTTGCATATTATTATACGCAACTTCCCAATTAAAATTGGCTCGTATATCCATTTCGGATGCTCTTCTCAGTCGCCTTAGCGCCCTTGCCCTTCGCCCAAAACCAATAATTACCATACTAAGGCCTATATTACTTTATCCGTGACAGCTTGTCAATAGGTTTTTAGGCTAAATTACCTTGTCATTTATGATCCGGCCGAGAAGACAACCCAATTATCATTTTTAATCAAAAAGTATATCGTTCTTTCACAGGGTGAGGACTATTGATTTGCTCCTTACAAAACAACGTGCTATGCTCAAATGAGTTGCCAGATGAATCATTCTGGTATTTGAGTGTATGAAATTCCCCTTTTTGAAGTTTTTTGAAAAAAAGGCACCAACAGATTACTTTTTAGCACTTCTTTTTAGAGATGAAAAAATTCATGCAGTTGTCTTTGAACAAATCAACGGGAGAATTCAGGTCGTTGGCGAAGGAAAAGCAGACCTTCCATCGTCACTCGAATCAGTATCTGATGAAACACTTTTGGACAGTTGTGATAAGGCAATCAGCATAGCTGAGACATCACTACCTAATGGTATTCAAACCCACAAAACTGTTTTTGGTGTCAAGGAAACATGGGTTGAAGATACCCATATTACCAAAGATCATTTAACAAAACTAAAAACAATCAGTGACCAGCTTGATCTCAAACCGATTGGATTTTTGGTTTTCCCGGAAGCAATTGCGCATTTGTTGCAAAAAGAAGAAGGCGCGCCAGTCTCGGCAATTCTTGCAGAAACAGGTAAAAAACAACTCACCATTACTCTTCTTCGCGCAGGAAGAATTGTTGGCACCGAAGAAGTGCCATTAGGTGAATCACTTACTGCAACATTGGAGGATGGGCTCAAGCAGTTTGATAATGTAGAAATTCTCCCTTCCCGCGTTATTCTTTTTGATCAGGGAGACACTAAAGCAGAAAAAGCATTCCTTGCACACAAATGGAGCAAATCACTTCCATTTCTTCATGTTCCACAAGTCACAACACTTCCTGCGGATTTTGACACGCGTGCAATTCTTTTTGGTACAGCAACGCAAATGGGATTGGATGCAATTGATGTAATTAAACAGCCGATAAAAAAATCTGAAGCGTTTTTTGAAGACCAAGGAATGAAAGAAGAGGAAGCTCCAAGTGTTACTACAAATGAAGTGGAACAATCTTCTCATGGAGACAATGACGAGATTACCACGTCACTCGCCAAAGACGAACCTTCTCGCAATGACAAACAGGATGATGTTGTCGAAGAAGTCACCGGCGATGACACCTCTGAATATTTTGGGTTTGTTAAAAATGCAGATGTTGCACTCCAAACAGATCATCCACACAAAACATCGCTTCCTCATGAAGGTATTGAACCTGTTACTAACGGAATTCCTGAAAAAGAAGTAGAATCTGCCTTAGCAGGTGAAGCGCCAGGATTTAGCACATTTGGTCCTATTTTTGTTGAAGGAGCAAAGAAAATTGGCAATGAGCTAAAGCGTTTTGTTCCAAGCAGTTTTATACCAATGATAGGAAAACTTTTTTCTTCCCTTCCAAAAGGCGGGTCATTTAACAAACTATTTCTTGTTATTCCTCTTGCACTTATTCTTTTGCTCGGAGGATTTCTTTGGTATATTTTTGGTGTTAAGGCAACTGTGAGGCTTTTCTTAAGCTCTCAAACAATTTCTCAAGATCAAGTTATTAGCTTTACCACAACAGGATCAACCGATCCATCTAAAAATCTTGTTGCTGCACAAACAGTGTCTGTGAATGAAGAAGGAAAAGTTTCTGGCAATGCAACTGGAACAAAAGATGTTGGGACACCTGCAAAAGGAACAGTGACGATTTTTAATAGCGACGACAGCTCTCATACTCTCTCTTCTGGAACAACCATTACCTCGAGTAATGGTATTAAATTTACATTGGATAAAGACGTAACTGTTGCATCTGGCTCGTCTGACCCAACAAATCTTACTGCAGGAACAGCAGACGTTTCTGTAACTGCAGCAGCTATTGGCACCGATTCTAATTTGCCGTCAAATACAAAATTTACTATTAGCGGGTTGTCTGTTTTGGCTGCAAAAAATGCTAATGCATTTAGTGGTGGAACGAAAAAATCCATAACCGTTGTGAGTCAAAAAGATTTAGACAATCTTACCAATCAACTAATCCACAATCTTAAAGACAAAGCAAAATCAGACATAACAGCAAAAGCAAATGGCGACGAAGTAGTGCTTCCTGATTTCACCAAAACAACAGCTGGTATTACTAATTTCGATAAAAAAGTAAATGATGAGACGCAGAGTATTAATCTTGATGCAACAATTACTTATGAAACAATTGTCTACAAAAAATCAGACATTGAATCGTATACCAAATCTGCCCTCAATGGTAAATTACCATCCAATCTGACACTTTCTGAAAATGGTATTACCTATGATGTAAAAGATATGACAACAAAAGACGGCACAACAAAAGTAACGCTCACTATTAAAGCAGCGCTGATTCCGACCCTTGATACCAAATCACTGACAACACAAATTGCTGGTAAATCATTTGCTCAGGCGCGAGATATTTTATCGGGTGTTCCTCAATTTTCGGACGCTGCATTTGTCTTAAATCCAAATCTTTTCTTCTTGCCCAAAACCTTACCAAGGCTTTCGGGCAACATAACGCTTACTATTGTTGCAAATGAGTAAGACATATTATTACCAACAGCAGAAAACAGTTTTATTACATCCCCAACTTGTTTTACGAATTCTCGGATTTCTTCTTTTTATTATCGGCGTGAGTACTGTTGTCTATGTGTTTAGTCCGCTTATTATTTGGCAATTTACCTTAGCACCAGCTATTGCAGACTCCGATATTACTGCGCCAATTCCCAACCGAACACTTCTTACTCCCTCTCTTATTAAGAGCCTTGTTGCGTCTTCTTTCCAGAATGTTTCGGGTGTTGATTATACCGATGCAACCAATTGGTTCCCAAGTTATCATGCCTCTGCCCTTGCGCCAAAAGTTGATTCTTATTTTCTCACGATTCCTAAGTTGGGTATTGTGAATGCACTTGTTTCAACAGTGGACAACAATTTAGCAAATCATTTAGTGAGTTTGTCCGGGACAAGTATTCCACCAGACAAAGGTAATACTGTTATTTTTGGTCACTCAACATTACCACAACTTTTTGACCCAAAAAATTACAAAACAATTTTTGCTGATGCATACAAATTACAACTTGGTGACACATTTACCACTAATGTGAGTACTGTTGTGTATACGTATAAAATTTTCTCTATTACTGTTGTTGACCCCGAAGACACGAGTGTCTTAATACAATCCTACGACGACAGTTATGTAACGCTGATTACGTGTACGCCACCTGGCACTATTTGGAAACGACTTATTATTAAAGCACGACTACAAAAGTTGACCTAGAATCAAGAAGTATGAATTAAGAATTTGGGGAAATGTCGCCAGGCTATCCTAATTTTAGGTGAATTGAAATTTGACTGTAGATATTTTGTATAATTGAAAACGCATTGGTAGTCAAATTTCACTTAGCGAGTATGCAAACGAGCGTCATCCTAAAATTACGGTAGACTGGTAACTACCAATTAATACACATATGGTTGATGAAAAAACACTAGCCCTTGAGGCAATACGAAAAAAGTTGGTTGGAAAAAACCTTACGTATAAAGAGGTATTTGCTGTCATGGATGAAATTGCCCACAACAAATTGGGGGATGTCCTTACTACTTATTTTGCAGCCAGTGGATATGCAAAAGGATTTTCCGATGAAGAATTATATTTCCTCACAAAGGCAATGGTTGAGACAGGGGAAAAATTACAATGGGATAGGGATATTATTGCAGACAAACATTCAATCGGCGGCGTACCAGGAACCCGAACAACCATGATTGTTGTCCCTATTGTTGCAGCAGCAGGATTTTTAATTCCCAAATCATCCTCTCGCGCAATCACTACCCCCGATGGAACAGCAGATGATATGGAGATTTTATCCCATGTTGAATTTACCAGAGAAGAAATAAAATCAATTGTTAAAAAAACCAATGGCTGCATTGTGTGGGGTGGAAGTTTTCATATTGCGCCAGCAGATGACGTATTAATTCATGTTGAGTCACCACTTCGTTTTGAAAGTTTTGACAAAATTATTGTCTCCATTATGGCGAAAAAAATTGCTTTTGGCAGCAATCACGTGGTCATCGACATACCATTTGGTAAAACAGTCAAGGTACATAGGCGAACCGACGCAGAAATACTCCGTGACAAATTTCTCTATATTGCTGGAAAATTTAATATAAAACTTCGGGCACATTTGCACCAAACAGACGAGCCGGCAGGAAGAGGTATTGGGCCAGTTCTTGAGACAAGAGAGGCACTCAGGGTACTTGAACAAACCCCAGACAGACCAATTGATTTAGAAAGACGCGCACTGGATTTGGCAGGAGATTTACTGGATCTTTGCCTTGAAGACAGTCCAGAAGCTTTGCAGAAAAAAGTAAAAGAAAATTTTTCCAGCGGCTATGAATGGGCAAAAGATTTACTTACGCATACTATGGCACACAAAAAAATGCAGGAAATTATTACTGCACAAAAAGGAGATGCATCCATAACAACCGAAGATCTAACAAAAAAATTGGGCAAACATGTACACAGAGTTGTGGCAACTCGCAATGACAAAGTGCATGAAATAAATAGTCAAAATATTACAACCATTGCCAAAATTTTGGGCGCGCCTCTGCAAAAAGGTTCGGGAATCTATTTGAATAAAAAATTAGAAGAACATGTCGAAAAAGGTCAAACACTCTTTACGATGTATAGTGAGTCAGCGTATAATCTTAAGGAAGCAATGCACTCACTCGATAATTTCCCAATCCTAAAATGATACGAAGAAATACTTCTATGAAACGATTTATTACATCACTTTGTTTATTACTCATTATCCTTGCAGCAGCAGGTGCTTTGTGGTGGATTAATGGCGTGAGTGCGGTCAGTGGCAAAGACGCTGCACAAAAAGTTTTTGTTGTTGATCGTGGTGAATCAACCAGACAAATTGGGCTAGATTTAAAAAATGCAGGACTTATTCGTGACCCTTGGGTTTTTTATTTGTTGGTCAAACTCACAGGCAATGATGGCAAAATTCAGGCAGGAGATTTTCGTTTAAATTCTTCACAAACTCCTCAGCAAATTATTGCTACCATGACCAAAGGCACACTTGATATTTGGGTTACTATTCCCGAAGGCAAAAGAGCAACGGAAATTGCCGAAATTCTTCAAAAAAATCTCCCTTCATATGATTCCTCCTGGGAAGAAAAATTAGCAACACAAGAAGGATACCTTTTCCCTGATACCTATCTTTTCCCCCATGATACAACCATAAATCAGGTTATTTCTATCATGGAAAATAATTTCAAGGCAAAATATGCTCAGGCCCAACAGACTCAAACAAATAAATTAACCCAGGCAGATGCTGTTACTCTCGCATCTATTGTGGAAAGAGAGGCAATTTCGCCTCATGACATGCAGTATGTTGCATCAACTTTGGAAAATAGATTGCGAATTGGCATGGCACTCGGATCCGATGTTACGATTGAATATGCGCTTGGTAAACAACCCAACGGCTCATGGTGGAAACAAGACCTTACCATGACCGATTTGGCAAGTAATAGTCCGTACAACACCAGAAAATTTGCAGGACTTCCACCAACACCAATCAGTAATCCCGGGTTGGTCGCTCTTCAAGCAGTGCTCAATCCCCCTGCGTCCAACTATTTGTATTACATTTCAGACAGCAAAGGCGTTTTACATTTTGCCCAAACACTCGATGAACACAATGCAAATATTAGAAAGTATGGGGAGTAAAAAGTGATTTAGATCAGTTCTGTTTAAGATCTATCCTCTCCCCCTAAGGCGTCGTAGATTCCAAAACCTTTGAAAACCATTGGAATTTGCCGGACCAATATCAACACTAAATATTCCCGATTCTACTTCTGTGGTTCTTGAAGGCACTCCTGCATCATGGGCATCTGTCTCATAATCACGAGCATCTTGCCTATCTGTTCTCCCAATAACTCGTACTGTTTTTAAGCCAGGCTCTGTTGTTGAATCTATTGTTGCAGTAGTTCCTTCTATTGATCGTCTTCTTCTTATTTTTCCAAACATATTTTTCGCCTCCTTTCATTAGATCAACCACATGCTACTCTCTCTTTGGGGAAAATACAAGGGGGACTCTGAGGCTAATTTTAAAAAAACTAGAAGCTATGAAAATAAATTAATGACCTGTCCTTGGAGCCTGCTGAGCAATTCTAGCAATTAAACTTCGCACATGAGGCACAGCCTCATCACCAGTGATCCTTCTTTCTGAACCAATAGGACCTTGCTCGTAGTGCACATACGAACCGAATCTCCTACTATTTATTACTCTTCCGCTTTCACGTTCTCCATCTCCTGATTCAAGATCCATGTCAACTGAATGCTCTTCTGGAGTACTATGAACTCTTACAGAAGCGTATTGTCGTTGACCTCCTGCGCTCCCATAAAGAGTCTCTCTGCCTCTTACTGGAGTTTTAGGGTCAATTTGTTCACCTGCGCTAGAAGCAGCATCGATTAATCCTTCATTTTCTAGATGCGTAACCATAAGATGGACTCATTTTACTCTCATTTTTCTAAAAATCAAGGGGCACTCTGAGGCTAAAATGGGGATAATAAACGACAGGATTATGTAGATCTTACTTTCTTAGCTTTTATAATGATCCTTATTTGGGAAGTTGACCTGGAACCAGTTCGTAGCCTTCCGACACAGAACTCACTGGATTAAAAAGATCAGAATCTCCGGCACGTCTACCTGGACGAACAGCCCGAAGCTCTACCCGCGATCCCCAATCATACTCCCCTGGTGTTTCTCGCCCTCCTAAATCCCATCCTCCCCATAATTTTTTTCGTAATCTTCTCAAAATACTCATGATCGACCTATAATACTATACTTGGATTTGGGACGCAAGGGGTATTAGCTGACCATTTTTTTCGGGGCGCCTTTAAAGAATCGTTTTACTTTTGCAACTGCTCGTTGGGGTTTTTGCTCAATAACCTTTGCTTTTACTGGCATGTCTTCTTCCATGTCTGCAACAAATTCGTCATCGTCCTCGGGCATTTCCAGAAGTTCGGAAATTGCAGTATTTTCTTCTACCTGATCCAAAAGCATTTGAAGGATTTTTTTACCTTTGCTTGTCCCTAAAAGAAAAACAATTCCCGCGCCTACCAAAAGACCCAAAACAAATCCATTCACAAATCCGCCGCCGTGATGTTCTTCTCTCATTCGTCCTCCCTTGTGTGTTTTTTCTTATCTGTCAAAAATGATGCAATCAGTGATCCTAATTTAACTCCAGACAAAACAGTAGACATAGACACAACAGGCTTGGAAATACTTTCACTAATCAGTCCCGCATCGCCCAAAACTTTATTCACACGGTTAATTGCACTTCGTACTGATTTAAGAATAAGAAATACCTGAATTCCCAAAACAACCAAAAGGAGTGACAAAACACCAACAATAACAAGAAGAATTATCTGAGCAGTATCCATGTCTGATTCTAGGTTACAACACTTTTAGTAGTTCGTCAAGTAAAGTCAATCTTAATTTCCAAACCTGTGAACTAATAATTCTGAACTGTGAACTTGACACTATTCAACTTTTATTTGCACGTGTCTTTCAATACTGCTTATTTTCCCAAAACTATTCACTGCTTTGACTGTTATTACCAAATTTCCTGGGAAAACAGGCAACTGCTTAGTAAATTTTCCATTCGCATCTACATACGCAGGGAGGGCATTAATAGTCACCGCAACATTTGGATCTGTTATCCCAGAAACTGCGATTGCCTGCGCGGCAACAACTGCATTTTCTTTTGGACTATCAACAATAAGTTGTGGCGGAAAAAACGCAGCGCGGTACTGATAAAATAAATAGACAAAGAGAGCAAGAATAACAATGCCACCCAGCCAAATTGCTTGCCTTATAGAAAACCTTTTGAGAGAAATATTTTCTTTTCCTATCATTCCCTCTGGGATAAGTTTTCGCTGCCTCTCGCCATCGTATTCACGGCGAAAGCGTGCTAAATATTCACTCACAGGCAATTCTAAATACTCAAGATAATTCTTAACAAATCCATGCGCATAACTGCTGCCTGGTAATTTTTCATATTCCCCATTTTCTATTGCTTCAAGAAAGCTTGCGCGAATTTTTGTTGCCTTTGCAACCTGCTCTAGCGTAACTCCTTTTTCCTTTCTTTCTTCTTTTATTTTGTCTCCAACATTAATCATATTTTTAGAATGGGGTGACGCAAATGGGAACCCCCGCTCGAGTGCCTGCAATCAACAAGGTGAGCGGAGCCATCGGAGTGGGGTAAACGATTCCTACCCTTCTCCATGCACTTGAGCTAATACCTCATCTGCATTTTTGGACAAAACATCTCTCGGCTTACTTCCCTCTGCCGGTCCAATAATACCATGCTCTTCCAATTGATCAAGAATTTTTGCAGCACGTGAGTAACCAATTGATAATTTTCTCTGCAAAAGTGATGCTGACGCTTTATCATACTGACACACAACTCGCACTGCATCATCGAATAAATTATCTATACCATCTGATCCACCACTCATGCCACCAATTCCTTTTCCTTTTACTGTTACTTGCTGCGTTGTTACCTCATCGGTGTAATGAACCTCTGGCGCTTTTTCCTTAAGGAAGCCGACCAACCGTTGCATTTCTTTTTCCGAAACAAATGCTCCCTGGATACGGGTTGGTTTTGCCTGATCTGGAGGAACGTACAGCATATCTCCACGACCGAGCAATTTTTCGGCCCCTGGCCCATCTAAAATAACACGCGAGTCAATCAGCGATGACACGTTAAAGGCAATTCTAGCTGGAATATTTGCTTTAATAAGACCAGTAATAACATCAACCGATGGTCTTTGTGTTGCAATGACCAAATGGATTCCTGTCGCACGAGCCATTTGTGCCAAGCGTGCAATAGAATCTTCCACTTCAACTGGTGCAAAAATCATAAGATCTGCCAACTCATCAATAATAATGACAATGTAGGGAAGCGCCTGGAACCCAGACAACTCATTGTACGAATCAATATTTCTGACTCCTCTTTCGGCAAACAATTTATACCGTCTGTCCATTTCTCCCATTGCCCATTTGAGCGCAGAAAGAATTTTTTCCTGCTCAACAATAACAGGTGTCAACAAATGAGGAATACCATTATAGCCTGTCATTTCAACCCGTTTGGGATCTACCATAATAAATTTCACTTCCTGTGGAGACGCCCTGAAAAGAATTGATGCAATAAATGCATTGAGTGCAACTGATTTTCCCGATCCAGTAGTACCAGCAATAAGAACATGTGGCATTTTATTAATATCCGCAACAACTGGGTTGCCAGAAACATCCAGACCCAATGCTACCGTTAGCTTGGATTTTGCTTTCTGCATGACGGTTGAAGAAAGCATGGTGCGAAGTCCAACAACTTCCAAAGATCTGTTTGGAATCTCAATTCCGACCAAATTTCGCCCTGGAATTGGTGCTTCAATACGAATTTGTCCAGTTGGCGCCTCTGTTGCTAAAGCTAAATCGTTGGCAAGGGAAGTAATTTTACTGACTTTTGTTCCAAGCGCAATTTCCAGTGCATACTGCGTAACTGCAGGGCCTAAGTTGACTTCTGCAACACGTGCTGCAATACCAAAACTTTCTAATGTTTTTTCTATAATTTGAGCAATCCTTTTGACATCGCCTCTTTCTGCCTTTGCCCCTGTTGAGTCAGAAAGTAAATCAAGTGCTGGATATTCCCACATACCGCCTTCCAAAACATTGGTTACTAATTTGTCGGAAATAAGCTCTGGCTCTTTTTTCTTTACAACCAATCCCTTATTGTCATCACTCATTTTCGACGATGGGAAAAGTGGCTGCGTTTTACCATTGGCATTATCTGATAAACCCAACTGCTTAATTGTCATTGGCTTATCTTTACTCAAAACTCTTTTGCTTTTAAAAACAGATGCAGGAATAAGACGCGGAACAAATTGTAAGACGCTCACAATTCCTGTTACCAACTCGTCAAACGATGTATCAAAAAATACTACTAATCCAACAAAAATCCCAGCAATAAAAATAAGATCCGCACCAACATTGCCTAAAATATCTGACAAAATCTGAAACATATGTGTCCCCACACTTCCTGCACGAAGCACACCAACGGAAGAAAAAAAAGTAAGACCATACCCTATGGCAACATGTGGACGTGACAAGAAAAATTTAAAACGGAAAAAAAGAAATGCTAAGAAAATAAATACTAAAGGAAATCCATACTGCAACTGCCCAAAATTCCTGCTCATAAAATCATTGAGTGCAATCAGTGCATCGCCTTGTTTGGAAAAAGATAAAAATTGAAGCAGTCCCGCAACAAAAGAAGCTAGGGCAAAAAGGGTGTAGATTGTTTCTTTTTTTAATTTAACACGACGGCGTCTTCCGCCACCACCACGAGATTTGGGCATGTATCTATTATAGAGAAAAGCTGTGATTACGCAAGCTGTTTAGACGTGTTCTAAATACCTGAAATTATTTGAGATTCTGAACTTTTCAATCTATACCTCTATGACAATCGGGAGAATAAGAGGGCGCTTGCGATATTTTCTAAAAAGCCTTTCTTCAATTGTTTTGCCAACTTGTTTGCGCAAATATAATAAATTGTTGGTCGTTGCCTTTTTTACAAACATTCGTTGTAACTCTGATTGAGTTACTTTTATAATGGTGTCTGTATCTGTGTCAGATAAACCTCTTACAATAACAGTTGGTTTTTGTGCCAAACGTCCTGTTTCGCCTTCTATTTCTGCAATAATTGCGACAACACCATCTTGGGAGAGCCGCTGTCTATCACGAAGTACATAACTTTCTACTTCTTCTCCAGATAACTCGTCAACATAGACTTTTCGCACGTTGAATTGCTGACCTAACCGTGCACCATTTTGTGTAAAGACAATTTCTTGTCCATCATTTGGCAAGAAAACGTCTTCTTTTCGATACCCATTTGCTTCTGCTAATTTTCTATACGCAACCATATGCTTAAAATTACCACCAATTGGCAACATTTTTTTCGGCTTCACCATTTGCATGAGCTCAATCAGCTCATCAGAAGATCCATGTCCGGAGACATGTGTTGGCGCAATAGAAGAATACAAAACATTGCATCCGAGTCGAAGCAAGCTATCGATAAGCGTGTTAACACTAATTTCATTGCCAGGGATTGGATCGGATGAAAAAACAACAGTATCGAGTCCGGACAGTTTTACGTCCCTGTGTTCGTTATTCGCAATTCGAGTGAGTGCAGAGTTTTCTTGTCCCTGACTTCCTGCAACAAACAAAACAAGCTGATTGCTTTTGTACTGTTTGATTTGATCAATGCGAATTTCCATACCTTTGGGGATATTGACCAACTTCATTTCCTTGGCAACATCCATCGTATTAATAAGCGATCTCCCAACAAAGCTTATCCTTTTGCCCAATTTTTGTGCTGCAGTAAGGACTTGATTGAGACGATTAATATTTGAAGAATAGGTTGTCACAATAAATTTTCCTTGCGCTTTTTTCATTTCTTCATAGAAAAAATCTGTCAGAGGCTGCTCGGATGGCGTTGTCCCTTTTTTCTCGGCTCCCAAACAATCTGAAAGAAGGCAAACAACACCCATTTTTGCAAGTCGCATAATTTTTGCTTTATCTGTTGGCTTGCCATCATACGGATTTGGATCAATTTTAAAATCACTTCCATGGTAAAAATTGCCAATAGGAGTACGGATAAAAATATGCGACGTATCTACAACCGAATGTGTTACTCGAATAAACTGTGCGGAAAAAACGCCAAGATGCAATTCATGATCTGATTCAAGCGGTACGATCTCTACTTTTTTTGCAACACCAAAATCTTGTAATTTTCCATTTGCCAACTCTGCGGTAAGTGGCGTTGCGTAAATAGGAAAATCAGGGAGCTGCGGAAGAATAAAAGGCAGTGCGCCCATGTGGTCTTCGTGTCCATGTGTTATGAGCATGCCAACAATTTTCTTCCCTTGTTTTATCGCATTTTGTAAATAGGAAATATCGGGAATAAGCAAATCAATACCAAGCATTGTTTCATCAGCAAATCCCAAACCGCAATCAACAAGAAGAATTTGATTTTGATACTGATACACATACATGTTGCGCGTGACATCACCAACACCTGAAAGTGGTATTAAAGAAAGCTGATTTGCACTATTGATCATAATATCTAGTATGAGCGTTTTTATGGGTTTATTCAAGATAACGGAGTAATTGAGGAGTTATTTGATTAGTTAGTTGAGAGTTCGTAGTTTAATTTTCTCAATAAACTATAAATTTTACCTACCAACTATCTGCTGTAGTCTCTTTTTTGACCTCTAAATCCACTTCTGTTTTGTCTTTTTTCCCTTTCAAATTGCATTGCTAAAGGATGCTTGGTAGGAGTTGTTGTTGGAGCGCCCTGTTGTGGATTAAATGGCCGTGGACCTCCACGATGTCCTCCACCAAAATCTCGTCCTCGTCCTTCTTTTCGCTCCCTTGTGTCGCCACCTTCTGAGCTACCATTGTCATCAAGTCGCATTGTCAAGTTGTATCGACCTTGGTCATCGACTTCGACAACTTTTACTGTTACTTTATCACCAATATTCACTACTTCTGTTGGACTTTGGACAAAATGGTCTGCCATTTTAGAAACATGCACCATGCCTTCTTTTCCTGGCAAGAATTCAACAAATGCACCAAAAGGAAGAATTCGTTTGACTTCTGCATTTTCAAATACTTCGCCAACCTTTACTTCTCGTGTCATACCACTTATCCACTCATATGCTGCCTGAACATTTGCTTCTTCAACACCAGTAATACTGACTGTTCCATCGTCCTCTACATCTACCTGCGCACCTGTTGTGGCAATAATATTTTTGATATTTTTACCAGATGGGCCAATAAGCTCACCAATTTTTTCAACTGGAATCTTAACGGTAACAATTTTTGGCGCATAGACTGAAAGTGCTGCTCTAGGTCCTGGCAAAACAGCCAACATTTTTTCTAAGATAAACAGTCTTGCTGATTTTGCTCTTTCCAAAATTTTTCCAACTTGCTCATCTGTAAGTCCTGGAATTTTTACGTCCAACTGAATTGCTGTAATACCAGTGTCTGTTCCGGCAACCTTAAAGTCCATATCTCCAGAGAAATCTTCCAAACCAATAATGTCTGTTAATAATTCATATTTACCATTCTCCTCTGGAGAAGACATCATGCCAACAGAAATTCCGGCAACTGGTTTTTTAATTGGTACTCCAGCGTCCATTAATGCTAAGGTCGAACCGCATGTTGATGCCATAGAACTTGACCCATTTTGTGATAAGACTTCCGAGACGACCATAATGGTGTAAGGAAATTCTTCCTGAGATGGAATAACTGCTTGGAGTGCTCTTTCTGCCAATGCACCGTGTCCAATTTCTCGTCTTCCTGGTGTGCCAATTCTGCCAACCTGACCAAAAGATGATGGCAATCCTGAATAGTGATGAATATATCTTTTTTCCTCTTCGCCTTCTGCTGATTCAATGAGCTGTCCCATTCGAGGTGATCCCAAAGTGACAATACTCATTGCTTGTGTCATGCCTCTCTGGAACAATGCAGAACCGTGTGTTCGTGGTAACACGCCTGCTTCGATAGACAAATCTCTGACCTGATCCATTTTTCGACCATCTGGTCTTTTTTGTTTTTCTAAAATGTCAGATCGAATCAGCTTGTACATAACAGCATCCAATGCTGCTGCAACAACTTTTTTATCTATGGTACTTTCTGGATTTGCTGTTTTTATTTCTTCAAAAACTTTTGCAATCAATTCTTCTGCCAATCCGCCATCGCTGTCTTTCTCGACTCTACTTTTCAAAAGATCTGCGATTTCCGCTTTGTGGGATTTTTCAAAAAGTTCTTTTGCCTCTGTCAGATTTGCCTCAGGTGCAACTTCTAATTTTTCCTGTCCAACTTCTTTTACCAACTCTTCAATTGCCTTGATAACTGATTTTGTTGCATCATGTGCTTTCACAACTGCCTCATGAACAACTGTTTCCTCAACTTGCAGTGCTCCAGCCTCAAGCATGACTGTTTTGTCTCCATTGTGTGAAACAACAATATCCAGTGCCGATGTCTTACCTTCTGTTACTGTTGGGTTGTATATATGGTCTTTTTTCTCGCTATCATAGCCCATTCTGACTGCGCCAATTGGGCCATTCCAAGGGATTTTAGAAATTGCCAGGGCCGCACTGACTGTATTAAGAGCTAAAATATCTGCTTCGTTTTCTCCATCAACAGATAAAACTGTTACCACAATTTGTACTGCATTTTTGAATGTTTTGGGGAAAAGTGGTCTAATTGATCTATCGATTAATCGTCCTGACAAAACAGCCTTGTCGGATGGTCGTCCATCTCTTTTTACCCAACGACTCCCTTTAATTTTGCCGCCTGCATATAAATGCTCAATAAAATCAACAGAAAGTGGGAAATAGTCGAGTTCTGTTTTACCGCCTTCCACGACAGTAACCAAGACGACTGTGTCGCCCATTTTTCCCATGACAGCACTTGTTGCCTGTGGGGCAAGCTTGCCTGTTTCAAAGGTAAGTTGTTTACCATGAAAATCAAATGTTTTAGAGGTAAATTTCATTATATTTGTCTTTTTTATCCGTTCTTTCGTTCTGGTCAATCAGTGGAAACAGATGTTTAGCTTCTGAGTCCTAATTTTTTAATCAGTTCTGCTGCTCTTTTTTTATCAACTTTTTCAAGAAAGTTAAGGAGCCTTCGTCTTTTTGCAATCATGGACAAAAGTCCTCGTCTACTATGATTATCTCCTTTATGATCTTGTAAATGCAAGATGAGTTGTTGGATTCTGTGTGTTAGGAGTGCTATTTGCACTTCAGGACTGCCGGTGTCGCCATCAACTGTTTGGAATTGTTTAATTATATCTTGTTTTTGTACAGGAGTCAGTGGCATATTTCTTTATGCTTTCAATCTAATTTCTTTGTGTATTATAGCAGGTTGCGAAGCATTTAGCAATCATTACAAAACAGTTGATCCTTTATACACTTTTGGTGTTAGCCAGTCTGCTGGTGGTTGACTAGCAGGTGCTGCTGCAACTGGTTGTGCAACTTGCTCAACTGGAGCAGTCTGAAGAGGTTGTACAGGCTGTTGCTGCACTGGTTGCTGGACAGAAGGAGCCTCGAATGCTGGTTCTTGCTGAACAGGTTGAACACTTGGCTGGAAAACCTGTGGTTGCTGCCCAACAGGATTTACTGGTGGGAAGTAATTTGCCGTTGGCATAGCAGGTGTTGTTGGTTGTGCGTACATGCCGTTTGCAGATCTGACTGCACCCTTTTTCATAAGAATCCCAGCCATTTCAAATGCTAAATAGCTTCCCTGACCATTTTGAAAGTCATTAGTTGCTGCAAGAATACCAGATAAGAGATTTTGCGATGAGTCTTTATCCAATTCAATTTGTGGCTCAAGAAGTGTCAGAAAATCTGCAACTTCTTCAGAAAGTGAGGAGAATCTACTGTCTACATG
>DATICB010000011.1:0-84465 GCA_035457005.1 Patescibacteria group bacterium
GGCAAGCGCACAATCTATGAGTAACGTAATTACTATTAAAGGTGCTCGTGAGCACAATTTAAAAAATATTGACGTCGAAATTCCCAAAGACAAATTAGTTGTTTTTACGGGACTTTCTGGTAGTGGCAAATCGTCTCTTGCGTTTGACACCATTTATGCTGAAGGCCAAAGGCGTTATGTTGAATCACTTTCCTCGTATGCTCGCCAATTCTTGGGTATTATGAAAAAGCCTGATGTCGATATTATCGAAGGTCTGAGTCCTGCAATTTCTATTGATCAAAAAGGAGCATCCCATAATCCGCGTTCAACAGTTGGAACAGTAACAGAAATTTATGATTATCTTCGTCTTCTTTTTGCCAGAGTAGGACACCCACATTGTTCGAAATGTGGCAGAGAAATTACTCACATGAGCAAAGAGCAAATAACTGATGCGGTTCTTGAATTGCCAGCGAAGAGCATGGAGCACAGGGCAAAGGGCATTAGAGTTTTAATCCTAGCTCCTTTGGTCAAGGACAGAAAAGGGGAGTATACCGAACTTTTTCTTGATTTGAAAAAAAGAGGATATCGTAAAGTACGACTCGATGGAAAAGTGTATAGTCTTGATGAAAAATTAATTTTACTGAAAAATAACAAACATACTATAGAAGTCGTTATTGACAGTTTGGTAATTTCCAAAGAAACAGACAGGTTAAGACTTACCAACGATGTTGAGCAAGCACTCAAGCTCGGAAATAGTGAATTATTGGTTGCGATGATTAAGGACAAAGGATTTTCTCTCCCTGAAATACCCAAAGACATGGAAGATGAATTGTTTTCTGAAAAATTTGCCTGTCCGATAGATAACATTTCTTTCCCAGAAGTAGAGCCACG
Source organism: Patescibacteria group bacterium (assembly GCA_035457005.1). Taxonomy (GTDB): domain Bacteria; phylum Patescibacteriota; class Microgenomatia; order Levybacterales; family UBA12049; genus DASQJJ01. The sequence continues at coordinate 871 of DATICB010000011.1, forward strand.
CATTTTTTCGTTTAATACGCCACATGGCGCATGCCCAACGTGCAATGGCTTGGGAATTTTACTAACTGTCGAATCAGAGCTTGTGTTAAATAACAACCTCACCATTAATCAGGGTGGCATTTTACCTTTCTCTATTACTTTTACTCATGATACATGGTTTAGTAGAACGCTCAAAACATTTTGCCACGAAAATGGTATTCCACTCGATAAAAAAATAGGCGAGCTAACTGCCAAACAAAAAGAATTACTTTTGGATGGAACAGGGGACGAAGTGTACGAAGTACAAGGAGAGAATCGGTTTGGCAGAGCAACCAGCATACTAGAACCGTTTATTGGTGTTGTTGCTGAAGTGAAAAGACGACATGAGCAAACAGAATCTCTTTTTATGAAAGCAAATCTTGAAAAATTTATGCGATACGAAGTCTGTACTACATGCAACGGATCACGGCTTAAAAAAGAAGCATTGTCGGTAACGATAGACGGTAAATCAATTGTTGACGTTGCAAACATGCCAATTAGTAGTGCTTTTCAATTTGCACAAGACTTACCAACTAGATTAACAGACAGAGAAAATCACATTGGTACAATGATTTTAAAAGAAATTAAACAGCGCCTTACTTTTCTTATTGACGTGGGCTTGGACTACCTGACACTTTCACGAAGCGCAACGTCACTTTCTGGAGGAGAAGCACAAAGAATCCGTTTGGCATCTCAAATTGGAAGTGGCCTGACAGGAGTGTTGTATGTTTTGGACGAACCCTCTATTGGTCTTCACCCAAAAGACAATGCAAAATTAATAAAAACACTCAAAAAACTTCGTGATTTGGGAAATACTGTCTTGGTTGTTGAACACGACGAAGAAACCATGCAGGAGTCGGACTATATTTTTGATTTCGGACCAAAAGCAGGACATGAAGGTGGAGAAATTACCGCATTTGGAACACCTGACGAACTTAAGAAAAATCCCAACTCGCTTACCGGACAATATCTTTCTCATAAAAAAAGAATTTCTGTACTAAAAGGTGAGCAGGAAAAATTAAATTTTTCCAATAAAAGTCTTACCATTTTTGATGCAAGCGAGCATAACCTGAAACACATTGATGTTGCTTTTCCATTAAAACAATTAGTCGTTGTAACTGGTGCATCGGGGTCAGGAAAATCAACACTAGTGAATGAAATTTTATACCGAAGTCTGATGCAGCGTGAAAATCCCTTTTTCAAAGACAAACCTGGCAAACACGACCATATTGACGGCGCAGAGAATATTCGACATGTTTTCTTTATTGACCAATCACCAATTGGCAGGACACCACGAAGTAACCCTGCAACATACACCGGTGCTTTTAATTATATCCGTGATATTTTTGCATCAACAAAAGAGGCGAAAATTCGAGGATATGGTCCTGGCAGATTCTCCTTTAATGTAAAAGGTGGCAGGTGTGAAGCATGCCAGGGAGAGGGACAAATTAAAATAGAAATGCAATTTTTGCCAGATGTCTACGTTGCGTGTGAAGTTTGCAATGGCAAGCAGTATACACAGGAAGCATTGGAAATTTTGTTTAATGGAAAAAATATTTCAGATGTGTTGCAGATGAGTATTAAGGAAGCTGCAGATTTTTTTGCATTTCATCCAGCCCTTTCTCACAAATTGCGAACACTTGTTGATGTTGGCTTGTCGTATGTTAAGCTGGGGCAATCAGCACCAACACTATCTGGTGGTGAAGCACAACGAGTAAAACTTGCAACAGAATTGTCTAAAAAAGGCCGCGACGCATTGTATCTGCTTGACGAGCCAACAACAGGACTTCACTTTGCAGATTTAGAAAAACTTCTACAGGTACTGCGTCGTTTGGTTGATCAAGGAAATAGTGTTATTGTTATTGAACACAACGTCGATGTTATGAAAAATGCTGATTACATTATTGATTTAGGTCCAGATGGAGGAGATCGTGGTGGAGAAATTATTGCAAAAGGAACACCGCTCCAGATTGCCGAAAATAGTAAGTCCTACACTGGTCAATTCCTCAAAAGCGTGTTAGAGTAAAATAGCATGCGAAAATTGTTGCAATTTTTCATTGTTTTTTTTGTTTTTGCCAGTAGTTTTTTTATAACTACTCACGACGCACATGCAGACACTAAAGTAACATCTGCTGTTGCTATGCAGTACAACGTTGCTGCTTCTGGGGTAACGCATGTCACTGCACATATTTCGCTCACCAACACGACAGAAAATTATTACGTCTCGTCGTACACACTAAAATTAGGATTTGAAAATATTACCAATATTACCGCTTCTGATCCCAATGGCCCGATTACAACAACAGTAAAACCATCTGGTCAGGGACAAGAGATAACACTTACTTTTAACGATGTTGTTGCAGGAAAGGGCAAAACACTTCCGTTTACTCTTTCTTTTGACACAGAAAATGTGGCATCGGAAAACGGTACTATTTGGGAAGTAAATATTCCAGGACTCGCATCACAAGATGATTTTTCAGATTTTTCTGTAGACGTCAGCGTACCACCAAGTTTTGGAAAAGCGACATTTATCAAACCTTTTGTTAATGAAACAAACCTTCATTTCACCAAAGATGATTTAGGAAAATCCGGCATTTCACTCGCGTTTGGCAATAGTCAAACCTATGCATATTCTTTAACGTATCATATTGAAAATACTAACGTTTTTCCTGTCAAAACAGATATTGCCTTACCCCCAACAACCAACTATCAAGATGTATCCTTGCAAAGTATTTCTCCCAAGCCAGATAATGTCAGACTTGACACCGACGGGAATTGGTTGGCAACCTACACGTTGTCACCATCGCAAAAATTGTCTATTAGTGCTGCAGGTCTTATCGCAGTCTCCCTTACTCCAAAAGAAGTGCTCCTTTCAGACAGCGACCGCAAGCTTTACTTACAACAACAATCTTTCTGGCAAGTAAATAATAGTCAGATAAAAACACTTGCAACGTCATTAAAAACACCCGAGGCAATCTACAACTACGTCGTAACACATTTGACTTATGATTTTGCGCGAGTTACGAATGAGCAAATCCGCATCGGCGCATTGGGCGTATTGCAAAATCCATCATCTGCGGTATGTCTAGAATTCACTGACCTTTTTATAGCACTCAGTCGGGCAGCGGGTATTCCTGCAAGAGAGATTGACGGATTTGCCTACACACAAAATACAATTTCCCGCCCATTATCTTTATCAAAAGACGTGTTGCATGCGTGGCCTGAATATTACGATAACGATAAACATACATGGGTCATGGTTGATCCAACATGGGGCAACACAACAGGGGGAGTGGACTATTTTCACCTTCTGGATTTTGATCATGTTGCGTTTGTTGTCAAAGGAGTCAGCAGCACGTATCCTGTTCCGGCCGGTGGATACAAATTTACAAGCGATCAAAACAGGAAAGACGTATCAGTAGACGTGACACAAGAAACAATCACTGACCAACCAATCTTAAGCATGAAGTTTACCATGCCAGAAAGTGTTGCCTCTGGACTGCCTATTGGCGGCAGCGCAACATTGGAAAATACAGGATCTGTACTTTTCCCATCACAACCAATGCAGGTTACCACAACACGTCTTAAGCCGCTCGCGCAATTTGTGAGTAGTCCGGCAATCCCACCATTTGGTACAGTCACCAAGCAAATTGCTTTTGACAAAACACCATTTTTGACAAATCTTCATGACACAATTACAATTACGCTTGATGGAAAGTCGGTTACCAGTAGCATTGCTGTTGTTCCGGTTACCAGACAAATTCTGATCATTGGAGGTATTAGTGTTGCTTTATTCATCACATGCATATGGCTCATTGCCAAAAAACCCTGGCGTCTATGAATTTCTCAGTGAAAAAGGGGAGATTTTGTATGTGGGGAAAGCGAAAAATCTTAAAAACCGTGTCAGCTCCTATTTTGCTAATCCCAACATACTAGTGGGCAAAACCGCTGTTTTGGTATCCCAGGTAAAAAAATTCGCATTACCATTGTTGAGTCAGAGCTGGAATCACTCCTTCTAGAAGCAGCTCTTATTAAAAAGCACACGCCAAAATATAATATTCGCCTCACAGACGGAAAATCATATCCACTTATTCGTATTACTACAAAAACACCTTTTCCTGCAGTTCTTACTGCCAGACGACAAGACGACAATAAATCTGAATACTTTGGCCCCTATCCCAATGCCACAGCAATGCATAAAGTGCTTCGACTTCTTCGTCGAATTTTTCCTTATCAATCTGTTTTAAATCATCCTAAAAAAATTTGTTTGTATCATCATTTAGGACTGTGTCCGTGTCCGCCAACATTTGCGACGAGTGAACAAAAACAGCAGTACAAAAAAACAATCAAACATATTATTGGATTTTTGGAAGGAAAATCAAAATCTGTTGTAAAAGAATTGGAGAAAGAAAGAAGTACGTATGTAAAATCTGAGGAATTTGAAAAAGCAGAAGACATACAAAAACAACTCGATGCAATTGCTCGTGTGACCGAACCATTTACCAATCCTTTTGAGTATGTAACTAATCCCAATCTTGTAAGCGATGTTCGCGAAAATGAAATGAAAACATTACAGCAAATTTTAAAAGATAACGGAATTATTATTGATCTTCCAAAAAGAATTGAATGCTATGACAATTCCAATATTCAAGGTACCAACCCAACATCATCGATGGTAGTTGCAACAAATGGGGAAATGGACAATAGTCAGTATAGAAAATTTAAAATTAAATCGGTGAAAGGACCAAATGATTTTGCCTCAATGCAAGAGGTCTTGCAAAGACGTTTGAATCACGCGGAATGGCCATATCCACAACTTCTTGTTGTTGATGGTGGAAAAGGACAGGTGAGTGCAGCAAAAAAAGTTTTGGATGGACTGCAACTTTCACTTCCACTCATTGGTCTTGCCAAAAGGGAAGAAACAATTATTACAGAAAGTCTGGATGAAATACATATTCCCAAATCTTCTCCAGCGCTGCAGCTTATCATGAGGCTTCGAGACGAGGCACATCGGTTTGCCATTACCTTTCATAAATCACTTCGCAACAAATCTACTTTCTCGTAACCGTGTAATTATAAGGAAAATAAAGAAATGACGCAGGCTGTTCGTCTTGCAAATATTTTTGGAAATCCTGATAAATTTTTACGCGCTCTGTTGTATCTGTTGTTTTTCGACCATTTTCCAATAAATTATCTATACGAGTACTTTTAAAATTTGTAATGTTATTTTCTTGAAACGAATGCCACAGCGTATATTGGTCTGGATCTTGTGGCACATTAAAATCCCCTAAATAAATTTGAAAAACCTGAGGGATTGTGTCGGTCAATGTAATATTTGTTGTTATACCAACTTTTTTCCACGACGCTTGAATTTGTTTTGCCAAGTTTTCAAATTTAGGAAATGTTGTAATTGTTAGCTTAGGGTATGCATGCGCATCTGTTCCGAGTGATGCTTGCAAAAGCAAATTAGCGTGTTCGGTATCCAAACTTCTATCCAATCCATTATTGTATGCAAAAGAAAAAGGCGGTAAGGACGTCGCAGCACGTTCACCTTCTGAAAAGGTATTAGGGAGCGCATAAGACAATCCATCACGGAGCCTTTTGTCTGATAAGTTTTTATCTTGTGTATTGTAAAAAAGTGCAACAAGTTGCGTGTAGTCAGTGCTTTTCACAATATGCGTGTGAGGGAATTGCGCAAATGTTGTTTTCTCAAATGTGATCGTTGATAAATTAAGTGCAGTCGTAATTTCTCCCAATGAATATGCAACTTTTAGACTGTCTTGTGTTGGATAAAATACATAAATTTTTAATGCTGGTGTTGCGTTGTTGCTGGTAAGTGTCAGACTTTGTAAAAATTGTCCATTACTTTGCACTTTTTTAATTCTATACGGCCCAATACCAATATATCCGGATTTTAAAATAGGCCTTGCCACTGTTGTAAGAAATGGTGAGTAGCTATCTTGTAACGTATACACAAGCGTGTATGCATCGGGACGTTTTATCGAGACATGAGAAAATGAAAATTGCACATCTGAAGAAGTGAGAGGACTCCCATCAACAAAAGTAATATTTTTTTTCAAATGAAACACATACGTTTTTCCATTGTTTTGTATTTGCCAGGACGAGGCAACATCAGGTTGTGGAATTCCGGCACTATCAATGCGGGTCAGACCCCGTGATATATCTTGTGTTACCGAAGGTGGTAAAGTTTGAAGTGTATAAACACCAGCAATACCGACTGTTTCTTTACTCACCCCTGTGAATGCAGCAATAATGTAGGGAAAAGATGATTTTAAGACAAAAAAGATCGCAAGACCAAAAAGAAAACAAGCCAAAAGAATACGACCCCATCGACGTAAATACGCCCGTAAAATCCAAAAAATAAGCCTTCGTTTTATAACGATCATAGATTATCTGTGGTACAGAAGTAGCAGTGAAATGACCGCAAACAAAACTGCCAACATAATCGTTGCAATGTAAAGAAACCTCTCAACACTTCTCTTACTTCGGTAAAATTCTCCTGCTCCGCCGAAAGCAGTTGAAAGTCCAGATCCTTGCATTTGCAATGCAATACACACAATAAGAAGTACCGCAACAACAATTTCAATAACAAGTAAAAGTATCATAAAAGAGAAACGATTTTTTCTGCCAATTTATCACTATCATGTCTCACAAGACTTCTCACCAAACTATCAGCTCGTGATTTGACAATTTTTTGACTACCAATCAGTGGTGCTCGTATTATACGATAATACGCTTTTTCTGCCAAATCATCAATCACAGGGTACTCTTTCATGTGCTCATATTTTTTCAACATTGCCTTAGTGTATGTTTTTGTGTTGACCAAAACACCATCTAATGTTTTCCCAATAAAACTTTCTAGTACTGCAATATGGTCTGATGCTTTGTACCCGTATGTTTGACCATATTTTGTCATAAGATTCATAACATACACTTTTTTTGCTTTTGATTTTTCGATCGCTTTTGCCACACCCTCTACCAACAAATTAGGAAGAAGACTTGTATATAAATCGCCAGGTCCCAGGACAATAAGATCGGCAGCAGCTATTGCATCGAGCGCCTGCTGGTTGGGTTTTGCTTTGGGTTTAAGGTAAATATTGGTAATCCGTAATTTTCCATCGTGGGTTGGCTCGTCAATAAAATGCTCCTCGGTGACTGTTTTCCCATTTTCATATGTTGCGAAAAGGTTGGTGTTGGTAAAGGTAACAGGAATAACCGTGCCATTAATTCGCAAAACCTTGCTTGTTGCATGGATTGCCGCTTCTTGAGAGCCCAAAATATCGGACAGCGCTGCCATAAAAAGGTTGCCAAATGTCATACCTTTTATACCTTCTCCTTTTTCAAATCGGTACATAAAAAGTTGACGAAGAATGCCTGACTTTCCTTTTTCTGCAGAAAGAGCAATAAGACATTGTCGTATGTCAGAGGTGGGAAGTAGACCAAATTCATCTCGAATCCGCTTATTGCTCCCGCCGCTGTCGCTCATCGTGACAATCGCAGAAAGATTCAGAGGATAATTTTTTAAGCCGTTAAGAGCGACAAACGTTCCGGTTCCACCGCCGATACAAACAACGTGTTGTTTTTCTAGTCTGTGCCGACCCATGTTAAGAAGGAGTATACCCCAGAAAGCACCATTGACGCAACCAAATAGGCAAACCATTTATTCAAAGCAATTGGTGGAATCGCAAATCCAACAAACGATATTCCCGGTAAAGTAAATGGCAAAACACTTACCTGTGCAACAAAAACAGTAAGGAAAAAAAGAATTACTGCATTCACTAAAAATGAAACAAGACCAAATGTCAAAAGATTCAAGGGCATGGAAAGCAAATCAAGAATTGGTTTAAGAATAAGCATCATGAGTGACAAAACAATTCCCGTAATAATGTAAATTTGCAGTCCTCCTTGCAAATGAAATCCTGACAAAAGCTGTGTCGTAACAAAAAGAGCAATGGTGTAGAAAAGAAATCGGCGCAAAAGTCCTTTCATATATACACTGTAACAAGTCTTGAAAAAACAATCAATCTGGACAAAAAGATGCTTTTTGTATAGTATGGTGATGCCGCATGAAAACAATAAAAGTATCAATACAGGATGAGCACACACTCGTGCTTCAAGAGATCGGACAAAAAGGTGACTTAATCGATTTAAAGTCAATTCATGAAGTTGATATTGATAAATCTACAATTGAGAATGTAATAAATTCAATTAAAAGGGATGAGTTTAATGCTCAACTAGAGAAAGAGACAAAAACTATTGAGACCAAAATGGAATTGCAAGCAAAATTGAAAGAGAAGGAAATTATTGACCGCGCAAAAGATGCCCTTTCTAAAAAAGATCAAGAAATTTTAACATTAAATTCCAAAATTGAAGTTATTGCAAAACAAACGGAATCAGATACTAAATTGAAAGATCTTGAAGAAAAACAAAAAATTATGGATGATTACCGTCAAAAATTAAGTGAAAAAGATACCGAAATTAGTGAAATAAAGCACAAAGGTGAATTAGAGGTTGAAAAGTTAAATGAAAAACTTAGGTCTAGCGAGACAGCATTAGTTTCATTAAAAGAAATGAGATCGAAAATGAGTACCAAGATGATTGGCGAATCCTTAGAGACACATTGTGAAAATGAATTTAATAAAATTAGGCCATTTGCTTTCCCTAACGCAAAATTTGGCAAAGACAATACAGTCTCAGGAACCGGCTCAAAAGGCGATTATATTTACCGAGAGTCTGATGAAGATGGGAATGAAATTCTATCAATCATGTTTGAGATGAAAAATGAAGAAGATGGTACTGCAACAAAACACAAGAATAAAGATTTTTTTAAAGAACTTGACAAGGACAGGAAAGAAAAAGATTGCGAATTTGCCGTATTGGTTAGCTTACTTGAAAAAGATAATGAATATTATGATGACATAGTTACTGTTCACGAATATTCAAACATGTACTCCATTCGACCCCAACATTTCATTACAACAATCGGTTTTTTACGCCAAGGAAACATAAAATCACAAGAGCTACGACGTCAGATTCAAATTTTAAAAAATCAAAATATAGATGTTACTAACTTTGAAAATAACATGAACGCATTTAAAGATGCTTTCGCACGCAACTATAACCTTGCCTCGGATCAATTTGCTAATGCAATAAAGGAAATTGATAATACAATTGACCATTTAAACAAAGTGAAAGAAAATCTATTGAAGTCTGATAATAACTTGCGACTCGCCAATAATAAGGCGATTGATTTATCAATAAAAAAATTGACAGCAAATAGTCCGAGCGTAGCAAAAGCATTTGAAAAATAGAATCTACCGTTCTACACAGTAAATAATTAGAAACCTTGTCATTTGAAGATGGAGAAAGCGAGAAAAATGTTTTTTACAAAGCGAGGATAACAATTGTTCCGATCACTGCTGCTACTGCACCAATCAACCCGACTCCAATCACCACATCACCAGGACCAGTTGGTGGAAGCGTTGGCTTTGGTGTTGTTGTAGGCGGTGTCACGGTTGGTGTTGCCGTCGGCGTTGGTGTATCAGTTGGTGTAATTGTTGACGTTGGCGTGGGCGTAGGTGTGTCTGTTGGCGTCACTGTTTCCGATGGAGTAGGTGTTTCTGTAGGAGTTGAAGTCGGTGTGTCGGTGGGTGTAATCGTTGGTGTAGGAGTTGACGTCGGCGTTGCTGTTGGTGTGAGACTTGGTGCAGCACAATCTGCTGTTTTTGCCCAACAGAATCCATATCCTAAAACATTTGCAGACGAGCTTTGATCAAATGGCGATGTTCCAAATGTGCATGTTTGCCCATTCAAGGTATAAGACAAAACAAAGTCAGTTTGGTATCTTCCGCACGCACCAAAATTAACACCACCTTCTACGGGATTTACTGTCACTGCAAATGACTGAGGACTACTGGTCACGGTAATTGTCTTGGTATTATCCTGTTCATTCTTCAGACACGCAAAAGAATTGGTAGGATCTCCGCCTAATTCTGCTGCATTTTTACACCAAAAACCAAACCATTTTACCTGTACGTTGGAGTATGTCCCACCATCTGCAGACACAATATAGGCAGTTGTTGTGTATGACGTTAAATCGGGTCTTCCACCGTTATTACATGCAGCAGGAGATTCAATAATCGACGTTACCTTAACATGTCCGCAGCTATCCAATCCTCCTTGGTACAGTGCAGTACTTGCTTTTTGCTGGGTCTGTTGCTGCTGCTGACCATACCAAACAGTAAGAGGAATTGCGACAAGAAGAATAAGCAAAAGAAGTAATGCCAAAACTTTCTGTACTGTTTGTGTTTGAAAAAATGAAAACATAGATACTACGTCCTCTTTTTAGCTTAGAGCGCAATATCACACTTGTCAATTGACAACTTTTCCGAAACAATACACGTAGTGTGAAAAAGTATCTTCCGTGGATTGTCTATGCATTTTCTTTTCTTGCATTTTCATACACGCTTTATTCACTTATAAAAGTAGCAACAACATTTCAGCCAGACTTTAGTATTTTTTACTACGCTGCACGAGATGTATTGCATGGAATTACTCCGTACAACGATAAAACATTATTTACGGCTTTTAATTACCCGGTTGCAACAACGATTTTTTTCATGCCTTTCACATTTTTTTCATTTAAAATATCACAAAGTATTTTTACTATTACTAATGCAGTAGCACTTTTTTCAGCCATTCTTTTCACCTATAAATCACTACAAAAGAAAATCGTTGTGTGGCAATTTTTAGTAGTTGCAAGTTTTGCACTTTTAGCGTTTCCAACAAAATTTACTTTTGGCATGGGGCAGACCAATCTGATTGCTTATGCATTGTTGCTGGCAGGATTTTTCCTTTTTTCAAAGACAAAAAGAATAAAAAGCGCATTCCTATTTTTTCTTTGCGCCATGTTACTCAAACCAATTTTATTCTTTACACTTCTTGTATTTCTGTTTGAAAAACAATATACATATTTTTTCTCTCTTTGTATCGCAATAGCGTTCTTTGTTTTTCTCATTCCAATTCTTTTCCATCTACCAAATAGTAATGTAATTTTTTTGCAAAACATACTACATCAGAGTCTTGCTGGTAGGGAAGTGTACTATAATCAAGGATTTTTAGGCTTTATTGCACGACTAACAAACAATTTGGCACTACGAACTATTGTTACCACTGGTATAACAGTACCACTTCTTTTCTTTGTTTTTTGGAAAATCCGCAGTATTTCATTTGTTAGCAAACTATCGCTACTTCTGACAACGCTCCTCCTTATAGATCCACTTTCTTGGCAACACCATTTTGTCTTTCTTCTTCTCCCATTTTTACTTACGTATTTTTTAGTGACTAAACAAAAACTTCATCAAAAATTTTATTTACTACTTTTTGTCATGTCTTATCTTTTTGTAGCATGGAATTTTAAAACACCACAAATATTTCAATCATTTCCTCTTATACTTTCCAATCAATTGTACGGCACAATTCTCCTCCTCTTCTTACAGCTCAAACTGTTGTAAAATACAACAATGAATACAATCATTTACTTTACCCAAAAGGGCTTGGACGAAAAAAGAAAAGAGTATGACAAATTACTACAAGAACGTCCTGATGCGGTAAAAGAATTAGCAAAAGCTCGGGAAATGGGGGATTTATCAGAAAATGGATACTACAAAGGCGCACGATTTAAACTTTCTCAAATAGATAGAGATATACGTCACCTTAAATATATTCTTAAAATGGCACGGGTAAAAGAGCCAACAGGAAATGGGATAGACATTGGCTCAACTGTCACCCTTTCCAATGGGCAACAAGAGAAAACATATGAAATTGTTGGGACCTACGAATCAAATCCATCTCTGGGAAAAATTTCCCTTGATTCTCCTCTTGGCAAATTATTGAAAAATAAAAAAGAAGGGGACAATGTAGAATTACTCACTGGAGACAAGAAAACAACCTATACGATAACACAAACCTCTTAATTGCCTTATAGTTTACAAATTACTCTCCTGGTGCTATGATCTTCGGATGTTTCGCAAAAAAGCTGAGAGTTTAAGAAATCTTCCAAGAAGTATTCGTGAAAGAAATAGATTAGGTATAAGTGTTGGTTTTTCGGTAGTTTCCCTTCTTGTTCCTCCTGTTGGTCCTGGCATTGCAGGCGGAATTGGCGTATTCAACAGCGGATATGAGCTCAATGATGTGCGAAGAGGTAAACCACGAGCAAGTATTGTTAGAACAGGGGTCTATGCAGCTCTTGCAGCATCTGAATTTTATCTGCAGTTTCAAGGCAACCAAGTTTATTCATGGGAAAACGATATTTTGAATCATTTCGGACACCATATGCCAGGCTTCATGGACTATGTCGCAAGATATGTTCCAGGAGGCGGTATAGGACTTATAACGGGACTAGGCACAAATACAACAAATTGGGAGCTTATTAGAGCCTGGAGACAAAGACGAAGTAATTTAAGAGAAGCTAGACTTCGGTAAAACTATAAGAAAGATTTTAGACAAATTGCGGATCCCGACGTGGCGACAAAGGCTGCGTGCTACCTGCGCCTGGCCGCAGATCACCTGTTTCATAATCTGGAAAAGGGTGCGCATAGCGACTTGAATGTGGAATCGGAGAAAAAAACCCTCCTTTGCCCTCATCCAATATTGGACCTCGGAGTCCTAACAAAGGCCCGCTTGGCCTTGGGTAACTTGAGTATTGATCTCCTTCTGATTTTCCCATAGTGGCTACTATACTAAAAAGAAGAAATTTTGTCAAAATGTGAGCCGGCAGGGATTCGAACCCTGAACCTAAGGATTAAGAGTCCTTTGCTCTACCGTTGAGCTACCGACCCAGGCACACAAAAGTATAGCAAATTTCCCAATGCTTTGCAGGCTGAAAAAGATCTCCAAACATATTGCTGACAACTCCAACTCTTGCATTATTCTAGTCATTTCTCTATACTACATTGCCCTGTAGTATGAAAACGAATACAGAAAGACAAGGTCTTTTTGACCACGGAAAACGGTATAGACTGCATAGCAAAGGCTTTGGCAGTACGAACACCACTACTCCATTTACCGAATATGTTACCAGGACGGAAGAGCTTAATCACCCAAAGCGTGTGGAGCATAATTTCTTCAGATCCCAACCCGTCCTTCTTCATTACCAACTCACTGACGGATCGGAAGTAGTCATGCATCGACCAGGAAATCCCTACGGCCCGGTTGATTCTCTTGTTGTCGCGAAAGATGAAAGCGTCAAGCATATGTCTCCTGAGACCTTGACACAAAAAAGTATTTACGACATGTCTCCTCTTGCTCAGCGAAAGTATTGGCAGGTTGCCATGGCTGAATTAGTAGCGCTCGACCAGATTAAGCCTCCAAAAAGAAGACATGGGCCGCTTCATGCTGTACTTATGGAAAACAACACACCAATTTCGCTTCTTGACAGTAAGTACAAAGATGAGTCTGGCTACTCTCCGCGCACATCCCGTACTATTTTTATTCCTCATGCCCATGTCACGCTTATGGACACATCATGGCTGCAGGAAGCAGATTGGCATATTCCAGAATTAGACAAAGAACAATCCTTTATTCGATACATACAAAATAGCGATACGGGAGAGAATTTTCTTCAAAATATGCAAGCAAGAATACAAAGTGAAAATCACCTCTCACTTCAATTGAGAAAGGAAAAAAGAGTTCCTGTGGGCTACAGTATGACTATTGATTCTCTAACGCCAGACAATATTCTTGACAACATTGACACGCTGACTCAGCTTATGTCCTCACATCATGCTGCCTATGCGCAAGCAGCTCAAGCGTTGCAGGAAAAGTTTGACACAAAGGGGACTATTCCTCAACCCTCATACAGACTGTATGCTTTCTTTTCTGAATCAGGTGATGGTGAACCAAAAAAACTCACGCTTCGCATTGCTCCGGAAATTTTTTCCCACTCTGGTGTTATGGAAGCAGCAGGGGTTGAAATGCTTCGCGATCCCCACTATGAAAATCCATTATCACAAAGGCAAACGGACAGACATAGAAGACGATGGATAAGAAAAGTCGAAGAGCTTACAGAAAGAGACACTACCGGAGAAGCGCAGCGAACCTTATACCGCGAGAAATTACAACTGGTAAGAGAAGAAGGAAAAAAGCTTCCGCGACTTCGACGAATAAATGCAAATTTTCCAGAACCCGAGCTTCTTTAGTGTACTGAGCGTGAAATGGAAAGAAAAGTCTGGTAAAATAGGGAAGTTGCACCTGTAGCTCAGTGGATTAGAGCACTTCGCTTCGGACGAAGGGGTCGGGGGTTCGAGTCCCTCCAGGTGCGCAATAATCTTTCCAGGCTTTAGTCTTGAAAGATTATTATTGTTTTAGGAGTACTCGAAGCAGTCTCTTCACAGCACAACTTCATTCATACTCTATTCACCAAAAATGCGCTACAATAACGCAATGAAACATTTTTTCACCACAATAAAATTCCTTATTGGTTGGCCGCTTTCCCTTGTTGCTCTTTTTTTTGTTGGGAAAGCACTCATTGGCAAAGGAGCAGTGATAACCCAGATCCACTCACTCAATATACTTCCACTTGTCATGTCACTTGGTTGTTTTATTGCATTTTTTGTTTTGCGTGTTCTTTTTTGGCAAAAAATTCTCGCATACCAAAAAATGCATTTTTCTTTTAAAGAGACAGCACTTACCTGGGGATTTTCCGAACTCAAACGCTATATTCCCGGAACAATTTGGCCAATTCTTGGGAGATCCAGTGCATACGAAAAATTGGGAGCCGAGAAAAAAGCAATTCTTGCAAGCATTCTCCACGAAGCGGAATTCTTAGGAGTCGCGTGTCTTACCATCACTATTTTTTCTCTTAATTTTTTGTATTATGGAATCCTCGGTCAACACAATGTCTTAATTCCATCGCTTATCGGTATAGTAATTGGCATTGTAGCCTTGATTTTTGTTTTTCACAAGCCACTTCTTAAGAAAAACTCCGGAATTTTTCGCTTGTTGCCCAATTTTCCTCCCAAACAGATGCTGAGTCTTTTTGGTATTATGATCAGCGCATTTTTGCTTTTTGGCCTCGCAACATACTTCGCAATTGATGCAATTGTTCCGCTTTTTATTCCCCACATTTTGCCACTTTCTGCATTTTTTGTTTTTGCTTTTTTGGCAGGCTATCTTTCTTTTCTTGCACCAATGGGTTTGGGAGTACGAGAAGGGATTGTCACGATTGGTCTTACCAAATATGTTTCTTTATCAGAAAGCGCTTTGGGTGCTCTTTTTTCCCGTGTTATACAAATACTCAGCGAATTACTTTTCTTACTTTTGTGTGTTGTCTGGAAAAAAGTTTCTGCCAAAACAAAAAAAGTAGAGCAGTTTATCTTAGCCTATAAGTACGAACTCGCAACTCTTTTTACGTCATGTTGTTACACAGTTTATTTCAGCATTGCAAGCATCCTTCGCTACAACAATTTTTTTACCGGCAGATTTGATTTGGGAAATATGGATCAAACAGTCTGGAACACTATCCATGGCAGACTTTTCCAGCTTACAGACCCTAATGGAACAAGTATTGTCTCACGCCTAGCTTTTCATGCAGATTTTACGCTTATTTTTCTTTCTCCTTTTTATCTTATTTGGCAAGACCCGCGAATGCTTCTTCTCCTTCAGTCTCTTGCTTTAGGACTTGGCGGCATTTTTGTCTACCTGATTGCGCAAAATGTCCTTAACAAAAAATCACTTTCCTTTGCATTTGCGCTTTCTTACTATCTCTATCCAGCAATTGCCTATGCCAATTTGTATGATTTCCACACAGTAACACTTGCTGTCTGTTTATTTTTGGCTAGTTGGTACACCATGCTTAAGAAGAAGTATTTTATAGCAACAATCCTCCTTCTTCTTGCCGCAACAACCAAAGAAGAAGTGTGGTTCATTACCGGGCTTTTCGGATTATTTTTTATTTTTTGGAAAAAACAATATATTCTTGGCACGCTTCTTTCTCTTGTTTCATTTAGCCTTTTTTATCTGCTTATTTGGCACGCTATTCCTTTCTTCCATGGAGGTGCTCACTTTGCACTTTCTTATTATTCTGATTTTGGCACGTCGCCAAGTGCAGTTGTAGCCAACATTCTCCTTTCTCCTCTTAAAATTATTATGGATGTCCTACGAAAAGGTCAACTTGTCTACCTTTTTGAATTATTTGGTCCGCTTTTTTTCCTGCCTCTTTTTGCCCTCCCATTTCTTATTTTTGCTTTTCCTGATTTGGCAATTAGCCTTTTGTCTCAAAATGCGCAGCTACATACTATTTATTATCACTATGCTGCTATTCCCACACCGTTCCTTTTTCTCGCAGCAGTCTATGGATTTGCTCGTCTTGCCAAAAAATTTCCTCAATTTTTTGGGTCTTTCGGCATGCTTATTATTCTTGTCCCGGCAGTGGTAAGCGCTTACGCATTCGGGCCATTGCCCGGAGCGTATCACATGAGTGATGCTATGTTTGTGAGTCAATTGCCTTATGCGCGTCTTATTGACACATTTTTGCTTTCAATTCCCAGAAAATACAGCGTTGCCGCGACCAATAATGTTGGCTCACACTTATCCCACAGACAAAAAATATTTACTATTCCAGTTGGTTTGCAAGACGCAGACATTGTCGTTTTCCTTCTTGACGATTCATATGCACAACCCTCGCTGAAAGACCAGAAAAAAATGGCACAAGAGCTGGATAAAAACCCTGCATACATAAAGCTATTTTCATATCAGGACTTCGTTGTGTACAAGAAAAAAAGTGTTCCAACCTATTATAAAAAACACAACACTAATATTTTGCCACTGTTTAAAGGAAATTAAAAAGTATCATATGCTTTTTATTCTGAGCTTGCGAAGAATCTAGTGCTTGTTTTTATTTTTTCTTCAAATTACTATTAAGATATGGTTGATATTATTAAGGCCAATGGCGAAAAGCAGGCATTTTCCGAAGAAAAACTTCGTCACTCAATTCACCGAGCAGGAATCCCTAAAGATTTAGAAGAGAAAGTTGTTGCGCATATTCACACCAAACTCCACGAAGGCATGCACACAGCAGATATTTACAAACACATTGTTGAATTTTTGGACACTGCCAATGCGTCGCATCAGCGAGCAAAATATTCACTCAAACAAGCAATTATGCAGCTGGGGCCAACAGGATATCCTTTTGAAAAATTTGTTGCCAGAATTTTAGATAGCGAAGGATTTAGCACAACAACAGATGTCATCGTAAAAGGGAGGTGCGTGAGTCACGAGGTAGATGTTGTTGCAACAAAAGGCAACGAAAAAGTTATGGTAGAGGCAAAATTTCACAACAGCACTGGCATTACTACAGATCTCCACGTTTCTTTATATACAAGAGCGAGATTTGAAGACGTACAGGACTCGGAAAAATTTACCAAAGCAATGCTTGTTACTAATACCAAAATCACAACCGACGCGCTTACCTACGCGCAGTGTGTTGGTACTGATGTGCTTGGCTGGTCGTATCCAGACAATGCCAGTCTTCGCGATTTGGTAGAAAAATACCATTTGCACCCCATAACCTCGCTTACCCAGCTTTCGCAAATGCAAAAACAGCAACTCCTTGAGCAGGAAATTGTGCTGTGTCAGGATTTGTCGACTCACCCCGAAGCACTTACCCAGCTTAATTTGCCCAAAGACAAGCAGGAAAGTGTCTTGTTAGAGGCCAAATCGCTCTGTAACACCTTGCAAGAAAAAGAAAATTAATGTATACTATGGATAATATGACAGTTGGAAAAGAAGAACCACAAGGAAAAGACAGAACACCAGGTACAGGCAATCGAGAGGTAAATGGGCGGCGAGGAGAGAAACAAAACCAAGAGCCTGGATTTGGAGGTCTTGAGTGGACAGAACCACGTCAAATCCAAAGAGGATCAAGTACTCCAACCACTCCAAAACCTGCAAAACAAACAGGAACCAGAGGTTAATTTAGCCTTATTTTAGCTCAGCAAAAGACAAATTTCCCCCTTGCAAAAAAATAAAATAGAGTATATAGTACTTCATATGAGATTTGGTAAAAGACAACCTACAGATAGTGGTTTACCTAGAGGATTTGGGGATGTTCCAGAAAGACCAGGTGGAGTTGTACGACCTGGTGATATTAATGAAAGACCAGGTGGATGGCGCGGAAGACCCAATGGCCGCTTATTTTAAGTTTTGTTAATTTGTATACGTTTTTATTAAAAACATGTCGAGACGACAGGTAAAGGATCAGCCAGGAGTAACAAAAGAAGGTGTTAAGCAACATGAAACCCAACCATGGGGCATAAAAGACCACGGCGAAAGGCCAACTGGACACCTTGCTGTACCACAACAAGGAACAAAAGTACCACCAACCAAAAGATTAGAATCTCTTTAAACTACAACTTCTCTTTCTAGTACAATTTCCCCAATTCTTTCCGCTCCCATCTATCAGCTAAAAAGCCATTCGGCACGGTTGTTAGCTTGTCTGAGTAGAGCAAGAATCCATTGCGAATCGTGTGATCGCCAAAAACAGTATTTATATTGTCCACCACTTTTTGTAATTTTTCCTCCTTTTCTGTTGCAAAAAGTGACCGTGTCAGAAAATTCTCATCCTGCAAAAATCCCGCCCACACCGACACCTGACGAATATAGCTAGCTTGCGTGACTGAGCGCAAAAGTCCTGCTTTTTGCAAGATATCAAACATGTCTTTACCCGAGTTAACATAAAAATCTGTTGTTTTATGTCCACCAAATGACTCATCACCTCGTAGCCACACACCAATGCTGCGCGATTTTTTCCCTAACTTTCTCAACTTTATCCCAACTTCTTCCAAAAGCTCAAAAACTGTTTGCAAAATAACGCGCTTATTTGTCTCGTTTTTCGGCAAGCAGTAATTTCTGCCAACAGATTTTGTCTGAATAGCACTGCCAAAATGCACAACAGGTGTTTCGTCTTTGGCAAAAGCAACATTATGCAAAAAAGTTGCTTCGTGCGGACCAAATTCCGCAACTAATGCTCCTATGGGAATAGAACGAAGATCGAGCAAATTACGTATCCCAAGCATGTGCAAGCGTTTTTCTATGCGAAATCCTATACCACACACATCGGTAAGTGACGCCTTTTTGTACACATCGTCAACATTGTCCGGCGTAATTTTGGTAACGCCATTTGGCTTGTCCATACCGCTCGCCATTTTGGCAAGCATTTTATTGTAACTCACACCAACCGAGACCGTAATAATTTCGCCCATTTCACGCTTTATGTGCTCTTTTAAACGAGCAATCAGACTATCTGTACCGCCAAATAAGTGTGCTGTTGCGCTAATGTCCAGGAAAAGCTCGTCAATGGAGAAAACCTCTAAATAAGGCGAGTAGAGCCGGCAAATTTGAATAAATTTTTTAGAAATCTCAAAATATTTTACAAAATGCGCAGGTGTTGTCACAATCTGCGGACAGACCTTTTTCGCCTGCCAATAACTGCTGCCACCTTTGACTCCCATTTTTTTTGCTTCTTTGCTGGCTGCAATAATTGCTGTTCGAGAATGTGCTGCAGTGACACCAACTGGCTTGCCTCGCAACTCTGGATGATCCTGCTGCTCAACACTCGCAAAAAAAGAGTCAAAATCTATATGTAAAATGGTCTTCATATTTTTTGAACATAGGGGAACTTTGTCATCCCGGACTTGATCCGGGATCCAGTTCCTTTAAAACCACGTCTTGTTTCTGGATTCTTGCCTTTGCAGGAATAACAAATCCATATAGGCGAACAAGATTAGTACGATCGTACTACTTTTCCTTCATGACGGGCAAGAAGACAAAGTAGATCAAAATACACTATATTCCGTAGCTGGAAAGCGGGGCATTGCCAATATGAATTCTTGGCAGTGAGAAAATATTTCCTTCACATTGGAATCGTCCGGGAAGTGTGGAAAAGGCAGCAACATACCCATTGTCTTTAAGCAGTTGCCACACCCAGCTGACTGTTTGGCCAGATCCATATGGATATACCAAAATTGGCGATGTAGTTCCTAAGAATTGTCTAAGCTGATTTTGCGCTGTTGTTATTTCCTGGATATCTTTTTCTTTCGACCCTTGCGCCATAGGGAAATGAGACCATGTATGATTGTAGGCAACCATTGTCCTGCTTCCAACCATTTCCTTTAACTGATCCCACGAAAAGTACGAATTAGTACCGGCAACAACACCCAAAAGGCCAGTTGGTACCATAAGATTGCCAAGCAGGTGATATTTTTGCAATGTCGGATACGCATAGAGATAATTATCTAAGTAGCCATCATCCATGGTGACGACTACCGATTTGCTCGGCACTTGTCCATGAGACAAAATAGCGTCAACCAATTGCTGAGCAGAGATAGTTGTGTAGCCATTTCCAGCCAAATATGCCATTTGCTTATCAAACTCACCGCTATCAACGCTCAGGGATGTCTGGCCTTTGGCTACGGCATCTGCTTGCGGCTGAATGTGGTGGTAGAGTAAAACAGGCACCTGAAGACAATACCCACCAGCAGGTAACGTGGCTGTATCGGTAGCCGTTTTGTACGCTTCTTCGGAGAAAATGCTTGCCGCAGCCTGCATACAGGCCTTATTGCCTGTGCATAAATTGGTTGCCTCATCTGCAACAGAAACCGTGCCTAATTTATTGCTGAGAAAAAGCGCGCAGGCGACAATGACCGCTGAAAAAAGGCCAAAAAGTGCCACAGACAGCTTCATGTCTGTATTATACTAAAATCTCCCTGCGTTGTGGAGTCAAACATGGTATAATAGGCAAAAGCGCGAGAAGGCGCGATTTTTTGTAAAATCATATGGAAATTTTAGCAGAGAAAATTAGAAATGTAGCGGTTATTGCCCACGTTGACCATGGCAAGACAACCCTGGTTGATTTTTTGCTCAAGCAGTCTCACACATTCAGAGAAAACGAGCAGGAAATGCAGCAAACAACCATTTTAGACAGTAATCCGCTTGAAAGAGAGCGTGGCATTACTATTCTGGCAAAAAATACCGGCATTACCTACAAAGACTACAAGATTAATATTGTTGATACTCCAGGCCATGCAGATTTTTCTGGAGAAGTTGAGCGTACTTTGAATATGGCAGATGGCGCACTGCTTATTATCGATGCGCAAGAAGGCCCTATGCCTCAGACCAAATTTGTCTTAAAAAAAGCACTCGAGTTGGGACTCAAGATTATTGTTGTCATTAATAAAATTGACAAGCCATTGGCAAATATTCCCCATACCCTTAATAAAACCCACGACCTTTTCCTCGAGCTCGCAACCCACGAAGACCAATTAGAATTTCCTGTTTTGTATGCAATTGGTCGGGAAGGCAAAGCAGGCAAAACAGAAGAAGACGCACGAAATGCGACCAATCTTGAGCCACTTTTTGAAGAAATCATTTCCTTTATTCCATCTCCAAAAGTGAGTGAAGGGCCTCTGCAAATTTTAGTAACATCTTTGGATTTTGATTCTCATCGTGGCAAACATGTGATTGGCCGGATTACGCGAGGTGAAGCGGTGAAGGGCATGAGTGTTGTTGTTACCAAAGCAGATGGCGTCCACAAGCAGGGAAGAATTGAAACTATGTCCACAACATTAGGACTGAAAAAAGTCGAACAAGACAAAGTCGGAGCAGGGGAAATTGTAGACATTACCGGCATAGATACAGCAGATATCGGCGATACAGTCACTGACCCCAAACAAATTGACGAACTCCCTAGAATTCATGTTGAGGAGCCCACCATTAAAATCGCGCTTGGCCCAAATACATCTCCTTTTGCAGGAAGAGAAGGCAAATTTACCACATCGAGGCAACTCCTTGAGAGATTGCAAAAAGAATTGGAAACAAATGTCGCGCTTAAATTAGACATTACCGGTGAGCGTTACCTTTTGTCTGGACGAGGCGAATTGCATTTATCTGTCCTTATTGAGACCTTGCGACGTGAGGGGTATGAATTCGAGGTTGGTAAGCCGCAAGTCATTACTAAAAAAATAGATGGTGTAGAAATGGAACCTGTTGAAGATGTGATTATTGACGTCCCAGATGAATACGTTGGGTCAATTACTCAGGAAATGGGACAACGAAAAGGCAATATGACCAATATGGAGCCAGATGGTAAGGGAAATACGCGTTTGCAATACACGATTGCATCCAAAAACCTTTTAGGTATTCGAAACGATATTTTAACCCAAACAAAAGGTACAGCAGTCATCAACAGCATGTTTAATGGCTACCAACAGCTGACACCAACCTTGGAAAAATTCCGCAACGGAGCACTTATTGCATCCGAAGCAGGCGACATCTTGGCCTATGGACTGGGCAATGCGCAGGAACGGGGCATTACGTTTTTTGAACCGGCAACGCCTGTGTATGAAGGCATGATAATCGGCGTTAACTCCAGAAAAGATGATATTGAAGTCAACGTTACCAAAGAAAAAAAACAAACCAACATGCGATCAAAAGGGGAAGGAGTCAAATTGGTTTTAACGCCCCCTACTGTTATGAGTCTTGAGCAATATTTGGATTTTTTGGAAGACGACGAATTACTTGAAGTAACACCAAAGAATTTACGACCTCGGAAAAAATATTTATCCAAACTTGACCGCGTCAGAGCCGGCAGATAATTTTGCTTCAAACCTCAATTGTTTTCTTTATTACTATACCTCTCTTGACTTCTTGAAATGATTATGAGTACGCTGATTGTAGAGAAATGTATTTTGTATACGTTCTACAAAGTATGAAGGATGATAATTTTTATACAGGTTTTTCAGACAATTTGAAAAGAAGATTGAGCAAGCATAATACAGGTCTTGTCACTGCTACAAAACATAGACTTCCATTAAAACTTATTTACTACGAATTTTGTCTCAACAAAACAGATGCACTCCATAGGGAGATCTACTTAAAAACATCTTGGGGTAAAAAATACATTAAAAACAGATTATCAAATTATCTCATGTAGTTTTGCGCTGATTGATAAGGCCACAGTTGGATAGATGCAATCATCCAACGTGGCTCCGTTAGATGCAAAGCTATCTAACGGAGGGGGTGATTACTAATGAAATGGTTACATTATGCTGTATATCTTCTTCTTTTCGTAGGAGGCCTTAATTGGGGATTAGTTGGACTTTTTAATCTTAATGTCGTTATGTGGCTTCTTGGCAGTTGGCCAACAGTAGAACGTGCAGTGTACGTTTTGGTTGGTTTGTCAGCAGTATGGGCATTATTTACCCATATGGGAGACTGCAAAGTGTGCAGTAGCAAAAAATAAGCAGATTGTTTATTTTTCTCGCCCTCTTTTTATGAGAGGGCGGGTTATTTAACGCTATGCTACAATTACCTCATGGATCGCAAACAGTTTTACAAACTCCTCCTTCTTCGCTCGGTTGGTAACTTTTTGGTCTTATTTGCACTGTTTGGTATTTTTGCAACAATTGGTCCCGCACTTTTTTACGAAGTCAGATTTCAGATCGATAATCTGACCGGAACACAATATGTCGTTGCACAGACGGATGCCCCTAACCAATTGAAAACTATTCAAAACAATCAGAAAGTGTTAATTCCGCCTGATACCTACTTCAGTATTGTTATTCCAAAAATCGGCGCGAGTTCCCGGGTAATTATTAATGTTGACCCAACCAATGAAAAAGAATATTTGGCAGCACTCCAAAAAGGAGTTGCTCATGCAAAAGGTACTGTTTTCCCAGGAATGAATGGGATTAGCTTTTATTTTTCCCACTCAACAGACAGCTTTTGGGATGTCGGACGATATAACGCAATCTTTTATTTACTTAAAGACATGCAAATAGGTGATGACATTTATATTTACTTTAAAAATTACCGCTACAATTATAAAGTCACCCAAACAGAAATCTTGGATCCATCGGACGTGTCACTTTTGGTTAATGCTCAAAAAGTACAAGACCAAGAAGTAGTGCTGCAAACATGCTGGCCTCCTGGCACAACATGGAAACGGTTTATCGTGATTGCCAAACCAGTAAAATAAGAGTAAACATAAGATATGTTTCGAAGAAAAGAAGACAAGCTAGCAGAGAAAACGGTGGGAGTTATAGTTGTTGCAAAACACGAAGATGACGCACGAGAACAAGTAAGACGCCGTGGTGCACAACCAGACTCTGCTATTTATGGAGGGAGAGTGCAATCTGCACAGCATAGAAATGGCTGGCGAGGAAGATTTGGGTTCCCATTAAGGGGATCAACTCCGCATCGTCCTCCTGATGGCGGTGGGGGTGGGGGCAACGGTGGAATACCAATGGCTGCATAAAATGTATTGCTGATATTTTGCTAATTTGTTATTATCCATAAATGGGAATTTTTCAACGAGGCCCTTCACGACAAGAAATTGCCAGACAAAGACTTGAAGAAGAAGTAAATTTAGGGGACGCTACCGGTTTTCATTTTTACGAACGAGACGCAAATCTTCCACCAGATCGAAGACGACGTGCTTTTGCAAGACTTATCGAAAGAATGTCTGAAAATCCATTATTGCCGCCCGAAACACGCTCGCAGATGCGACAAAATGCAGAAATCATTAGAAGCATACAAGAACAACCTTCTCCTTCACTTCCTCAACGATTTTTCCAACGAATAAGGTCTCTGAGAGAATAAAAGCCTAGCTTTTGCAACCTAATCCTGCTATACTCACACACTATGCCAAGAGAAAAAAGACACGGAAGAGGAGGCGAACAGTACCAAGGTAACCATAGTCCTTCCAGAAAATCTTGGCGGCGGCGATTGCAGGAGAGGCTTGGACTCACTCCCGATGACATAGCAAGTTTAGCGGAAAGATTTCATAGCGGTCCTCACGCAGGAACTCATGGTGGTCCCAATGACGGAGGAAATAACACCAATCTTAATTAGTACCTACTCTCTTTCTTCTCCCCACTCAGTAAGTTGACGAAAAATATTTTTTAGTGTTGCACCCTTTTTGGTAAGCGAGTATTCAACATGTAGTGGTACTTCTGCAAAGACGTGTTTAACAACAATCCCTTCTTTTTCTAACTGCTGCAACCGAATAGATAGCGTTTTTGGACTAATTCCTTCAAGACTTCTCTGCAACTGCCCAAACCGTTTTGTCCCTTCACATAAGTCATGCAACAAAAGCATAGTCCATTTGCTCGACATAATTTTTAATGTCTTGGATACTGTACAATTTTGGTGATGTTTATGATGCAACGCGCTCATACAACAAGTATACCACATTACTATCTTTTTTGTAAGTACTTTACATAATGAAGTATTAAGCGTATACTATCTCTATGAATACGACATGGACTACTATACCAACGCAGGAAATAATCGACCAAACAGCCACAAATCTTACCAAAAATGGGTTTAATACCATTATTGTTGCCTCGAAAGAAGACGCCAAAGCAAAAGTTTTGGAACTTTTACCGGAAGGCGCAGAAGTTATGACAATGTCTTCTGTCACTATAGATAGCATTGGACTTTTTGCAGCCATTAATTCATCAGGGAAGTACAACGCAGTAAAGGCCAAGCTTATGACAATGGACAGGGCAACGCAAGGGCGGGAAATGCAAAAATTAGGCGCGGCACCTGACTATGCAGTTGGCAGCGTTAATGCAGTAACTCAGGACGGCAAAGTACTGATTGCCAGTAACACTGGAAGCCAGATACCTGCCTACGCATATGCAGCATCTCATGTTATTTGGGTCGTTGGTGCACAAAAAATTGTCAAAGATGTAGCAGAGGGGGAAACAAGAATTAACGACTATATTTTGCCACTTGAGTCAAAAAGATTAGAAAAAGTTTTTCAATTGCCAGATTATAAGAGCAATGTGAGCAAACTTCTTATTATGAGCAGGGAGATTAATCCCAAACGAATGACACTTATTTTAGTGCAAGAACCTCTGGGATTTTAAACACTTGTATAGACAATCAGCAAGAGTCCTTTTGCGAATTGTACACTCGCTTTTTTCCCAAGAAATACATTGCTTACGCCACGCGGCTTGCCAAAAGCTAAAGTTTCATTTTTCAAACCATATTGCAGACCCTCAAGAGTCACACCTTTTACATCTCCCAGTAGGGGAATGAGAGACAGTAAATCTCCCTTTTTCCCAGAAATAGTACGAATTATTGGCCCTTTTTCTATCCACATGACTTGATTGCCGTTGATAAATTTTACAGAAACTTTACTTGTTGTTGCGAGCAAAAGATTGGCAATAACATGGTCAAACCTATCACCGTTATTTCCTCCGAGAATAGTTATGTCTGTTGCTTTGTGTTTTATTGCGTAATCTAGTGCCAGCTCGGTATCTGTTTCGTCTTTTTCTTGTGGAAATTTAAGCAATGTTGCCTGCTTTTTCTCAAGTTTTCTCATTGTTTTAGGACTAACAGAGTCAAAGTCACCAATAACAACGCCTGGAACAATGCCCATGCGAAGCGCGCTTTCCGCACCCCCATCTGCAGCAATAATAAAATCAGCTTGCTTTATAGCAGACCTAACAAGTGTACTTCGAGAAATGGTTCCTCCCGAGAAAATCACGCAGTGCATACAAGGAATTATTTTCAGGAATCAGCCTGTACCTCATCTAATAGTTTTTTATAATCCTTGGCAGACAAGTGCCACTGACCAGGACTGTACGGATGATCCAAATCGTCTATGAGCATATAAATACCAAACGAAAGAAGGGCAATAATTGAAGTGAATATGTAGTCATAAAAAAGCGTTGTTTCGCCGATAAAAAGGGAAGTGAAGACCGTTGCATACGTTGTGACTATCATAAAAAGCTTGACTCCCAACGGCAATTTATGCTGAGCATTTTGCAATCTTTTTTCCCTAAAATCCATAATTTTTCGAACCAAATCAAATGCCATGGATCCGATATTCGGATACTGAGAGTAATCAATATTAAAAACTGTTTCTTCCAAACTAAAGATTGCTAAATCAACCTGCTCAGATCTCCTGCTCAAATTTGTACTGTACTTTGATTCTTCAAGAATTAATGCTAAGTATGCGCATATCTTTTGTTTTACTTCCTTTTGCACTTTTTGAGAAAAATGACGAGAAAGAATATGCAGCTGCCGTATTGCGCTCAACTCTCCGTGTGTTGCATCAATCAATTCGTTCCATGTGTTCCATTTTGACTGGATAACAAAACCTGAAATAATGGAAAACATAAGACCAGTTGCTGAAAAAAGCCAAGGAAGGGGATTATTGCCTTGCATCGCAATAACAGGAGGGAATATATGAAAAAGTCTCACACCAAAAAAAATAAGAGAAAAAGTAAAGAAGAAAAGAGCTATGCGGAGGAAAATCAATCTGCCATTCATATAAATTAGTATATCTGCTATTCTTTGTGTTCGCAATCAAATGCAAATAATGCAGCAAATTAAAAACGTGAGCAGATTACCGCAGCATATTCCAATCCAGCACACTACATGCCCAGAAGGACTACCGTTTTTAAAGCTCATTCGCATCATGCAGACAGGTTGCGAATTTTTAAATTTTTCCTTGCATAAAAATCATAAACGATATATACTCGCCATGTGCGAATCAGAAGAAGAGACAAGCAACCAGAGTTAGATCTCGGCCCACTTATGACCAGAGAAGAGCTTGAATGGTTGGGAAGAGCAAATGCAGGCACACCTATTCCAGATGGTTTTGCTGAGGATCCAAGAAGAACATGGCAACCAGGACAAACAGATCATACAGGCGACCCAAATATACATCGTTGGATTAGGAATCTCCGTTAATTATAGTAATTTTACCTCTGAAATAGGAAAGACATTTTCGTGGTTAGTGGGTGGCCAACGGGAGTCGAACCCGCAACCGCTAGATCCACAATCTAGTGCTCTAACCATTGAGCTATGGCCACCATAGATACAGAAATAAACCTGCAGGCCTATTATAGCATTAAGAGAGCACTGCCTCAACGAGCACACTTGCAAATTTTCCGAAAGTATCCTATAATCGGGCTACTTATGGGAGCAACAGGTGGTTTTTCTGACGGGAGAGGAAGTTTTCCAGACCGTGGACATCAAGAAAGCACCCAGGGAATAACGGAATGGCATCCACAAAGAGATCCGCTTGCACCTAAGCGCAAAGGTTGCAGATTCTGGCCTAGAAGAAAACCAAGAAACCCACAAGAACCTCAAGGACCAAGAGATTATACAGAACTCTATCGAGAGCATGGTCTAATTCCTCGTGGCTAGCTTTTTGGCTTCGCAATTACTACAAACCGTTGTAAATCCGCAAATCCATCACACGTATACAGAATAAGTGTTTCGCCTTTTTGGGACAACAAAACACTTACCTGGTCAGGCGACACATCAAATGTCTTTTCCACAACATACACATACTGTTTATTTCCCCCAGCAGTTAGAGTAATCTGTGACCCTGTAGAAAGCCACCTAATGGGGCCAAATCGATCATTCGTATTATGCCCGTATAGTATAATAGGCCCATCCTCCCCAGGGCGCGCAGACGTATTTAAATGCGATATGCCATTCTCTGCAATGCCCCACACGCCATTACCAATCGCTTCTTCAACAATTGGCAGTTCCATCTGGACACTTGGAATACTTACCCATGTCGGCGCAGGGAGTGTTTTGGCAACAACAGGCACTTTTGGTGTAAAAAAAGCAAGCTGAACACCCTCATTAATATAAAAAAACGTGGGAATAATGACAAGAAGTAGTCCAGAAATAAGAAGAAGTTTGGTCATAAGAGACGTCTTATAGACAAAATTGTGAAATAAAGAGGGAAGTCTTCTCCCTTGGTATGTGGGTTTTGTGACTTGGGATTTGAGACTTGCGGTCTTGGACTTACTTACTTTCTTTGGCATATTTCTTAGCACCAAGTGCTAATACTACTATACCAGCTACTAACATGAAGTCCATAACTGTATTTTCAAAGGTACCTGTTCCTGCCATTGTTGATGCACCCAAGACTGCTTGGATTGGCTGACTAGAAGAACTAGATCCACCACCAACGTGATTACCACTACAATCGTGTGTTGCACAACCAAGTCCATCTCCACCATCATTTGATCCACCACCATTGGATGGAGTATTTGTTGGTGTTGGAGTGACGCCAGCATATGTACAGACTGAGCTGTCTGCAACTTCTGTTGCATCGACATTAGAATCATAATTTGTTGCTTCTGGATCTGTGCAGACATGTGTTTTTGGTAAGCAATTTCCTTCTGATTGGTAGTCGCCATCTGGAACAGTTGACTGTACGCCATCAATATTTGCACAGACATCTTTTTGAGAATAAACACATAAGTCATGATTTGCAACTTCAGTCGCTGGATTAAATATTCCGTCTGTTCCACCATAGTTTATTGCACTATCGTCTGCACAAACTTGTGTTTTTGGGAAACATTCTTTGTCATTGTTTTGATAATCTCCTGCAGGAACTGTTGATTGAATTCCGGAAATATTAAGACATTGGTCTGATACTGGGTTATTAGATACGCACCAATCAGAGATACATTGTTTATAATCGTCTTCTGCACTACTACCATGACCCTTAACACAATCACCTGAGTATACAAAAGAACCACTACTATTATTGTCACTTAATGTAAAAGGGTACTTACCACCATTTTCTGGATGGCAATACTTTACGTCATGATCTGCTGAGACATTTTGAACTGAAGGTCGTACAAGAAAAAGTCCGCCTGCTAAAGCGAGAAGAAGTCCGAAAACAAAAAGTAATTTTTTCATATAGATATCCTATAAAAATAGTTCTATAGGATTAGATGGCAGTATATACGAATAAAAATAGAACGTCAATAGGCATTTTGAGGCTAAATAATGACGAATACAAAACATGCTACCTACGATTCTTTTTTTGCTTGTCTTTTTTTAAAGAATCTAGTTTAAGTTTCCCTCTTGCATTTAAAAAAAACGAATGCTACTATCAGCCTGACTGTCTAAATTTATTTCTGTGGGAAACGAATTTATCAAAAATTTATTAACAGTTATTTCTTCTTTTTCGATTCTCATCCAGTCGTTGTCTCCAATCGTGGCAATTGTCCCAACTATAGCACCTGCTACAGCATATGCCCAAACAGTCACGCCAACAGATACTGTTACTCCAACCCCAACTGATACGGTTACACCAACAGATACGATAGCACCAACACCAGATACTGCAACGCCTACACCAGACAATACAACCCCAACTGATACGGTTACACCAACAGATACGATAGCACCAACACCATCCGATACGCCAACCGATGCAGTAACACCAACAGACAATCCAACTACATCACCAAGCAATACTACTAATAACCCATCTCAAGCACCACCGGCAACAGATACTCCAACAGTAACCCCATCTGTTACCCCAGATAATACAACAACATCAGTAAATGGAACTCTTTCAACAACAATCTTGGACAATGTAGCAGCACCAAGCCTTGATTTGTCAACAGCCCCAACATCCAGCGCAACATTAACAACCAATAAAGCAGATTATGCACCAACAGACACAGCAGTTATTTCTGGAAATAGTTTTGCAGCAAATACAACCTATGTACTTACTATTAGTAGTACAGATAATCCAACAACCAGTACAACAGTAAATATTACTACAGATGCAAATGGTTCATTTACCTATGCGTATCAATTGGATGGCAACTACAGACCAAATTATTCTGTTGTATTAAAACTTAGTGGTACAACAGTTGCCACAACAACATTTACAGATAGTCCTGCAGTAACAACAACGCAAAACAACGTTGCATGTATGGCAGATCAACCAGGCCAGAGTGGACTTAACTGTACAGCAAATGATATTTCAGTTGCATCTGTATCTTCTATTACTATTAATGGTCATGGATGTAGATTTCCAGGAGACACAGTTAGCTTTACTGCGAATTGGAGCATTCAATCGACAGCAAATAATAGATATAACGTAGGACTTTGGTTTAACACAACAGGTGGAACCAGTGCTTTGCATGGAACCTGTTCTGCAACTTCAATTCCAAGTAGTCCAGCTCCGTTCTTTGATAGTGGTGCTGGAAGTGTCTGCGGAGGCTTAGACAAAAATCCTGGGGCAGGAACACTTTCAATAACTCAAACAGCAACATGCAACCCAGATAGCAGTGGATTCTTAAAGCTCCCTTACTGTGCTTCATGGCAACAAAACAGCGGAGCATGTAGCGTGCCAACAGATACTGTTCCAGGATCTCCTTCAAAGTGTAAGTGTCAGGATGGGTTCACCATTCCAATTACTGTCCCACCCTCAGTCGAAGTTGTTAAATCACTTTCTCCAGCAAACGACAGTGGCTTATTTAATCTTCAAGTCAATGCATCATCAAGTGCAACAAATGTTGGTAATGGCGGTACAACTGGAAAAGTAGGTATAACAACAGGCGCTGGTAATACTTTTGGGGAAACAGCAGGAACTGCTACATCTCTAAGTAACTACACATCAACAGCTTCCTGTGTATTAAGAGGAACAGCAACGCCAGTTGCAATAACAGGAACTGGTCCTACGTGGAACATTACAAATGTTACTAATGGTCAAGATATTGTCTGTACAATTACTAATACAAGAAGCACTGGGACAATTGAGCTAAAGAAGGTCTGGTCTGGAACTGGTGGTCAAACAACTCTTAATATTGGTACATCAGCAGGGGGCACACAAGTGGCATCTGTTCAAACGGGCGCGAATGGAGCAACTCCCCTTACTACTGGAACAAAAACAGTTAACGCTGGCACTTACTTTCTCTCAGAAACAGGCGGACTTTCTAATTATACAGCTGCTCTTGCCTGTACAGATAATGGTAATCCAGCAACGGTAACAAATAGTTCGGTTTCTGTTACAGCAGGACATACAGTTATTTGTACGTTTACCAACACGCTTCAACAAGCCCATCTTACCTTGGTAAAAACACTCACAAAGGATAACGGCGGAAATGCAGCAATTACAGACTGGACCTTAACCGCAACAGGCAATACCAATATTTCTGGAACATCAGGAAATGCCGCAGTGACTAACGCAGGAGTACTTCCGGGCACTTATGCTCTTGGAGAATCTGGCGGCCCAAGTGGATACACAGCAGGAACATACAGTTGTGTAAAAAATAACGGAGCACCAGTAAGCAGCAATTCTATTACCCTTGCGAATGGAGACAGTGCAACTTGTACGGTTAACAACAATGACAATCCACCATCTCTTACACTTGTCAAACAAGTTAGTAATACACATGGCGGCACAGCTCAAACAACAGACTGGACACTTACTGCAACAGGCCCAACAACATTATCCGGTGCAGGTGGAGCAACAAGTGGCGCAACCTTTAAAGCAGGGACATATACCCTTTCTGAATCAACAGGTTCTTCGGGGTATACAGCAGGAGGTTGGAATTGCACGAATAATGTTTCTGTATCAAACAGTCAGATAACGCTTGGTCTTGGACAAACAACAACCTGTACAATTATTAATTCCGACGTTGCTCCAACACTGAAGTTGGTTAAACACGTAACCAATGACAATGGAGGTACGAAGGCGCCACATGATTGGACACTTGTCGCAACAGGAAGTGGTGGTTTTAGTGATACAGGTGATTCAACAACATTTCATGCAGTAACAGCAGGAGTCTCTTACTCACTCTCTGAATCTGCTATTTCGGGGTATACAGCAGGAAACTGGTCATGCGATGGCGGCAATCAAAGCACAAATACTATTACACTTGGTGTTGGGCAAAATGTTACCTGTTCGGTTACTAATGACGACCAAGCACCATCGTTAACATTAGTCAAACATGTTAGTGGTGGAACAGCGCTGGCAACTGCATGGACACTTACGGCAACAGGAAGCAGTCAGTCTCCAACAAATCTTTCGGGAACAACACCAGTCGCAAGTGGCAATACCTTTAAAGCAGATACCTATACACTTGGAGAAAGTGGCCCATCAGGATATACAGCGTCACTGTATAGCTGTTCCAAAAATAATGAAGCACCAGTAAGCGGAAACTCTATTACTTTAGCAAACGGCGATAGCGCAACGTGTACTGTAACCAATACGCGCGATCAGGGATCCATTGAATTGAAAAAAGCGTGGTCTGGAACAGCAGGACAAACAACACTGCAAATAGGAACGTCTGCTGGTGGCACACAGGTTACTCATGTTCAAACAGGATCAAATGGGACAACACCACTCACAACAGGGGCGCAAACAGTTGATACTGGCACGTATTATGTAAGTGAGACAGGTGGACTTACCGATTATGCTGGGGTTTTAACTTGTACAGATAACAATAGTTCGGTAACACCAGGACAGGATAGTTCGGTAACTGTTGGCAAAGGCGATGTTGTTATATGTACCTACACAAATACACGAAATACAGGCACAATTCAGGTTAAAAAACTTGTTGACCCGATCGATAACTCTTCATGGGATTTCTCAGTATCCGGACCAACAAATAACAATGCAGGTCCTCTGGCGAGTGGCTTATCGTCCAATCAATTTATATCCGATACAGGATCATACACGGTAAGTGAATCTGCGCATACAGGGACAAATGGTAGCAATTACACCAGCACCTATTCCTGTAGCGATGGGACAACAACTGTTGCTAGTGGATCTGGAACAACAACGTCCTCGTTTAGTCTGACAACAGGAGAAAATGTCTTATGTACATTTACCAACAGTATTAAAAAAGGCACGATTATTGTTAAAAAAACCATGGTTGGCGGAACAGGATCGTTTGATTTCACTGGAGATGTTGCCGGAACAATAAGTACAGATGGTGGAATACTAACAACAAGTAATGTTCTTCCTGGAACATACACATCGGTTGAAGGAGCAGCAACCGGCTGGGATTTAACAAATATAAGCTGTGATGATCCTCGAAGCGCGACAACAAGCACAGAGGATGTTTCTGCTGCAACTGCAACGTTTAAAGTAGACCCAGGCGAAACAGTTACTTGTACTTTCACAAATACGAAAAAAGGTCATCTGATTGTTCAAAAAACAACCAATCCATCCCAAGACCCAACTTCCTTTAGTATCCTAGCAACCGGATCAGGAACAATAACAAATGGAGGTAATGGAACAATAACTGACGCAACAGACCAAAATTATGAAGTAACACCTGGCACATACACAGTAACTGAAACAGTCCCAGCAGGTTGGCAGCAAGATGCAAATGCATGTACCAATGTAGCTGTTGGAGCAGGAGAAACAGTCTACTGCGGCATAACCAATACCAAATTAGGCAATGTAACCGTTATCAAATTCTTAGATGACAATGCAGATGGATTTAAAGCAACAGCAGAAGCAACATTGAATGACTGGGAAATTCACTTAGGTCAAATGTCCCAATTTACTGGTCATGGAGGAAATCCAGTAGATGGTCAGGTAACTTTTAGCGACATCTATCCGGGACAATATGATTTGAGCGAACAACTCCAGAGTGGTTATGATCAATCTAATATTTACTGTGCTAATGAAACAGGTATTGATAATAATAATTCTCATGCAGTTACTCTTGGCGCAGGGCAGAATATCACTTGTTACATTGGTAACTATCAGAAAGCGCACATTACGGTTGTCAAACAGGTTGTCGATCCAAATGGTGACCCAATCACTGACCCATCAACCAACTTTAATTTCAGCGTTACAGGACAAAACCCATTTACCCTTACTGATGACGAACAGAAATCCTTTGATGTAAAACCAGGAAGTTATGATGTTACCGAAACACAAAATAATAACTATGATCTTGGCGGATGTAGTGCAGTCTATGACAATCGATCTGTTGGCGCACCAATTAGTCAACAAAACACACAAGGAGAAAATGTCACGTTAGGTAGCAGTGATACCGTTACAGTAACCTGCGTAAACAAACAAAAGCAAGGACATGTTACTGGATATAAATGGAGTGATGGAAATGGCAATGCAAATTTTGACTGTGACCAAGAAACAGAATCTTGCGAACCAAAGCTTTCTGGTTGGACAATATTTGCAGACACCAACGATAACCAAACGCTTGATCAAGGAGAGGTCTCTACAACAACAGATAATAACGGTAATTACACACTTGATCTCAATCCTGGGACATATCAAATTTGTGAAGTTGTCCAATCTGGATGGAAGCAGACATATCCCGTCAACCAAACACAATCAATCTGTTGGCCAGTTACCATAATATCTAATGGAACGTTAGAGGGTAATAGAAACTTTGGTAACCAATTACAAATACCAGTACTTTCTATTACCAAAACAAATGACAAATTGGGAGCAGACCAGCACATCGGTGATAGTGTCCTCTACACCATCACACTTTCTGCAACACAGGCTGCAGCAGCAAATGTTGTCCTGACTGATTTACTGCCAAAAGGATTTGATTACAGAAATGGCTCAGCAACAATAGATACAGGATCCGGAGCTGTACCATTTAGCAACTTTAGCGATGATTACCACTCACCAGGTATCTGGAATATCGGCAATATTGCAAAAGATCAGACAGTAACCCTCACACTTATTGCAGACATCAACGGCACTGTTAGTCCAGGAGATTACAAAGATGTTGCTTGGGCAAAGGGTACACCGGTAAGCGACAGTTCTCATACAGTCTATGCAACAGCGCTAAATCCAGGATTCATAGATACCAATTTTGCTGGAACAGATGTCAATGTTGTTGCAGATACACAGTCATCAACAACACTTTCACCACAACAGGCAGTGTTAGGCGCATCTACATCCATCTTGCCCGAAACAGGTGCCAATATTCTTTGGGCAGAAACAGGAGTTTTACTAGTGCTTATTGGCCTTGGTTTCACGGGGTATGGTATACTCTCTCGAAAGAAATATGGAAAAAATAAGTAAATTATTACTAACAGTAGTATCACTGATGCTTCTTTTTGCAGGGGTATCTTTTGCTGCATCAAGCTTGTCAGTACGGCTCGAGCAACCAAAATCACCAACGAATTTGAATGATTTTACTATTACTTTTGTTGCCCTGGACACACAAAATAATCCAGTAACAGTAACGTGTTACAAAAAAGGTCCCTCAGATGGAGGGTATGCACAATTTGACACAATAAAAAATCTTTCTAATGGCGGAGGATCAGACAATTGCCACGCGACATCATCCCTTGTTAATCAGGACGGAACATATGCATTTTACGTAACAGCAAGTAATGGATCAACAACCGTTACGAGTAGCATAGTCACTATTGATGTGAATACATCAGGTCCTGGTACACCAACGAATTACAGCAAAACCCAATCAGACAGTTGCCATTTTACCATTTCTTTCCGAACAGCAGATGACAGTGGCAAAACAAGCAAAGTCGAAATCTACCGATCTTCAACAACAACACTGACTGCAGATAATAATTCACGCATCACATCCATATCTGTTGGCTCCAACACCGACAGGACGTACTCTGACACTATTCCATCTTGCGGCACAACATATTTCTATGCACTCAGAGCTTTTGACAGCGCAGGGAATGCATCAGGACTTGTTGGAGATGGCGAGCTGACAGCAACCAGCACAACAACAACGAATACAACTTCCGGAACAACAGGTAATGCAGCAGGCGTTACTGGCACAGGTGGCGGTGCAATCCCTGTCACAACAAGTGACGTAACTCCAGGTGAAGGGAAGACAGCCAGTGGTACACCAGCACCAACAGAGCAACAAGTATTAGGAGCAACCAAGGCCCCTATACAATCCCCCTTATCATCGGTTGGGGACTTCTTCCATTCATATATCAACTGGCTACTCCTTATTGGTCTTGCTGTTGTTGTTGGCATTGCAATTTGGTATTTCCGACAGAAAAATAGCTAAAGTACTTCATGAGGCATTTCTCAACATATTTTCTTGTTATTGGGGCGTTGTGTATTTTTGCGGGCTTTTTGATTCTTGCATTTACGTACTATCAATTAATAGGAGACGAACTTTCATATTTTCTCTTTCATCCCAATTCACAAGCAAATGTTGTTTCCAAATTTAATCATCCGAGGCAACAAGACATTGTCCCTGCTGACGAACAATTCGGCATTGTTATTCCAAAAATTCGGGCGAATAACAAGGTGATTGCCAATGTTGACCCATTTGATGAAATGACTTACCAATGGGCACTCACTAAGGGCGTTGCTCACGCAAAAGGATCATCCCTTCCTTACGAAAAGGGAACTGTTTTTCTTTTTTCTCATTCTTCAGTAAATTTCTATGAAGCTGTCAAATATAACTCTATTTTTTATCTTTTGGATAAATTGAAAAAAGGAGACACAGTTTACCTTTTCTATAAAGGTACTAAATACACATATTTAGTGAGCGGGAAAACAATAGTCGCACCAACAAATGTGTCGTATTTATTTGAGAAAACAGGAAACAGGCTTATTCTTATGACATGCTGGCCTCCTGGAACTACTTTCAGGAGGCTGCTTGTTGAAGCAGTGTTGAAAAATAAGTAATTTTTGCGCGCCCGGAGGGATTCCCTTCGGTTCATTTCATTCACTCAGGGTAAACTTCTCATCTCTCATGAGAGCTTCAACAAACTCAGTGCAAGTATTAATTCCAAGTATACCATCTATTAACATTTGTTTCTTTGCGTGACTCCAGCCTTTTAATTGTTGTTCTCTCTTTGCTGCTTGGTACTTATTAACGTACTTTTCTGCATACTTAAATCTAAGATCAGAAAATTTTTTTGTGAACAAAGATTTTTTATTTTTGTGTTTTTTAAACCGTGGAATAATATCATCTGTTATCCCAACATAAAACATTTTCTGATCGCAAAGAAGAATGTAAGTAAACCAAGCAGAACGACTCATTGTAATTGCTTGCACTGAGCTTGCCGAAGTGCGCTCCCGGAGGGACTCGAACCCCCGACCACATCGTTAGAACCGATATGCTCTATCCAGCTGAGCTACGGGAGCAATGAGCGGGTTATGGGATTCGAACCCACGACACTCTGCTTGGAAAGCAGATGCTCTACCACTGAGCTAAACCCGCACTTCGTCGTTTCACTCCTCAGTGTAAACACGTTTGACGCTAAGTATAAGTGCTTGCTACTTCCTTGTCAAAACAAGCGAATGTGTCGGGGACAGAAGACTCGAACTTCCGACCTCACGGTCCCAAACCGCGCGCTCTAGCCAACTGAGCTAGTCCCCGTTCTGCAAGGCAGAACTTATCTCTTTACCATATTCTGCCAAAATTTTTCTTAATTTATATCCAACTCCTGATTTCAGGAATTTTTCTCTTTTGTCTGTACAAGTTTTACAATACAGTTGTTCAAAATACACAATCTTCCAAGGTCTATACGCCTTTGTAAATTTTGATAGGCCACTATTGTGCTCCTTTAGTCTAACCTGAACACTTTTTATTGTTTGTCCAACGTACGTCTTATTTTTCTTTGTTAAACTTTGCAGGATGTATACTTTGTACACATCTATAGTTTAGCAAATCTTCCTCCTGAGAAAATTCTCCTCTGGAGAAGTGCCGAAGGAGGGAATCGGTCACAACTCGCCTTTGGCGGTCGCGACCCCGCCTCCTTCATCTTGCCTTCGGCAGATTCAGTCCGGCTTTCGATTCCACTGCTCTCAGCACGAATATTTCTGTCCAACAGACAAAAATATTCCTGGTGCCGAAGGAGGGAATCGAACCCACACGACATTGCTGTCAAGGGCTCTTAAGGCCCCCGTGTATACCATTTCACCACTTCGGCGTGTTGCTCGTCTCAATTGTAAACGTTCTTCAGGCGTTGATTCCTGATCATCCTCTATTTTACCTGAAATGAGCACATCCTTCAATAAGAAGCTCTAGTTGAACAGAACGCAACCATTTGCAAATTTTCTTATTTTGTGCTATAAGATATATGTATGACACGAAGAAATCGAAAAAGTGAAAGATTGCCGATTATCTCGCAAGAGACAGCGCACACAGTGGCGAAATTTGCATTAAATGTTGTTGAAGCAAGAATTGCACAAGTCGTGTTGAGAAGACTAGCAACTGCACGGCCCTCTGGTAGACAACATGGCCTTCCAGACCAGATTATTGTTGGTCCCCAACCAGAACATTCCTAATTACCCATGTCTTGGTGGCGTAACGCCTAACTTTTTCAAAGAATAATCCAACAACTCCTTCATATCATCCCTCCTGCTTTCACTGTCTAGCACAACGCCTATTATGTGATGTCCACCATAGTCCAGATATGTTACCAAACACAGTCCTGCTTCCGGAGTGTAGCCTGTTTTTACCCCTTTTACACCGGGGTAGCTGCTAATTAAATTGGTTTCATTTTCCATATAAAACGCTTTGTGCGTATTGGTTGCCGGAATCGTGTTGTCAAATGTCGCTGCAACCTGTCGAAAAAGAGGGAAGTGCAAAAGAGCGTAGCGAGTCATAATCAGTAAATCTCTACTTGTTGTGTATTGGTCTCCATCGCCCTGAAGTCCTGTTGGGTTGGTAAAGTGCGTGTCAGATAGTCCCAGGGTTGCTGTTTTTTCATTCATTGCAGCAATGAATTTATCCCGCCCACCGGGAAAATTAGCTGCCAATGTCTCTGCTGCATCATTGCCGGAGTTAAGAATAAGCCCGTAGAGCAAATCAGAAAGCGTCAGCACCTCACCTGTTGTCAGACCCATACTATCCTCACCAACAAGTGCTTTTTGAGAAACCGTATAGGCATCGGGATTTTGTGGGTGCTCCAGACTTACAATCGCTGTCATAATTTTCGTCAGGGAGGCCATAGGGAGCCTCTGGGTGGCATCTTTAGCAAAAAGTGTTGTATTATCGGTTATGTCATAGACAAGGGCAGATTTTGCCGATAGAGTAGGCATCTGCTGCATGTTAGTATCCGCAAGTGTCAAAGGAATGCTCCATAAATCAAGCGTTGCCACCTGATTGTTGGTAGGAAGCGCCAAATTGGACGGCACAGGAAAGGAGAGTGCATGAATTTCCTGAGAAACAGGCTCCCACAACCAAACAGTCAGACATGCAAGCGCAGTAACTAAAAGTATGGTTATAAGGTAAATCAGCCAACCACGCATCGATTTAGCGTAACAAATATCCCAAGTTTTGCGCAAGTCTCCTATGGTACAATAGATGCGTGCTTATTGATACAGTTACTATTACTATAGAGGCAGGAAAAGGTGGCAACGGCCGCGTTTCTTTTCTTCGTAATGCCCAGACTGCACGAGGAGGGCCGGATGGCGGCAATGGGGGAAATGGGGGAAATATTTTTTTACAAGGAGTTAACGACTCTTCAGCACTCCAGCGATTTCAGTACCAAAAAGAAATTCGAGCAGAAGAGGGTATTGCAGGCGGCAAGCAAAAGCAGTTTGGCAGAAATGGGAAAGATACTACCATTTATTTACCTATTGGCACATTTGTCACCGACACAACAACACACGAGCAATTTGAAATCACCAACGATACAGACAAAATTCTTATCGCGCATGGTGGCGTTGGTGGAAAAGGGAATGATGAATTTAAGTCCGCAACCAATCAGACACCACGATATGCCGAAAAGGGGACACCGGGTGAGAAAAAAGAATTATTTTTAGAGCTTAAATTAATTGCAGATATTGGCTTTATTGGTTTGCCGAATGCTGGAAAAAGCTCGCTTCTGTCTGTTCTTACTCATGCACATCCAAAAATTGCTAATTACCCCTTTACGACTCTTGAGCCAAACATTGGCATGTTGTATGTAGGCAAGACCAAACAAATTGCTTTGGCAGATATCCCAGGGCTTATCGAAGGGGCACATTCGGGTAAAGGGTTGGGTATACAATTTTTGCGCCATGTTGAAAAAACAAGAATATTTTTACACTGCATAAGTGTAGAAAATGATAATGTTTTGGATGCCTATCAAACAGTACGAAAAGAATTAGAAGAATATAACGCAACGCTTCTTGAAAAAAAAGAAATTATTCTTCTCACCAAAACAGATTTAGTCGATGAAAAAACAGTTGCTGCAAAAGTAAAAGAATTAAAGAAAAC
Organism: Patescibacteria group bacterium; assembly: GCA_035457005.1. Taxonomy (GTDB): domain Bacteria; phylum Patescibacteriota; class Microgenomatia; order Levybacterales; family UBA12049; genus DASQJJ01. The sequence goes on from DATICB010000011.1 coordinate 41,895, forward strand.
AAAAAAAGATATTATTCCATTTTCTTTGTATAATGAAAAAGATATAGAATATATTAAAAAAATTCTTGCTGAGCAATGAAAAAAATTGACAAAATAAGTTACTATTTGAGAATTTATTTTGTCATTCTGAGCAAAGCGAAGGAACTCCTCCTACTTATCGCAATTTTCTTTTTTATCGCCACTCAAACTTCATTTGCAGCATCTCCGTATGTTTTACCATATCCATCTGCAATGCCAGGTGGAGTAAGCTATAAATTGCATATTGTTTGGGAAAAAATAATGCAATATTGGTATTTTGGAGATTTCGGTCAATATACATACAATCTCAAAGAATCAGATAAATATCTTGTTGAGGCAAAAACATTATTTGAATACAACCAATATCTATTGGGTTTTGCTGCATTGCAAAAATCAAATACATATTTTGCTCATGTGCAACCATTTTTAGAAAAAGCCAAACAAGATGGGAAAAACATTACGGAAAATCAGTTAGCGCTCCAACAAGCTGCTGCTAAGCATATTGAGGTTTTACAAAAAATGGAAAACGAAACCCCTAGCGATTTCACTTGGACACCAGAAAAAAATCCTTCAAGCACACTTCACATCCACCAACTTATTCAACAAGCAATAGAAGAAAGGCAAAAAGATTTATGAGAAAAATTGTATTTATTTTCTATTTTCTTTTTCTTATTTCTTTTGTTGTGTTTTCTTATCTTTTTGTTGACCCGGGACTTTTTTACTTACGATTTTCATTTACCAATTTTTTTCAATTACACAGAGTCATTACAACATGTCTATTTTCTCTGAGTATTATTTTCTTTTTTACATTCTATGCTTATTTTTTGCATGAGGTAAATCGAAATACCGTTTCGATCAGTACAATTTTTGCATTGAGTATTGGGTCTGCTGCTGTTTTACTTTTTGCCTATCCGGCAATGATTTCATTCGATATTTTCAACTACATTGCTACTGCAAAAGTAACATTTTTTTATCATGAGAATCCCTATATTCTTATGCCAATAGCATTTACTAAAGACCCATTACTCCTTTTTATGCACGCTCCTAATAAAATAGCATTGTATGCACCTTTTTGGATCTTACTTACTGCAGTACCATATATACTTGGATTTGGTAATTTTTTACTTATTCTTTTTAACTTCAAACTTTTTTCAGCATTTTTTTATCTCTGTACTATTTTTCTTCTTTGGAAAATGACAAAAAGTAAATTCAAAACAACACTTTTCGCACTCAACCCTTTGGTATTAATTGAGCTTCTCGTTAGTGCCCACAACGAGTCGATAATGCTTTTTTTATTTCTAGCAGGTAGTTATTTCCTTTTTGAAAACCAAAAAGGGAAGGGGAGTGTATTGTTTGTTTTGTCTATTTTTATTAAATATGCAACAGCTGTCCTTGTGCCTTTATTTATATATGCAACAATCAAACAAATATCAAAAGAGAGATTTTTCCTTTGGACAACAATTTTTATGTATATTATATTTTTTGCATCCGCCTTCCGTGAAGAAATTTATCCATGGTACACATTATGGTTTTTCTTGCCTTCTATTTTTTTATTCAAAAACAGTTTGTTTACCTGGATAACTACAACGTTTACCTTTAGCATGCTGCTCCGGTACATCCCGTTTATGTTTATCGGAACGTACTTTGGTCCGACGCCTCTTCTTAAAATTGTTCTTATGTGGATCCCTGTCTTACTTGCCGCACTTGCATACTTTACAACACAGAAAAAGAAACAACTTATATGACCACTTGGCTTTTTCTCCTTTTTGTATTTGTTCATGGAGCAGTAATTGCTCATTTGTGTATTAAGAAAGATGGCGATGCCCGACTTGCTTCTGCTTTTATATTCGGCTCGCTAGCATCAACGACACCCATATATCTTTTAACAGTTGCTATAAAATCATTAAATACATCATTGATACTATTTTTTTGTATTTCTTTACTCTTTTTTATTTTGTTGAGAAACAAATACATACAGGCATTTATTCAATTTCGTAATGTTCACTGGACAAGATGGTGTCTGTTGGGATTGCTTTTTATAGCATCGTACTATCTATTTTCAAAAGCATTTGGATACGATAGTATTCACGGAAATTTTCTTATTGCGTCTCATGTGTACATGGACATGGGTGCACACATACCCTTTATACGTTCCTTTTCTATGGGGAACAATATTCCGTTTGCTGTGCCTTTTTTTGCAGAGAAATCTATTTTTTATTATCCTTTGTTTGATTTTTACACAGGACTTTTGGAAAAATATGGCATGCGAATAGATATTGCATACAACTTTTTAAGCTCACTAACATTAATCTCATTTATCGTACTTTTATATAAAACAACGTATGTGCTTTTCAGAAAAAAATCCATCAGTATTCTTACTGTTTTTCTTTTCTTTTTTCCAAGCACTTTGCAGACTCCTTTGCTACAGACTGCATCATTCAAACTTTTTCTGCAAAGCTTCTGGCATATAACTTCGTACAACGGGAGTGGTCCACTTGGAGAAAATACAATTCAGGTTTTTTGGTATTTTAATACATTTCTTAATCAACGACCCTTACTCTTTGGTCTTGCTTCGCTTTTTCTTTTTGTATTTATGTTTTTACAACAAGACAAAAAAATACTCACTAAATCAATGCAAATTGTACTTGGGACATTGTTAGGATTTCTTGCACTGTGGCATACACTTATCTACACAATATCTTTTTTTCTTCTTGGGTCAATTTCTTTGCAGATAAAATATTTTTTTAAATATATTCCTTTCTTTTTTATTTCGCTTTGCATAGGAGTCCCGGCTGTTTTACTACTGGACAAATTTCCCATTGTTTTCAAACCCGGATTTGTACTGTCCAATACTCTTTCTTTGGAAAGATTATTACTGTTTTGGGGTTGGAATCTTGGTGTGGGAATAGTGCTTATACCCCTTGGATTTATTTTTGCAAAGAAAAATATGAAATTGTTTTTTGTTCCTATTTTTTTACTTTTTATTGTACCCAACCTTTTTCAACTTGCACCATACATGTATGATAATCATAAATTTTTCTCTATTTGGATTATATTTGCAAATATGCTGAGCGCACTTGCGCTAGCAACTATATGGAACAAGAAACTCCTTGGCAAAATCCTAACATGCATTTTCCTTTTGTTTTATATTCTTCCAGGCCTGTGTAATTTTCTAGTTATTAAAAATGATGTAAAGGCAGTGGTTACTGACTATCCTCGTAATTCATTTATGACGTTTGTAAAGAAAAATCTTCCCAACGACAGTATTATTTTTACCAATGGAGAAATATACGATCCTACAAATCTTGTTGGAAAAAAGACATATCTTGGGAGAGTGCATTTTATCTATACCTACGGAGTCTCTGCAGATACAGCTATACAAAATAAAAATATTGCTCTCTTAGGACAAGATAAAAATTCAATCCAGATTCTTTTCAAGAGACTGAATATACGATATGCTGTATTTTATAAGAATAATTTTGCACATAATACAAGCGACGTTAATATAAATTTCTACAAAAAAAACTTTACAAAAATATATGAAGACACTAATGGCATTATTTTCAAAATATAAACATTTTTTACTGGTTATTCTACTTGGACTTTTTGCCTCTTGGCCACTTTTGCATATTGGACTCATACCAACGCATGATGGAGAATATCATCTTATTCGCTTTTTTGAATTTGACAAAATGCTTCGTGCAGGATACCTGTATCCCAGATGGGCACCTGATTTGGACTTTTCTTACGGGTTACCTCTTTTTACTTTTGTGTACCCGCTTCCAAATTATGTAGCCTCTCTTCTTCATTTATTTGGAGCAAGTTTTTTAGATAGTGTCAAACTGGTCATGGTCGTCTCAACTCTTTTTGGAGGACTGTTTTTCTATCTCTGGACAGAAAAATTTTGGGGTAGATTGGGTGCGCTTGTATCGACAACATTGTACTTATTCGCACCGTATCGATTTGTCGACATTTACGTTCGCGGGTCGGTGGGAGAAGTTATGGCACTAGGAGTTTTTCCAGGATTTCTTTGGACGTACACGCAATATATTACCAGTAAAAAACCTGTATACGTTGTTGCTTCTGCAATCTTTTTAGCACTTACCATTTTTTCTCACAATATTTTGGGACTTATGTTTTTTGTCTTTACCATTTTTTACATGACGCTTCTTATTATTACTAGTCAGCAGAAAAAATCTCTTACAGTTTCATCACTTTTCATTCTTCTGTTTTCTTTGGGTCTATCTGCAATTTTTTGGTTGCCGGCACTTTTTGAAACACAATTTGTTAGAGGACTTCAGGTATACAATATTGCCCAAAATTTTCCGGATCTTTCACAATTACTGCTTCCTTCGTGGGGATCTGGATTTTTTGACAGCAATGGCGGCGATGCAATGTCCACACAAATAGGACTGGCGAATATTTTTGTTATTATAATTAGTTGCATTGTTTTGGCAAAATTATGGAGAAAAAAACAAGAGAAAAAACCATTTCTTATTTTTTCACTTTTGTGTCTCGCTGTTCTTGTTTTCTTTATGTTGCCAATAAGTTTGTTTTTCTGGCAAACAATACCGCTTATTCATTATTTTCAATTTCCGTGGAGACTTTTAAGCTTGGTTATTTTGCTTTGTTCGTTTTTAGCAGGTTCTGTAATGTTACTAAAACCATCAAAACCACTGGCAATTATTTTAATCGCAATTGCTATTCTTACAACATATTCGTATACCCAACCAGCATATTATATGGTCCGAACAGATAGCTACTACACTTTACGATCTAATTTTATTGATGGCACAAATAGTCCGGGGAATATCTTTGACACAATATGGAACACAACAAAATCAGCAAGATCAAAAGAACGATTTCCAGTGCAGAATGGGCTTTACGTAACAGATTTACATTTTCTTTCACCAGTTAATTTTTCTGCACGCACAAATACATTAGCAAACATACAACAATCAGTCGCGCTATCTTTTTTTCCTGGTTGGCAAGTAACTGTAGACGGAAAAGTTATCACTGTTTTTCCAAGCAAAAATGGTCAGTTAAGCTTTTTATTGCCAAAAGGAAACCATACAGTCCATATATTTTTGGTACAGACATTTCTTGAAGAAATTGCGCAATACGTATCATTACTCACCGCTCTCATACTTATTCTTTTTCTCTTGAGAAAAAGACAAAAATGAATTAGGATAGGAATGATGGGAAAGTTAGTATTAGTACGACATGGCCAATCGATTTGGAATAAAAAGGGATTGTGGACAGGAAGAACAGATATTGATCTGACAGAAGAAGGAAGAGAAGAAGCTCGAAAGGCAGGGGAAGCACTCAAGCATATTTCTTTTGTAATTGCCTACACCGCGCCACTTATCCGCACTCGCCACACGCTTGATGAAATCAAAAATATACTTACAGACACATCATTTCCTGACTACATTACCCCCGCATTGACGGAGAGAGACTACGGAGACTTGACTGGCAAGAATAAATGGAACGTAGAAAAAAAATACGGTGAAAAACAATTTTTAGCGTGGAGACGTGGATGGGATACGCCACCACCAAATGGAGAAAGTCTTAAAGACGTCTACCAACGGGTTGTACCATTTTATGAAAACGATGTATTACCACGTCTTAAGGAAAATGAAAATGTTCTTGTTGTATCAAGCGGCAATGAATTAAGAGCACTCATTAAACATATTGAAGATATTTCTGATAAAGATATTGTCCACACAGAAATCAAAACAGGTGAAGTTTGGGAGTATGACATTAACCACGATGGTGGCATGGTGAAGAAAAAAATTCTTGTCGCAAATACCAATTCAGAAAAGCAATAACTATTCAGGAAAAATAATAGTAAAGGTTGTTCCTTTTCCAAGCGTACTTGCAACATCTATTTTTGCTTTATGTCTAAGAAGTATCTCCCTGGCAATAGCAAGACCTAGCCCGCTTCCTGTTTGCGAACGAGACGCATCTTCCTGATAAAAACGTTCAAAAATTCTTTGAAGATTTTCCTTTGATATACCAATACCACTATCCTCAAAAACGATTGTTGGTTTTGGATGCTGTTTTAAACCAATAATAATAGTGCCATTTTCTTTTGTGTATTTGATTGCGTTATCAAGAAAAATAATGATTAGCTGTAATAATTCTTGTGTATCACCAAAAACACTCGTAGATTTTCCATTTTTAAAAACAATCGAAATATGTTTTGACACTGCAGATGCATGCAATGTGCCGATTGCTTCTTTTATTAATTTTGCAAGAGAAACACGAGTAAATTTATTCGTTTGTAATGTCTCCATTCTGGAAAGAAGCATAAGGTCGTTTGCCATTTTAGTCAGTCTTTGCGTTTGAGCGTTAACTTGTCCCAAAACCTTTTTGTATTCCTCTTTACTTTTTCCTGTTGTTCGAAGCGACACTTCTGTAGCTGTTTGGATTGCAGCAAGGGGAGTTCGAATTTCATGTGAAACATCTGCTAAAAATTCTTTTTGTTTTAAAAACGTTTTTTGGATAGGTGATAGCGTTTTACCAGCCAAAAAATAACTTAATCCTCCACCAACTAAAAGAACTAAACCATCAACAACTAATAAGTTAAAAAGGAACGCACGTCTTATCGCTACAAGCTGATTGGCAACATCTGCTTTTTCCTCGTCACTAAGCAAGCGTGGAATTCTGCTGTTAAAATCCCTTTGCACAATAATTCGTACAAAATCCCGCTGCTCGCCGGTATACAAAACAAAAGAAAATGCAAAAAGAATAACAGCTAGTATCGCTACATACCAAGCGGTGAGGATAATTCGCGTTTTATGAAAATAATAAGAGTCCATATATTACTATTTTATCTTATACCCAATACCACGGATTGTCATAAAGACAGGTTTTTCTTTGGGAAATGCTTTATCTATTTTTTCCCGAAGTCGTTTTACCAAAACATCAACAATATTGCTTAGTAAATTTTCTGAATAATCCCACACATGTGAAATAATTTGTTCACGTGTCAAAATACTTCCTGGATTTCTCATAAAATATTCTAAGAGTGCATATTCTTTACTTGTCAAAATAATTTCTTTCCCTTTGCGGGTTACTATGTGTGTTGCTGGATCAAGTGTGATTGAATCAACAGCAAGAACAGGACTTTTTTTACCATTTCGTCGAATAAGTGCGCGAATACGCGCTAACAATTCTTCAAAAGAAAACGGCTTAATCAGATAATCATCTGCACCACTATCAAGCCCCGCCACAGTATCGCTTACCGTATCTTTTGCAGTAAGCATAAGAATGGGAGTATTATTTTTTTCTTCACGAAGTGTTCTACACAGCGTAATTCCCGACATGCCTGGCAACATAATGTCTAAAATAATAACATCGTAGTCTTCAAACATTGCCTGTTCGTACCCAAGCGTTCCGTTGTAGCAAACATCGACTGCAAAATGCTCGTCAACGAGACCAATTTTTATAGAATCTGCTAATGTTTTTTCATCTTCAACAATAAGAATTCTCATACGTATAGTATACCAAAAACGTGCCTGAATTATTGATTTTGAGCATAACAAAGATAAATGAACAGGCAATGAACGAACCGAAACAGACACACGAGATATGTATTGCCACAAAAAGAAAACCCTTGTACTATTTCGAAAATATGACCTTTCATCCATGTAGCGGAATGTCTCAAGCTGAAGAGTATATTGACGTAGTCCATGATCCAACAGTAAACAGGCAAAGAGCACTAGAAAAAATTAGACGTCGCTTGGATGGAGAGTGGGAAAGAGTACGGTTTGCACCCGCATGTAACGAAAGGGGAGAACGATTGAAAGGAAGACTTGCAATAATAGGCACTCGACGTCAGAGATGAAATGAAGCAAATACTCCCTTTACTTTTTTGATGCTCGTTTTACCACTTTTGCAGTATTCACAATTTCGCGCAACTCGCCATCTTCTCCCTCGATTTCGTTAATCCCAGTAAGTCTTTGGTACTCCAAGAGATAATCCGACAAAGCAAATTGCTTGTCTTTTAATTCTGTTGTCATCGATTTGATTTTATTAGAAAGCATAATGTTTTGTGGTTGGCTCGTAATTTGCAAACGAGTTGCAGATTTTACTTTTATTGCTTCTTTTGCCAAACGCAGGTGCTCTTGATACACAGCATCATTCATAAAACTGTCTTCAAGCATTTGTCTTTGCTTTTTTACCTCGTCTTTTAATTTATCAATTGAGGCAATGTGGTTTTTAATAAGATTTTCCAAACTTAAAAGTACTGTTGCCTGATCAGAGTCAGATTGCGTGGCGGAAGTTTCCTCAACAATTTCGCCTTCTGTTACTTCTTCAACTTTGTCTTCATCCATAGAGTATAACTATACAAAATTTCTCAAGAAAAAAACAAGAGGGTAATTACTATTTTAGGAGAATGTGCAGTCTCGCCATGTACAAATTAGTGAAATACCCCAGACTTGTCATCATTTGCACTTGATATGTTTTGGGCCCAACATCCCATACAATAGGATTTGACGACCCAAATTGTCCATCAACAAGTGTCATTGGCGAATACCACACAGGGTGCCCATCGGTGACATTGAAAAGCTGAATTGATGCTGTTTGATTTTGAGTGGGAATACCGATTGTTGCTTCAAAATGTACCTCTTTTATGTTGCTATACCTCCCAAAATCAATTTGCGCAGTAAGCCCTGGGACATTTGTCCACGATGTTGCTTGCGTTGTACCGCTTCCAAAAGGAATAAAAATTTCCTTCACTTGCGGACCTGTTTGCACCACAGGTGCTGACGTTGCCTGAACGATTGTTGGAACAGCAGTGGTTGGAGAAACCGTTGGCATTGCTGTAGGTGATGTGACAGTTGTCCTCTCTGCATCTGCTGCTTTTTGTTGGTGCAGTGATAAATAGGTTAAATAGGCTGTATTGGCAAATAAAACCAACAATAAAACAGCAATCAGCATAATTGCTGCACGGACTTTATTTTCATCTCGTGTCAAACGTACCAAGAAAAATCTGTCAGCAAATGCTTTTTGTTTTTTGGCCATACATCTAGAGTAGGCAAGAATGACAAAAAAGTAAAGTCCATGGTATACTTATCTTCGTGATAGATCTCCATGATAAGCGAATTCTTATTACCGGTGCGACGGATGGCCTCGGGTTGGCGATTGCAAAAGAACTAGCTAGACATAACGCACATCTTATTGTCCATGGCCGCACAGAAGAAAAAGTCAAAAAAACAGTGAGTGAATTACAAAGCCTTGGTGCAGCAAAAATTGACGAGATTGTTTGCGACTTGACACAAACAGAACAAATTGAAAAAGTTTTTTCAGAAATTGATTCTCTAGATGTTCTTATTAATAATGCTGGTATCTGGTTCGAAGGAAATACTATTGATGCAACTCAGGAAAAAATTATTGAACTAACAAAAGTAAATATGCTTGCGCCGCTTTTAATTACGCGGATTGTCTTGCCAAAACTACTTACTGCTGATTTCGGACAAATTCTTAACGTCGTGAGTCTTGACGGAACAACAATACCGTATGAATATTTTAATACTTTCTATGTTGCGACCAAACACGCATTACATGGGTTTACAGAAAGTTTGGCAAAAGAATTCTACAAAAAGAATCTTCGTGTTATGGGATATTATCCTGGAGGCATGGATACCAAACTCTTCACAAAAAGTGGTGTAAAAAGAGAGAACGAGCCATGGATGTTTGATCCACAAGAATCTGCAGAAGCAATTGCTTTTATGTTAAGTCGTGATAAATCAGTAAATGTAAAACGAATGGATCTAGTTAAACAGTAATTTATTTTAAATATTTGTTGAAGAAATCCAAACTATGCTGCATTGCCTCATTGAGATGCCCGGAAATATTGTGATTGTCCCCAGGGTATGTAAAAAATTCCACAGTTTTCTCAGCAGCCTTTAATCTTTCGTAGAGACTTTGCGAGAAAGCAACAGGCACTTCCTCGTCTTCCCCCCCTGCATCTAATTGAACCGGCACTGTAATGTCACCAACAAAATGTGTCGGATCAACACTATTCCAAAAAACAGGATTTGCGGACGGACTGCCGTATTTTGTTATTAAATTTTGACGAGATGCGTTACGAAGCGCAAGTTCTCTTGGCCCCGGACGGAAGGGAACTCTGCGCTGCCAATTGTTCATCAAATCGTCATAACTCCCAACAACGCCTCCCCAAATAACTGCCGCCTGCACATCATTTGGCCTTACCACTACATCGCGAAGCGTAATATTGCCACCCATTGAATGTCCCCATATGCCTATTTTATGAGGATTTGCATCGGGATATTTTTTGATTGAACTTAACGCATTCAAATCATCTGTTGCATAGGCTGGGGAATAATATGCACCTTCCGGTGACCCGTCTGAATTCCCATTACCACGGTAATCGGGCTTAAACACAATATATCCAGCAGAGGAAAAATACGGGTAATACGATGCATATTGACCAACACTGGGAAATGTTTGGTATGTTTCCGGTGCAATATAGCCATGATTAAATAAAATAACCGGCCAACCATTTGCTGGCTTTTGACCTGTTGGCACAGTGAGTAATGCATAAATTTTTAAACCATCAGACAGGTACGATGCAAGGTATTGATGGTAATTCGAACCATCGGGCAGTTGTTGTTCTATTGTTATCGCACTTCCTGGATACGATTTTGAGCGCATTGCTGTGACAGACAGAGGATTTAAGGATGATTGGGACTGTAAGGACGTACTATTTGGCGCATGAGCTGTATTAGAAACAAGGAGATAGAAAATAATAAGAAGAAAAAGTATAAGGACAACAACAAGAATTTTTTTCTTCACGAGTATGCTATTGCATTGCCGCAGCAAGTCTTTTGGCAACATCGTCCCAATTGACAATATTCCACCAAGCAGCAATATAATCTGCTCGCACATTGTAATATTGCAAATAATAGGCGTGCTCCCACACATCTAGACCCAAAAGGGGTACCATGCCTTGTGCTAGGGGAGAGTCCTGATTGGGTGTGCTGAGCAATTTTACCTCTCCCTTGTCCCAAACAAGCCACTCCCATCCGCTACCAAATATCTTTGTCGCAGAGGTACCAAATTGGTCCTGAAATGTTTTGTAATCACCAAATGTGTGTTGTAATTTATCCAGAAGTGTTCCCGATGGCGTTTGTCCATTTCCTTTTTTTGGTGTCATATTCTCCCAAAACATTGAGTGATTATAATGTCCGCCACCATTATTCCTCACAATAGTCCTGACGTCTTCTGGAATTTTGTCTAGTGATGTAATAATTTCTTCAATACTTTTATTTTGCCATTCAGGATATTTTTCTAATGCTTTATTTAAATTATCTACGTATGCTTTGTGATGTTTATCATGATGCAGTTGTTGAATTTGCTCACTTACATACGGAGCGAGAGCATCGTATGCATAGGGAAGTTTGGGAAGAGTAAACATGTCTTCTCTAGACTAAACCTTTCAGCAATTTCTGTCAAGAGAAATAATAAATTAAAAGAGTTTAAGTTTTTGAATAAAAAATATTCCATAAACATTGATCACCTAAATTGAGATGAATTGTGCTATACTAGAGAAGATGTATAAAGATTTTTACGCGACCGGATTTCTTTATCACCCACTGTCCCAACAAATTCTTCTGCAAAATAATTCTTCTTCTTGGACACTTTTTGGCAATTCATATAGCGAAGCAGATGATCCGCAAATTATTTTAAAAAATACACTACAACAACTTTTTGATTTGAAGAAAGTTGTCGTTTTACCAATATACACATATACTTCCGAAAATAAAAAAAGAATTACCTATGTTGGATATTCCATTGCCAAAACAAAAAAGAATTTTTCACCTAAAGACACGCGATATAAATGGTTTTCTTTTAAAGAAATTACAAAATTGGCAATCGATCCAGATACCAAACACGACATTATTGTTGGCCAGCGAGTAATAGAAGCCGCAGGAAGAAAAGAAAGAGGAGAGCACACTTTCTAGGTATTGCTTCAGAGTTTTCTATATTTTATTGGTTAACAATAGTCTCCTCTAGCATTTTTGTAAAAGAAGCAAATTGCATTGTTGAAGTAAATTTTTCTCTTACTGTTTTTATTCCTGCTTGTGTAAATTTATTTTTAACAGAACTATCATTAAGGAGGATTTCTATTTTCTGAGCTAATATACTTGAATCATCTGGCGGAATTAAAAATCCATTATAGAAATCACTAATAATTTCAGGAATACCCCCAACCTTTGTTCCGATGACTGCTAACCCACAACTCATTGCTTCGATAAAAACTTGTCCAAATGTTTCGTTTTCTGATGCCAAAACAAACATATCAGACCCTTGATAAACATGAGGCATTTCATTAAGTTTGTAAGGTTTTACAATTGTTTGTTTTTCTATATTGTGCAGCTTAATATAACCCTGCAACATTTCGTATGCAACATCAAACTCTTTTTTTAAATTATCGGGTGGTTTGCCAATTGCAATAAGAAGTCGCAATTTAGGATACCGGGGTGATAATTTCGAAAAAGCTTGAATTAAATTAATAAGACCTTTTTCTTGAAGTATATTTTTTTTGCCGCGAATAATTCTTGTCGCGGTTAAAACAATTTTATTTTCCATCTGTAATCCCAGCTCTTGCTTTAATACATTCTTTTTAGTTTCATCAAAAATAAATTCGCTAGTATTAACACCTAGATAGTGAGTTGAAAGATAATTAATATCTGCACCTTTCTGAAAAGAATCCCCTGCAACACTTTTACTAACACAGCTAATCATGTCCCATTTTAGTTGATTAACCAATTCTGTTTGTAGCTCTGTTGTTTCAAAAGAGTGTAATTGTAACACCAAAGGAATTTTTAACATACTTGTTACCATAGTAAGGAGCAAACTGTACGCTGCTGGCAAATCTGTATGAAAATTTTCTGCACAAATAATATTAATGGCATTTTTTCGAATAGAATTGGTAACAATTTCAGAAAAAAGTTTTGCTTTTTCTGAAATTTCCTTTTTTGTTGCGAGTGCACTTCGAGACATAAAAAGACTGTTTGTGTAGAAAATAGTTACACGACCATAATTTTCAGAATAATCTTCTTTTTCTGTTGGAAGTAAAACAAATAATTTGTGTTTATTTTGAGAGGAAAAATATGCAATGAGATTTGTAATATATCTTTCTATGCCACCAATACTTTCAAAAGGGGAATTGCGACTAATAAATAAAACGTTCACGTATTTTTTTCAACAAATGTTATTGCTATTCCTTTCTTATCTGCACGACCTGTTCTCCCAATACGATGAATATAATCTTCAATTGTTGCGGGCATATCGTAATTAATAACATGAGTAACATTAGGAATATCCAGTCCACGTGACGCAACATCGGTTGCAAGGAGTACTTGAATTTCTCCATTTTTAAATTGCTTGAGCGCTCGCTGTCTTTGATTTTGGTTTTTATTTCCATGAATTGCTGCAACACGAAAACCTCTTCGCATCAACTCCGCTGTTAATTTTTGAATGCCCCATTTTGTTCGACCAAAAAGCAAGACTTTTTTAAATTCCTCTTGAGCAAGTAAATCATGCAGTTTATCTATTTTTTTATATCCTGGCTCTATTTCTATAATTTCTTGTTGCACATTTTCTGCAGTGTCTTGTTGTTTTACCGATGCAGTAACCGGATTAACAACAAAACTTTGTAAAATCTCTTGTACCTTACCGTCTATTGTCGCCGAGAAAAAAAGTGACTGCCTATCTATCGGCAATAACGAAATAAAATACTGTATGTCACGAATAAATCCAATGTCAACCATTCTATCTGCTTCATCCAAGACAACGTTGTTAAACATCCCCATAGAAATACCTCTTTCCTTAATAATGTCTCGTATTCTTCCGGGTGTGCCAATAACAAAATGTGGACTTTGTCGCAAATCACCCATCTGTCTTTTCATACTCATACCGCCGATAAGAAGCGTTGAGAAAACACCAAGTCCTTTGGTAAAAGATTTTAATTCTTCATGAATTTGTACAGCCAACTCCCGCGTCGGTGCAATAATTAAAACCCTTTCTCCCTTATCGTTGTAGACTTTATTTACAAGTGGAATAAGAAATGCTGCTGTCTTTCCTGTGCCCGTATTTGCGATACCGATAACATCTCTTCCCAAAAGGATACTTGGAACAGTCTGCAGCTGAATCGGTGTTGGGTTAGTATACCCTTTGGATAAAATATTATCCAATAATTTTGGAGACAAATGAAAATCAACAAAACTTGTTGCTGGCACCGGCGGCAATTCCTCTTGGTACGCTGCTTTTCCTTTTTTAATTACTTCAACCGATGCAATTTTTTCACGAAGCTCTCTCTGAGAAACAGATTGTATTTTTCGCGGCTTTCCAAAATTCTTATGCTGGTGAAATTTATTTTTATGCATACGGTGTATTACTAAAACTGCTTAAATGAAGTGTATTTGGAGTTAGAAGAAAGATACGAATCGGTAAAACCTTGTAATAAATATTATCTTTAACTTATCTAATCAAAATTCTATTATTAAGCAGATGTAGTAATGCAATCTGCCGTATATAGTATAGCAGAAAATAGGTAAAAAAGCAAGAAAACGTGCCTAGTTTGTGGCTATGATACTTATTTCTTTTTCCTCGCTTGCAGGGAGAAAAGAAGAGGTATTTGCGTCTTTTTATCTTTCAAAACGTATTGTCCATTTTTATTTTTTTTCATAAATCCCGGGAATTGGTTGTACATGGTAAAAGGAAATTCATGAAAAAATTCAATTTCCAATCCTGCATCAACAAGTGATGAAATAACGTCCTCAATGGTATAGCTCCATTCATATGTAACCCCCTTTGTTGTATCTTTCCAATTTGTATAACTTCCTTCTGCATCATCCAAAAATGGCCCTTTATCAAAATAGTCATACTGCATTTTTACCTTTTCATTGAGCATATTGGTGAAAGGATGCAATTCAACAATATAAAAAATACCACCAGTTTTAAGAAATTCAGAAATTATTTTTCCAAATTTTTTTATATCAGAAAGCCACAGCAATACTCCATATGACATAAAAATTATATCAAACTTTTTTTTCAAAACATTTGGTAATGCATAGACATCCGAACAAATAAATTCAGCAGGAATATGCAATTCTTCACTCATTTTTCGAGCAAGTGCAATTGCCTCGTCTGAGATATCAACACCAGTCACCGATGCACCATTTCTTGCAAGAGACAGACTATCCATACCAAAATGACAAAGTAAATGAAGTACTTCTTTTCCTTTTATATTTCCTAATTCTTTTTGCTCTATGACTTGCAAACTGGTTGCGCCTTTTTTAAACTGTGCAACATTATATAAGGAAGACTTCTCGTGAAGAGGAGTAATTGCATTCCACCATTTTTTATTTATTTCTGTATAATTTTTCATTATCTTAGTGTAACAAAGAAATGATGATTATAAAAATGTTGTAGCAAATTGGATTGCATTAATATATTTTTTATCGGAAATTGCGTGATCTGTTTTTTGAATGGAAAAAAGATATTTCTTTTTTGATGCAATTGCACGAAATGTCTTTTTTGATCTGTTAATTAAGACTGTCGACTCTTTTTCTCCATACAACATGCAAACACTTTTTGCTTTTATTTTTTTTGCCAATTTATTTGAGTAGAGTGATGCAAATGTTTTATGACGAATAATTTGCAAAGCAGAACTATTTTTTGGAAGCGTTTTTGGCAAATCTTCTTTGAAGAAAGGGGACAGTGAACATAAGACAAGACCTCTTACAGGAATTTTTGTTGCCGCAAGAAACGCTACCAACGCACCATACGAGAATCCGAGAAGATAAACATCTTTTGACAACAAAGAAAGTTTTGCCAATTTTTCATTGTATTTTTTAAGAAAAAATGTCGTGTTGTCTGTTATGGTTGATCCTTTCCATGGTACTGCAATTGGGACAACACGAAATCCCTCTGACACGAGCGTTTTTCGAAGAAGACTGTATCCCTTTTGTCCAATTTTGTGCCTAAATCCCGGAATAAGAAAGACTATTTTCTGCCTCATAGCTGGGGGATTATAGCACTTTTGAGGCTAGAGTAAAAGAGTGGAGTGGTACAGAAAACAGTTTTAAAAGACGTTTATAAACCATTAATCAAAGCTTCTTTTTTGCTTTTAGGCAATTGTTTTATTTCCCATTCGCGCTTTAAAGCTTCACTTTTTGTTGCACATTCCTCTGTATACACAAGTGCAAAACTATTAAATGCTTTTAAATATTTTGCTGATTCATAATTTTTCTTTCTGTGCTGAGTTAGTCTTTTTTCCAAATCATTTGTTTGACCCGTGTAGAGCGTATTTGCAGATGTCCGAAGAATATAGACAGTATATGTCATATACTCAGTATACAACTACTACAACCACAATTGACTAGCTCACAAGAAGATACAAAGCAAAGACTACCATGCTAAAATCTTCAACCAAAGTCACCCAAGTAAGCGGAACTTTAAGAAATGTTCCTAGGCAAACACATTGAAATTTTTCATGCTTTAAGATTTTTATTGCTACACCAATGCCGCTAAATCCCATGACAATAATTTCCGCAAAAAGAATTTGTTTTGTGTATATATCTAAA
This sequence comes from Patescibacteria group bacterium, assembly GCA_035457005.1. Taxonomy (GTDB): domain Bacteria; phylum Patescibacteriota; class Microgenomatia; order Levybacterales; family UBA12049; genus DASQJJ01. The sequence continues at coordinate 58,538 of DATICB010000011.1, forward strand.
ATCATTGTAAATGCAAAAAATAATTCAAGAAATGGATAGATATATCCATACCAATAGACACGCTTTGCAAGTAAATCGTATGTTGCATACCCTTCTGCAAAACCCCGTATATCTGTCAGCTTAAACCCTGAGAAAATCAAGAAAAATCCGATCATGAAATATCTAACAACAGTATGAATATTAAAATTCGTTATAAATGAAATGAGTAGAGATGTGGTAAAAATAAGACCAATAATAATCAAAAGAGGAGTGTAACTTGATTTCTCGCTTGTTACTTTGTTTGATTTTTTCTCTAACTCACTTTGCAAAACAAGTTTCATTCCACATAAAGGACATGTGCCAGGACTATCTTGTCTTATTTGTGGATGCATTGGACACGCGTACATAGGTAATCTTAATCCACCATTGACCCCGTCTTCACTTCTCCTGCACGTTTGTAATTGGCAAAGATAACTCCTTTGGGAGTAACATGATGCTCTATCAACTCAAATGCAGCTGGAATTGCACCATCTTGAAATAATTTCTTTCCTTTCCCTAAAGTGAGTGGATGGATTTTTAACCACAACTCGTCTACTAAATCATTTTTTAAAAGTGTTTGAACCAGATTCCCGCTTCCATACACTTGCAAATTAGACCCATTTGTTTGTTTTAGTTTTTTAATATCTTCAACATTTTTCAAAACTACCGTGTTTTCCCATGCAGGGTTCTTAAGAGTTGTAGAGACAACATATTTAGTCACTTTGTTAATACTTGGCCAAAATTTCGTGTGGGTTGGCCAATAAGCAGAAAAAATATCGTATGTTTTTCTTCCCAACAAAAGATCCGAAGGCTCCATTTGTTTCGCCATTAATTTGCCCGCTTTATCGTCAAAATAGGGAAATTGCCACCCGCCAAATTTGAAATCATTTGATGTGTCTTCTTCAGAACCACCAGGAGCTTGCATAACACCATCTAGCGTAATAAATTCTAAAACAATAACCTTTCTCACACATTCATTGTATCACGAAGAACAAGGGGGCAAAAATCTATACTGGCTGAATAAAAAGTTACATTCAAGGATTAAGTAGAAGAAGAGAGAAATTAAGGATTGTTGCAAAGCTTACCCAGAGAAGGTATGGGATAAGAAGACATCCTGCAGTTTTGGAAAGTTTATAGAACGTAAAAAGTGTTATAGCAATACTAATAAGCAAAAAGAGAATATCTATAAACCCCAATAAGGGATTGCGTAAACCGAAAAAGAATATTGACCAAAGAAAGTTTAAAAAAAGCTGTATAAAAAAGTAGGCCAGTGCCTTTTTTACTTTTTTATTCTTCGCACCTTTTTGCCAAATGATAAATACTGCAATTCCCATGAAAAAATACAGGAGTGTCCAAACTGGACCAAAGATCCAGTTTGGAGGAGAAAAGAATGGTTTATGAAGATGGGCATACCACGCAGGAATAGCTGAAATAGTAAATGGAGTAGCAATTATTCCCGTTAATTCACAACCCATAACGCAAATAAGAAACTTTTGAATATCTTTCATATTTTTAGTATGAGAAACTACTGCTGTTGTGTCAATGAGCAGAGGAGAAAGATAAACGGTCCAAAAGGCAGACTAGAGATATTCTGCTTAATTCATTTTTTCTGTGCTGGAAGGCCTGGATTCGAACCAGAATAAACAGATCCAAAGTCTGTTGTCCTACCATTAGACGACCTTCCAATATTTAATCTTTTAACAACACCTTAAGTTTATTACCACCTTTATATGATTTCAATTCTATTTCCCTTAATCGCGCTTTTTTATAATTTTCAAACTCTTCTGTATAAACGAGAGAAAATGGCTTTCTCTTTTTCGTAATTGAAACTCCACCCTTATTGTGTTTCTTTAAACGGTTCTGAATATCTTTAGTTATTCCGATATAATAACCATTGTCTAATTTGCTTTGGATTACATAAACCCAAATCATACAAAAAAGTCTGTTGTCCTATTTACTCCGCTTAGCGGAGCCATTACCCCGCTCAGCGGGGCGAGGACGACCTTCCAATAGAATAAATTGAACAGATATCTTGTGAATTTTACAACCTAGACTATCTTTCCAACGTGGCATTATTATACCTAATTCGAGGCATTCTTGCTAGGTGTTGGGCGCTGATACAACCCAATAAGCTGTGATGTTGCCAGAATATGTCCCTGCATTGCAAATGCAAGCGTGTTTTTTGTATAGACATCTTCTGTTGGCAACATAATATCCAGTGCATAGAGAGTAAAAATATATCTATGGACGCCACTGGGAGGACAGGCAGCAACATACCCTGGCTTATTCAGGCTGGTAATACCTAATACTGCATTTTCCGGCCAAGTTCCTTCGGTAATTTCTGCTGTATTTGGTAGCATGTTGTAGACAATCCAATGGATAAAGGTTTTACTTGGCGCATCCGGATCCTCAACCACCAATGCTAGACTTTTGGTGTCTGTTGTTATACCAGAAAAGGCGAGTGGGGGATTAATCCCTTTTCCATCGCACGTGTAGAGTGCAGGAAGCATGGTATTGTTTTCAAAAACAGGGGAGAGAATTTGCATACTGTCATTATAATAAGGATATTTCCAAACAGCAACTCACTGCTTTTTTTGATTATTCTGACGCTACGTTTTAACTCCTAAAATAATTGTCCAGAAGAAAGGAATAGAAATAGCTTGTATTTTTATTTTTTCACTCACAAATTTCTGAAACCCCAAAAAAGACCAATGATTAATATGTTCGATATCATTACCAAGTCGGGACCAATTTTTTCCCCTTAGTAGTTGTGCCAACATAAAAAATGGTTCATTTGGGACAGAAAGAAGTATATATTTTTTACTAACCCTAACGAGTTCTGCTAATGCCTTTTTTGGATCTTCCATGTGCTCCAAAACTTCGGTGCACAGTACAAGGTCAAATGCACTGTCTTTGTACGGGAGTTCGTAAATACTGCCTTGCTTTATAAGCAAATCAGGATACTGCTTTTTGCCAAGTTTTATTGCTTTTTCCTGGTATTCAATGCCTTCCAATTTTTTACCAATGTGTGCTTCTTGCAGCTTGTGTAATGTAAATCCTTCACCACATCCAACATCCAGGATTGAACCATTGGGAACAAGTTTGAGCAAACGAAAAACATGTTTGTAGAAATTATCCAGGAGAAATCGTTGGATTGGATTGCGATGGGTATGTTTGCGAAAATTATCGGTTACTTCCATAAAACATCATTCATTATAGCATGAATGTGTCAATAAATACGCATTACATATGCATTGATATACAAAGTCTTTTGCGATGTAATTTCTGTCATGGAACGTGCTTTACCAAAACGCTGCGCTGAGCCGCAAATACAGCTAGCATTCCAAACGCAATCAGAAAAACCTGCAATACTCCTGACAGGTACCTTGAGTAATTGGATTGATAATCAGTTGGCAAGAGATAGAAGGTGTGCGCGACATGGAAATTGCGTAAATGCATGTCTTGGGAGAAATAGCACTATACAATCTTGTAATCATTGTTTAAAAAGGAGCTGCTAGGCAGATACTAATCTTCATTGTACTCCACTCATCTTGAGCCACAAAAGATCTTAAGGAAGTTAATTAAAAACTTAGTGAGCGGGCGATGGGAATCGGACCCACTACCTTCTCCTTGAAAGTTGCGGGTTGATCTCCAACATGACCTTTCTTAGCTTCATAATAACAACAGGGGGTAGGTGTGTAAATAAGTGGATATTAGTAAGTACAGTATCAATCCATACCAAAATTTACTCGAAGCTAAAAACCTTGGAAAATACTGGAAATGAAACTCTTTTTATATGTGCGGATTTATTCAACTCTTTTTTTCATTTTGAAGCTAGACTACATAGAAAAATGTCAACTGAATTGACTTTTTTTACTGTGACGGAAAACTCAACTATTCTCAACTAATTTCCTCATGTCGGAAGTACACATACATGTCCAACAATTCTTCTTTCGAGTAGCACAAAGATTCATTGAAAAACGTGGAAAGCTCTCCTTGCTTGTCTAATGCCCTTCCATAACTTATCCGAAGACATGCTGTCATTGATTCTGTCCAAATTAACGTGCGTAAATGTGTGGTAAATTCACGAGACTTATGAGTTGATACCTTACTAACTGTCTTTCCATTCTCTAAAATTTTGAGCGTGTAATTTTTCATATTTGTATCGTTTTAAAATCCACCATTTTCCACCTTTTTCTTATGTCATATATGTCATAGTTCTTACCCCACTTAGTAAAACTTAGCTATGTTACCTATATAACGAGTACATATATGTTTAATTTCATATAAGACAGAAAGCATATTAGTCTTCATTTATTACCTCCTGTATTTGTTGGGTGTTGAACTTGTTGAGTATTTCTTTTTGTATTTCTTCCCAATCTGCTTCGTTATCAGTTTTGAATAACGGTCGCCAAAATCTTCCTCCAGCTAAATAACTTGGAGGAGTGACATATTCTTTATGTGTTTCAGGATCTTGAATAACTTTGAATCCTTTTAGAAGAAACCCTTCAAAATGCACATCTGCTCGTGCAACAACTTTCCCCCCTCCTGCTTTTACGATTGTTACTTCAATAATTTTCATATTCATGCCTAAAAACTTGATTAAACTTGATTTTTCTCGTACATCCGGTCTTTGACCAATTTTGAATTAAGAAGCACTATGCGGGGATCGAGGCGTAATTTCCCTTGGAAGTAGTTTTCGGACTGCTGTAAAATCTCTGGTGTACTTTCAAATTCAAAGATGAACCTGCGAGAGTCAGATTTATTAACTTTTACTAACTGGAAGCCTAACGCACAAAGTGTAATTGTTTGGTGGAAATCCGAGGTCTCGAAAATCTTCATGTTCATACGAAAAGAATAGTTGAAATTCGTTTGGTTGTATAAAACGGTCAACTGTTAAACACCTGATTAACAGTAATGTGTTTAAATCTTTATTTAGAAGAGGAAATTAAGGCTAAAATCGCTGGAACAGTTTTGCTCCAGTTTTTGTGAAGTGTACGCTTAATATCTTTCTTGAATCTACTGATTAAGGAGCCTATTATTTCATAGTCTGGACTAAATGAAAGTTTTCCCTTATATCTTTTTTCGACTTTTTCTGCAATCTCTACAAGACTAGCACCTTGTATTTGTAGCTTAAGCATGTATTTTTTAACCTCAATGCCCTCAATCTTAATTCTGGGACTTTCTGATAATGTTTCTAGGTATTTTCCTATTCGTTTGTGGTCTTCACGTATAAATTTCTGAACATTCCTTAAAGACATTTTTTCTCTAATGATAATCTGGACTTCTCCATCTCTAAAAATTGTTTCAATGGGTAGAAGGTCTAAGTAGGGATAAAAGGATGTATTGTCAATAATAATACTATGGAAAAAATTTTCCCAACCATTAGGTAGCATAAATAAACTTTTAAGTAAAACGCTGAATTGGTCTATTAGGTCACTTTGTTTTGATAAAAAATCAATGCCTTTTTCCTTGTACTGTTTTCTTTCCCATAACTGATACTCGACAATACTAGGAAATCCTTCTTCAGGAAAGCCAAGAGATTCACGTATTATGGCAAGCAATTTTATAAACTCCTCATCGACCTCTAGCAGATTTATAAACTTTTCACTATCTCTTGTGAATGTATCAGGCCTTGGATAAGTGGAAGAGCCTTCGTGTACCTTAATTTTCATATTCATTCAGCTTGAATATATATCTTTTCCGAGTTTTCCGCCACTAATAAAACTACAAATCTGACAGGCATAAAAAAGTTAACAATAGTTGACAAACTGGACAACATAAAAAGGGGTTGAGACTAATATCGCCGCTTTAGGATATAATTACAGCATAAGCTAAATGAAACTGTTTACTAGAGTAAAAATAGGATTTAAAGAAATAAGGTCTCCTTTTTTTGTGGGTATAGGTGCGATTATTCTTGGTGCATTTATTTATTTTGTTCAACTTAAATTTATGCTCAATATTACCCATGGATTTGAATGGCTAATCTTTGCAATAGGTATTCTTTTCGCTTTCGCATCTTTTTTTGTTTTTATCAATAAAATTGTACCATTAGTAAAACTTCTTATTAACTTCGCTGTAGGTTTTGTAGTAAGTATTTTTGTCTTTCTAGCCACTATTCCATTCCTTATTTCCACAGCAAACGTTACACAGGAGAGACTTACCGCAATCGGAAATGCAAACATGTATCGAATTGTTTTGTTTTACGGATTTTTCTTAGTAAGCGTTGCACTTTTATCTTATTTCTTTAAAAGAATTAGATTTTTTGTGATAGCTATTTTTGTTTATTGGGTGTTAGGAACTGGATTGGTCTTTGGATTAACTCATACTAATCCATTTTTTAAAAATACTAATGACACAATAGCCACCACCCATAATGAAAAATTTCCTGTAGAACAACTTGCTCTAAAAAATGTTCAATGGCAAAATGGAATTTTGTCGGGAGATGTACTAAATAAAAGCAAGGATAAAGTTTTTAACATAAAGATTCAACTAACTGTAAGTAAAACAAGAAATAAATGGGAAATTGGAACTCAAGATTTTGCTTTAATTCCCTTTATTATCAATCCAAATGACACTTTTCATTTTGATGAAAGCATTAAGCCATCTCAAGTAAATCCATGGTGGACTACGCAAGTTATTTCTGCCGAGTATTACACAGGTCAACCAATCGTTTACCCCACATATCCTGTAACACCAACAGTACATATTGCCAATAACTATCAACAACCTACTAATAATGATGAACAACCATGGGGAATAGCAAAACAGATTGATGAACATACTTGGACAATGAAGGTTGGTCAAGATGATCGAATGGCTACAGCTCAGGAAATATATGATGCCCTCAACGCTTACAGACAAAGAAATGGAGTAGGCAGACTAGGCTGGAATGATCATTTGGCATCTTATGCATTAACAAGAGCAGCATATTTTGAACAAAGAGGTGGCCTAGATGGACACGCAGGTTTTATTGAATACACGAAAAGCATTGATAATTTGAAATCTTTGGGATTTTGGGGAGTTGGGGAAAACTCTGCCTATGGGTACAGAATGTTAGGCGTACATTTAATTGAATGGGTGTATGCAGGAGATAAACCTCATGATGATAACCAAAAGGACCCAAAATGGACCAGTGTTGGAATAGGAGTGAGCGGCAATAGTAACGACCTTATCTTTGGAACTAACGGGATGTAAAGCTTAAAAAAGTTAATAATTTCTAACCTTATAGTTTTTGTCTTAGCTTCAGATGTATTTTCACAATTTTTCTCAGGCACGATTTCACGTCGCATACCAATGATTGTACGACGCTGTAAAAATTTCTAGATTTGATATACTACAGCAATATGTCTATCAATAAACAAAGCTATGAGAATTTATTAGAAAACCTAAGAGTAGGCAATTCAATAGCGGAGAAAGATTTACTACTAGAAGCAGCAAGGGTCGAAACCCCTGTTTTCTTAGGTGTATTAAACGATGACTACGACATAATTCTTGGTAGAAAAGGAGCTGGAAAAACAGCAATTTTTAGACTTATTGGAAGCATGTCTCCATTTCTATTAGGTAAAAACATAGTAGTTCTAAGTGGGGTCAACAGTACAGGTGAATCAATTTTTACCCAATACAAAGAAAAGTTCAAAGAATTCTCACAAGAGGAATTTGAGAATTTTTGGAAATTATATATCTTATCTTTAATATACAATCAATTCATTAAAGATCCCTTCTTTAGTGATAAACTAACAGCTTTTGAAAAAGAAATTGGCGATTTTAAAAATGAATGTTCAAAAGCAGGGGTTCCTAATATACCTGCTCAATTATCAAGAGAGCAGATTCTTGAATGGGTAATGAATTTATTTAGAAATATAAAGGGAATTAAAAAAGTGAAACTTCCGTTAGCAGTAACAGTGCCTAATCAAGCCACAATTTTTTCGGCTTCACCTGAAATAGAATTTAAATCAAAAGAAATGGATCAACTGGAACAACAAGCGATCTATGTCCACAATATTGGAAAAGCTCTAGCAAATTTGTTAAAAAACAGTGGTTTCAAACTTTGGATTATTCTAGATCGATTAGATGAAGTTTTTCAGAGGTATTCAAAAATAGAATTTTGCGGGTTAAGAGGATTACTGCTGGCGTATAAAAGTTTCGACATTGATGAAAGTAGTGACATTTTTAGAATTAAACTCTTCTTAAGAGATGATATTAAAAGTTTTTTAACAGATAGCACTATTTACAAAAAACATTTTAAAAATGAAATTCCTGCACTCCCTGCAGCTACACATATATTCGCAAAAGAATCGCCCACACTTAGTTGGAATGAAGACGAAATTCAACAATTAATCCTTAATAGATTAATTTTAAACAATAAACTAATAAGAGATTATTTAGGTATAACTGATAAATACTCAATGACAAATCCCTCCAAACTTGACGAAGTTCTAAAAAATGAATTAAGAGATAAACATGTTAGATTAGAATACTGGAATAAAATATTTCCCAAAAAAATTTCATCCTCTGATTCACTTAAATGGATTTTTACAAGACTAAAAGACTCAAATGACGTTGTTACACCTCGAAGTGTAATTGATATGCTTGAAGGAGCTATTAGCTATCTAAAAAGAAAAATTCAAACTAATTTCGAAGACTCAGTCACGATTTTCCCTGTGGACTCAATAATTGAAGGTCTGAAAACTGCTTCAAAATATAAACTAGAAAAAGATGTCTATAATGAATTTCCAAAAGAACAGGAAGCTATAAAAAAATTAAGTAGCTTTGGAAAGTATAAATTGAAAGGCAAGGACTTAGAAAAACTATTTGGAAATAAGTGGAGAGAAATAGTCGAGGACTTAAAAAGAATTGGGATAATAAAATACATCATATACTCAAAAGAGTATAGTATTGCTTATATTTTTAGACCTGCAATGGGTATTTCATACAAAAACTATACAGGGTAATTTTTATCAATATTCAAATTTAATTAGTAATTCTTTTTGCTCCAATTTTTTTTCAATATTAACTGAAATCCTAGAATCATATTTAAAATAATCGTTTAAAATTTTTTGGAAATTTTCAAGCACTTGTTCTGGTGATAAACCATTAAGTACGATTGATTGCTTTCCGTTTAAGATTAAGGATAGATCCACAACATTTAAGTGTGTGTACGTCTTGTCTGTAATCTCAACGCTGCTATGTCTCAACAGTCGAGAAACCATCTGAATTGGCACGCCATTCTTTACCAGACTTGAAGCGAATATATGTCGAAGTGAATGATTTGTGAGCTTTACAGGCATTCCTAGAGCCTTTGCACCACGTTGTAGAACTTCGTTGCATGTTTTTTCAGTGACTTCAAAGACTCTATCTCTTTCTAGCCTTGTCTTGAGTTCCTCAATCATATCTTTTGGTAAGGGGAGAATCTCTCGATTACCGCCCTTACTGATAACCCAAAAGGTTGGTGGATTGTCGAATAAATTAAGATCGGAACCCTTTAGTGTAATTGCTTCGTTTATTCTTAATCCTGTACGCAGAATAAAGCGGAGACATGCACGCATTTCGATCTTAATCTTCCTATTTCTCTCATTGTCGTAATGGCTTGGTTCTGTTCCGGCAATAATAATGTTTTCAACAGTCTCAGGATCAACATAATCAAATTCTTTGCGTGGCACTTTTGGTTTAGCCAAATCCTGAGCAAAATTCTCCTCGATGTATTTGTGCTTATAAAGAAAATTCACGAAAGCACGCATGACTCGCACAAGATTAAGCCTAGTATTTGGTGTATTCCATCCATGTCCAAACATATACGCTATGAATTCCCTGCATGTTTCAAAAGTAAATGGACGATCCTGAAGATAGGGAAGTAACCGTTTGAGAATATCCTTCTTGTTCTGTACAGTTTTCGGAGCTAAATTAGCCTCGTTGGAGTAGTTAACGAGGTAATCGTGTATTGCGTTTTGTAAAGATTCTTGATGTAATGACATAGGTATGACTGAAAAGTCATATACATATTCATATACATCGTTCGCTGAAATCTTCTGAGCGGGCGATGGGAATCGGACCCACTACCTTCTCCTTGGCAAGGAGACGTTCTAGCCGGTGAACTACGCCCGCAACAGAATAGATTATACCAAGAATGAAAATTCCAAGCAAATCAAAGAAATACATTGAATGATCTATGTTATAATGCCTCCCAATGGCAACCCTGGAATCGCAACCACAATTTCCGGTTAACAACACCCGGCGATTATTTATCAACACTCTTGCACTGCTTACTTTTCTTGGTTTAACAATCTATTCAGGCTACCTTGTCTGTAATTATATTGCTCAAAACGAAATAGGAATGCCACTTTGGATTGCATCAGGCGATACGCTTGCAGCAGGAGGCTTTACCACACTTGCTGTCACATCGCTTCGAAGAGGAAACAGAAGATAAAAAGCAGACTATCTTTTTCTTCTTCTATATGGCTCAGGGAGTTGAAGCGGCTTAGAATCCTCAATAAGACTGTCTGCGTACGCAACCAATGGATCGGACAAATCAGATTCCTCAACAACAGCAATCTCTCGATTCATCCCAGAGATTGGCCCTTTGGAAAAATTCGTTGAACCAATGAGAGTTCGCACACTGCCATCATCCCGAATCCACAGTGCACCCTTTGCATGCAAAAGACCATTATTGCCTTCTTTTTCGCCCAAATACTCATGCACGTGGACATTGCTGCCAACCAATTTTTTTGGCCAATTGGCAAAGAATTTACCAATAAGGCCTTCTGGATCTTTTGGATTAATAATTTCCTGTTCATAATTTTCTGCAATAACCAAATGAACATCCACACCGCGCTTAGCAGCATCAATAAGATGATTGGTCAGGTAGTGAATGCCAGGGTAGGGAGTAAAGACAACCACTTTTTCTCCTTTTTTCGCCAAATCCAGCATAGTAAATGCTTCGTTGGTTGCCTCGCGTGCGCCAAGACGTTTGCCAACAATGGGCATTTCTCCCCAAAAGCTGTCCGTCAACACGGCACTATCATGTCCTTTGGGACCTGGCCCAAAAACCAACCGCTCACCAGGCCTTTGCGGATTACGAACAAGCGACCCAATCCAGTCATGACGAAAATGCTTCCAGAAATCTTTGCGGAATAAGTATTTTTGAAAATATTCAGGAATATTTCGCACAGAATACACTCTCTCCCATTTCTGCGCATTTTCAAAATCGTGTTCAAAATCTTGTTCGATGAGAGGCACTGGACCATGAGTGCCATGATACACACGCCCCAATTCTTTCCGTTCGCTCTCGTGATACCACGCAATATTGGCACTGGTTATTAATGCTTGTTCATGACTATTATCCATTCCTTCACCCAATACAGCGTCAATAAGAAGAGACTTTTTATGATTTCTGTGAATAATATTAGTAAAAAGAATCGGATTATGCGAAAACCAGTTGGTCATTTTTGCATCAAAAATACCTTCGTCTCGCATCTGATTAATCAGCTCGTATGTTTCGTCTCTTTTTTTCCTAGCCTCCGGACTTGCCCAAACAGATTTGCTGTCGTGGCGGAAATCATTTGACCCATCAATAAGAATTCGTATTTGCAGCTTTGGATTTTTTTCTTTTGCCGCTTTTAACGCAGCAAGAATTTTTCTTCCTGTTGCGTCTGCTTCGAAAGTATAAAATTGCATGTCAATTGATTGCTTTGCATCACCAATCATTCCTAGCATTCTGCTAAAAATTTCTTTACCAGTCGTCAAGGTCTCTGATTTTTTAACAGGAGACGGAACGCTTTCTAATTTTTCAGCAGCAGGTGGCTTGACGTGAGGCAATTCGTGATTCATGGTGGAGACTCTTAGCGTAAAATATTTTGCAGGAAAACGCAATATTTAGTGCGTTCCTTCAGTCCACGAGGAGAGATATTTTTTCTGCTCTGCAGTCAACGTATCGATACCAATTCCCATTGCCTTTAATTTAAGTGATGCAACTTCTTCGTCCAATTTTTTAGGCAATACGTACACCTTTGGCTCTAACTTTCCTTTATTAGCAACAAACCAATCAGCAGCCAAAGCCTGGTTAGCAAAGCTCATATCCATAACTTCTGCTGGATGTCCCTCTGCTGCTGCTAAATTCACCAATCGTCCTTCGCCCAACACATACAATTTTTTGCCATGTGGCAAAACATATTCATCCAACTGATGGCGAATTCTTTTTTTGGATTTTTTGTATTTTTCCAATTGCTCCATATCTATTTCCACATCAAAATGTCCAGAGTTGGCAACAATCGCTCCATCTTTCATTTTTTTCATATGGTCAAGACTTATCACGTGCTTGTCACCAGTTGCACTGACAAAAATATCGCCTGTTTTAACAGCTTCTTTCATAGGCATAACAGTAAATCCGTCCATTGCTGCCTCGAGTGCCTTAACCGGGTCTACCTCGGTCACAATGACTTTTGCACCCATTCCATCGGCTCTATTGGCAATACCGCGACTGCACCAGCCGTAGCCTGCCACAACCACCGTTTTTCCAGCCAGTAGTACATTGGTTGCGCGAATAATGCCATCGATTGTCGACTGACCTGTTCCATAGCGATTGTCAAACAAGTGTTTGGTATCACTATCATTGACTGCAATAACAGGCAATTTAAGTGCTTTGTCCTTTTCCATTGCCTTAAGCCGAATCACACCGGTTGTCGTTTCTTCGGAAGATCCCATGATTTCTTTGATCTGATCTTTTCTTTTTGTGTGCAAAAGTGAAACCAAATCCGCACCATCATCCATGGTAATCTGTGGGTGATAATCCAAGGCAGCATTCAAGTGCGAATAATATGTTTTACTGTCTTCACCTTTAATAGCATAGGTATCTATACCGAAATCTTTTACTAAAGAGCTCGCAACACTGTCTTGCGTGGAAAGGGGATTACTTGCACACGCAACGACCTTTGCACCACCTGCTTTCAGAGTAATCAGTAAATTTGCTGTTTCAGATGTAATGTGCAGACAACAAGCAATAGTAAGACCTTTGAGAGGTTTATTCTTAATAAATCGCGAGCGAATCGTTGCCAAAACAGGCATATTTTGCCCAGACCACTCAATTTTCATCTTGCCTTCTGTTGCAAGAGAAAGATCTTTAACGTCGTAATTTTTTTTCATAATTTAAATGTCATTGCGAGGAGCAAAGCGACGCGGCAATTTTGTTAGTCACATTAGATTGCTTCACTTCGTTCGCAATGACAGAATAATTCTACTGCATCTTCGCAGATGTGCGAAGTATAAAAATAATTATTCCTCTGCAGCGAGGAAAATGCCAAAGGCATTTTAACTCTACAACTCTACCACAGAACCAAAACTCTGTCTATATCGTTTTTGAAAATCTTTTATACCAAACATATGCTCTTGTGTTCCAAAATGCTCAACAGCAAAAGAGGAAGCAACAGCACCCATTTGTCCACAGGTTTGCAAATCAAACCCACGTTTTAGTCCTGCCAAAAATCCACCACGCCAGCTGTCTCCTGCGCCGGTTGTTGCTGCAACTTTTTTGACACGAACAACAGGAATTGTATATATTTTGGTATTCTCCTGAATCATCGAACCTTTTTCCCCAAGTGTTGTAATAATAATTTTTTCTTTTCTAATTTTCTCCCAATTTTTTACTCTTTTGGCAATCAACTCCATTTCGTATTCATTGCCAATAATATATCTTGCATGTTCTATGCCACGAGTTAGGTCGCTATCTGTTACTTGTGTCAAAATAAATCCTGGATCAAACATATAGTCAACTCCCAAACGAATACATTCATCAACAAAATGCATTGATCCTTTTGCACCTTGTGGACCAATGAGTACCAAATCATTGGTATTAGCAATGCCTTTGAGATGCAAATTTTCATTGTGCTCTGACGCACCATAGTAGTATCCCCAAATCTGGTTATTGCTTGCATCTGTCATAGCAAATCCTGTTGCCGTGCTTTCTTTTTTATCCACATATACTTTGCTGACATCGATTTTTAATTTTTGAAATGCTTTTTTATACTCTGCAAAATCATTACCCGCAGCAGAGTAGAGAATATGAGGAGTCTTAAGAAGCCCCATGGTATAGGAAACATTGCCCGCAGTACCACCACGCCTCTTGGCGTATTTATTGACGATGAAAGAAAGATTGACGTTGTGGATTTGCGAGGGCAAAATGTGGTCTCCGAATTTACCAGGGAACTCCATAATATAATCCCAGGCAATAGTTCCGGTTACAATAATCACAAAACATACTGTACTTGATAAGGGAATTTTAAACAAGAGGAAATAAATTGGCTTGCAATTCCGTAGCTTTAGCGAAGGATTGTGCCGCCCCCCAGAGTCGAACTGAGATAACCTGTTCTTCAGACAGGCGCCTTGACCACCTTGGCTAGAGCGGCGAGATAGCTAAGAAAATCTTAGCCACGAAAGTAATTATATCAGACATAGTAGAGGATGAAAAGTTACCTCTTTGCACTGTGTAAGAAAAGTAATACAATCCAAGCAATATGAGAAAAGCGAAGCTTCAACTAAACCAGCTTTTTATTAATCCTGAAAATTATCGTTTTGATCAAGTATCCTCTCAGGGGGAGGCAATAAATGTCATGGTCAACTCGCAAAAGAAAAAATTGGTGGTTCTTGCAACTGATATCGCTGAGCATGGTTTGGATCCAACTGCATTACTAAATGTCATGGAAATAGCCAAAGATCAATTTGTATTGAATGATGGAAATCGCAGAATAACCGCATTAAAACTTATTGAAAATCCAAGCCTTATAGAAGATCTTTCGTTAAAAAAGGAATTTACAGATTTACACAATAAATATTTAAAACAAATTCCAAAAGAAATAAATTGCGTTATTTTCACACAAGAAGAAAAAGAGCAGGCTGATAGACTAGTTTATCTGACCCATACGGGAGAAAATGGTGGCATTGGATTGGTCACATGGGATAGCACTCAAAAGGGAAGATTCGTTGCAAAACATAAGAAAACAGAGCTAAGAAAATCATTACAAATAATGAATCTTCTAGAAGAGGAAAATATCAACACAGAGGGAATAGATTCTACAAATCTGGATCGCTTACTTTCAACACCTGAAGTTCGTCAAGAAATAGGAATAGACTTTAAAGAATCAAAATTAATGTTTGAAAAAGATAAGAGTGAAGTTTTAAAAAATTTAAGCAAAATTGTTGAAGCAATGAAAAATTCAGACTTTAAAGTTTCTGAAATTTATACTGCAGAGGATCGACGAAAGTGGATTACCAAACTACTTCATACAGCAGAAGCAGTTCTTCAAGAAGTGGCACCTACAGAAACACCAACGATACCCAATAATACATCAAGACTAGAAGAACATTCAAAAATTCAATACAAAGATGTTCCTGTTGATCTACCCAACCTCTCAAAAAGACCTATTAAATATTCAGATAAAGATGCTGAGAAAATTGTGGAATTCATACTTTATAGATTTCCTTTAGTGGCTAGCTATATGAAATATCGTCCACAGAAGAGAGAACCTTTATTGGTAAATGATGAGTATGATGTCCAATATCTCTTGGCAGGTTTATTAAAATTATTTTTTGATGATCTACGACCGGAGGATCCTACGCTTTCGGATGGTGTCTCTTCGGGTAGATTGGATTTTTTTGTCGTGAATGGAAATATTGGAATTGAAGCAAAAATGACCAGGAAAGGTCTCGCAGATAAAGATCTATACAAACAAATCACATTGGATATTCCAACCTACAAAAGTGGTAAAGCAGCATGTAGAAAATTGTATTTCTTTATTTTTGATCGAGAGAAAGAGATAAGAAATATCCCTGCATTAGTATCTGCTATTGAAAAACAATCTCGCAAAAATCCTGTCGTAAAAGTTATAGTCGTTCACTAAATTGCCTTTACAACAAAATCAAATTCTCCTGCATCTTTATTTATTTTATTCCCAAACATTTTTGATTGGCGAATATTTTTAAAAGGAGAGAAATCTGTTTTCATAATTTTAAATTTATTACCACTCCGCTTAATACTTTCTTTCATAAATTCCTTTAATGGAAATTTGTCTCTACTAGATTGTCCAATTCTACAAACCATAATTCCTCCTTTTTTCATGGTTTTTCTAACAGACTTCCATGAGTCGGCCAGAAAATCAATATATTTTTCTTGAGAACGAATAATATCGTCTTGAGTAATCTTTCCGTGAGAGGGAAAAGGCTCTCCTCCTAAAAACCATAGACGCAACCATTGATCTTCTTCATATGAAGTAATTCGTATGTAGGGTGGGGAAGTGATAACTAATTGAACTTTCTTGTCTGTAACTTTTTTTATATTTTGGTGTAAATCTCTCACATCTCCAAGGATTGAATGTCCTTCGTATAACAGTTCTTCTTGTCGAGAATTACTAAGACGAAAAATACATCTATTAACTAAGGCGTCAAAAATATCAACCTTAGGAGCCTTCATGTTTCTTGCCTGCCAGAAACGAACAGAATACCCTGGCTTTGGACAATATGTGTGGGGAAGATTATTACTAAAATATATTTGTTTTGTTTTTGATGTCTCTCCGTGTAAGTATCCCAAACATAATGTTTTAATAAAAATTAACTCTGGCGTATTAGCATCTGCGAGACGTTTTCTTATCCACAAAACCTGAAGTAAGGTTGTCTTTTCATATGCATGATGAAAGAACTCAGGCAACTCCTTTGCTTCTTTACGATACTCAGTAAGTTTTGTTTTTTTGAACTCTTCTCGTAATTTTTCTATTTCACTTAAGCATTTATCTAAGTTGAGATTTTTTGTTTTTGCAGTTGTAATACATACAGCAACAGGATTAATATCGTTTGCAATTGCACGACGATTTAATAGTCTTGCTTCATATAAAGTCGTTCCCCTTCCTGAGAAAGGATCTAAGACTAAATCGCCTTTTTTGGAGTACGCTTCAATTGCTTCTCTAGCAAAGGAGGGGGGGAACATAGCAAAGTAAGGACAAAGAGCATGAAGAGCATCCTCGTAATGTTTACCATTTTGGCCAACGACCAGAGCAGTATTTGGCATACTTGAAAAAATCATAACACACTTTCTTTCTTTTGGCCAGTACTTTATTAATCATCCAAATTTCTTCATTAAATTATCTCTTTGAACACATTCTTTGTCTTTTTCTGAGGCTGTGCGTCGCATAAGGTGTGGATGGACGTCACAGAGATACCCATACCCAACACAAAAAGTTCACTCAACAGTACCGAGCTAGTGACAAAGTCTTATGCTTCTTCTTCGTGTCCTGCCAAACTCCTATCTGTTGTGTATCTATACACAACTCTTCCTCCTGTCTCTGCCAAAGAAAAAAGAACACTAATCAAAAACCACAACCAAGTAAAAGGAACGCCAGGAACAAAAAAGACGAGGAGTATATAAAAAAGTGTTGCCATTATTTCTCACCCCCTTTCTCTATTTATTATACTCTGGATTTTTTTTCTAGAGAAATGGGAGTCAGGCCATTTGGTATACTTACAAAATGAATAAATATTTCCCTTCAGAAAAAATTTATGCTGCTGTCTCCAAAATTGTCCCCACAGAAAAAGGAGTCTTTGCAAAAAAGAAAATTAAACAAGGAGAAGTGATTGAAATCTGTCCAATCATTGCAATATCAGCAGATGATACTACCGAAATTCAAGAGCAGTCACTTGTCACATACATGTTTTACTATGGAGACAAAAAAGAAAAATCTCTTATTGCTCTGGGATATGGCTCACTCTACAATCACTTAGATACACCCAATGCGTCTTACAGTATTAATTCTCATGAAGAAACAATTACCTTTACCGCACTGACAGATATTAAAAAAGACGAGGAAATAGCAGTGAATTACGCAAAAAATGCAGAAAATTCATTATGGTTTGTAAACAAAACCTGAATGTGGGCCAAGTGACCCATGGGTGGAACACTTTGGTCGAAAGTTTGCTTCGAATGTATAACAAATTGCTTCAAATTGGATATACCTCATTTGAAGAGGAAATTGGGGAGGAGGATACACATGTTTAACTTCGGAGGAAAAACCAATTCACAGCCCATCCTAATGCCTTCAGAACTGCATGACGAGGACACTTTCTATCATGCTTTTATCAATGACCTCAATGCTTGTAGGGAAGAGGTAATAATCGAAAGTCCCTTTATATCGAGTTCACGTATGAAAAAGCTCTATCCTGTTTTTGAAAGGCTCATTAAAAGAGGAGTGAGAGTCTATGTAATGACTCGTGATCCAAGAGAACATGATGAGTCAATGAAAGAGCAATCAGAGTATGAAATTCAGCGTTTTGAACGATTGGGGGTGCAAGTTTTACTTTGCACAGGTAACCATCATAGGAAATTAGCCATTTTAGATCGAAAAATTCTCTGGGAAGGGAGCTTAAATATACTCTCACAGTCAGTAAGCAGGGAAATAATGAGAAAAATTGCAGATCAACAATATGCTATGGCTATGTTTGATTTTTTACACTGGAATAGGTTTATTTAGAGAAAATACTTTTTTGAGGTATAATAACGGCTATGAGTGATACAAAATACACTGAAGAAGAGATTCAATGGGCTATTCAGGAACTTAAGAAAAAGCATCCTGAACGAGCAGATAGAGAACACGCAATTAAGCTTCTTGATACTATGAAAGGCTTTGGTACCCTTGTTGTTAAAACAATTAAAGAAGATAAGAAATCAGGAAAGATAAAAAGAAAACTACAAAATTAAAATCCAAGAATCTCAGATGAGGAAACTTTTAGGATTTTAGATAGCTTTTTAACCGTATCAATAGAAGGTTTTTCCTCTCCACGTTCAAGTCGAGCATAATAATTTGGATGAAGACCAGCTTTTTCTGCTAACTCAACCTGAGTTAATTTCATTTTTTGCCTTAATTCTTTAAGACTTTTACCAGTTTTCATATTCGAGATCTAAAGTAAGTATACCATTTTTACTTTTTTGATAGATACAGCCTCGATTTATAATTGTGAAGAATAAGATTATGAATATTTTTCCTGAAATTCATTATCAGACATTGTTAAGAATATAATTCCTTCGAATAAACCTAATATAGCTGGAATAAATGTCCATGAGAATATGAAATATAAAATACCCCAGCCAGCTTTTCCCAAATAAAATTTGTGTATTCCTAATCCGCCAAGCAATATTGCCAAAATTGCAGCAACAATTCTATTCCTACTTGAAGCCTCATTATTTTTTCTTTTGTTATTAATAGTTCTTTTAGACGTTGCCATAAATATATGATAGGTTACTTAAGGATTTCCCGCAAGAAACGTTCTTGGGTTAACTGGAATGCCAAAGACTCTAGTTTCAAAATGAAGGTGAGGGCCAGTAGCCCAACCAGTTTCTCCCTCAGCGCCGATAATTTGGTTCATAGTCACTTTTTCTCCTGGATATACATAAATCTTGTCTAAGTGTGCGTAAAGTGATGTTGTATGATTTCCGTTATCTATAATAATGTGTTTTCCATAACCCCAGAAAATTTCTCCGGCATAGGTAACTGTCCCATCCATAAAAGGAGTTACAGGGGTATCTTTCTCGTTTGCTATATCAATTCCTGTATGAAGTGGCTGATAGGGAAGATCAATTGCACCAAATTCTAAAGTTACCACACCACTTAAAGGCCAATGCATACTACTTGTGATTGAAGCAATTACAGAACCATCTTTTGGATCGTGAATTTCAACTGCCTGAGTCTTTGTGTTTTGCGTGGCTAATTTATTAGAAATAATATCAATTCCAGCGTTTGTGAGCATGAATACGGCAGCAATAGGAAGCGAGAGAATAAGAATAAACGCAAGAAGCACAATTTTAAGTTCCTGCTTAAGCGACCAAACTGACGAGAAAATTAGATTCATAATTAAACATAGATTTCTCTTGGATCGGTTGTAAGTAATGGATGTTCTTTTTCAGATGCAACGACTTTCACCGCAACATGGTTTTGATCTGCAATAATCAGAGCTTCACCACGATCACAGGTAAGAAGTAGATGTTGTTCATATTCACTGAGGTTAAATTCACTGGATACTTTCTTAATTGTGGTTGTATCTTGCTTCATAAGAACCCGTAAAGCAGATTGAGAGGCAATTGCACGACCATAATCTGAAGTTAAGAAATCATTCGCTTGTTGGGAAATAATAGTTACCCCCAAATAGTATTTTCTTGCCCTTCGGGTAAGACCTGCGACAAACCGTGCGCTTTCTTCATGTTGGAGCATCATCCAACCTTCATCTATTACTAAAATACGTTTGCTTGGGTTCTGTTTGACTTGTGCTGATACAAAATTGGCAACAACCATCATCATTATTTGTCTAAGGGACTCATTCAAATCTTTAATATCAAAAACCACAAGCCTGTTATCCAGTTTTATATTCGTTTGAGAATCAAATACAGTTGAAAGAGATCCCTTCACAAATTTTTCAAGTTTTGAGACTAAGTGTTTTTGTTTCATTGATTTAAGGGTTTTGTAGAAATCCTTAAGTAGTGGGTAGGTCTTTTGTTTTGGTTTTCGTCCTCTTGGATCTTTATTCTTTTTGGTTTTCTTTTCCGTATCATTTAAATTCCAACCAAATTGTTTATATGTCTGAAGGATTGCTTTATCTACAGCTGCTTTTTCATCGGAGCTAAGTCCACCGACCATAAGAGAGATTATTTCTGTTAAATCCTGGATGTGTTCTGCAAGATCAATTTGACTTGAAGAACCAACGGCAAAATCAAACGGATTTATTTTTTCCTTCGATTTAGCAGATAGCTTAATGTAGGTGCCATTTACGGATTTTGCTAACTGTTGGTACTCTCGTTCTGGATCAATAACAATGACTTTCGTTCCTTGCATGAGTTGTCTGAGGATTTCTACTTTGGCTGTATAGCTTTTACCACTCCCTGATTGAGCAAATACTATTGAGTTTGCATTATTAAGAGAGAAACGATCTACGATAACAAGGGAGTTATTTGATTTATTGATTCCATAAAGGATTCCAGATTCTTGTACTAACTCTGAAGAAATAAAAGGGAAGGTAAGTGCTGCACTAGAGCTATCCAAATTTCTTTTTTGAGCTAATTGATTTTCTCCTCGAGGAAGAATTGATTGGAGACCTTCAAGTTGTTGAAAGGTTGCCGTTTTAATATAGAAAAGGCGGGTAGACATCACTGTTTCCAAAAGAGAAGTTATTTTATTCAGCTCAAGTAATGAATCAGCAGTGATTGTCATGTAAATTGAAACTTGGAATAGTTTTTCTTGACCTCGTTGGATCTTATCTTTCAATTCCATAGCAGACTCTAAAGGATCAGTAATTTCTGAACCTAAAACTCTACCTTGTTTGAGCATAGTTCTTTTGGTTGACTCAAGTTCAGTAATTTTTCTATTTAGTTTTGGTAATGCGTGGATAGGATCTACTTGTTCAACATGGAAGGAAATATCAATGTTGTGATTAAAGTTCACCAGCATATTTAGCCATCCTGTATTTGCTACATAGGGATAACCGGAAATGAATAATGTTCGAACATATGTATCACCTATTTGAAGATAATTTGCACTTTCCTCAAGTCCTGAGTACGAAAGAAGATCAACCGCATCCTGCTGCCCATAAGAGAAAGCAAGAGAACTATTAAAAACTTCTTTCAGAGAAGTTTTTCGCTTCTTTAGATCAAAATTAAACATACGCCTCCTTTTGTAAACTAATTACTGTTTCAGGGTGTAAAGGCTGAGTTTTTACTTTTGTTGGATTATAAAATGCATAGAAAAGATCCAAGAGCTCAAGCGTATTAAGTGGTTTTACTTTCATACCTATTTTCTCAAGTCCACGACTTACAATATCCCGCGTTAGATACAACTGTTCTTTTATTAACTTGAAATCTTTCCCGTTTGCATTGTGATAGGGAATAATAACGTAGAAACGGCGTGAGAGTATTTTATTTCCCGTTACCAGCTTTTGAATAAACTGTGTATAGTTATCGAGTTGTTCACGATACACTTTTTCCTTCTCAATTTCTTTGCTTTTACTAATTTGTTCTAAATAATGATCTACATCAACTTCACGTACCCGAATTAAAATCTGAAGTTGGGTGGAGAGGGAATTAAGAAAGTTTTGGAAGGTATCAATGATAGTGTCCTGTTCCTCTTCACTTTTTAATTCAAAGTTAATGCTGGACGTTTCAATAACAAGTCTGTATTCATTGCGTGGAAGTATAAGAATATCATCTCGAACTTCTTTAATTTGAATTTGTTTTCTTGATGATACTTTCTTATTCGATTTCTGAAACAGCAACATAAAGCTCTCCTTTCTTGCCTGGTTTAAGACTCAGTGAATAGTTAGGATTTTTAATAAATGCTTCCATTCTTTTCAGTTCCTTAACACTGAATGTTTTTGCCGGAAGCAATATATCTTTTTTTACTTTTACTTGTGCAACTTGTTTTTGTACAACAGATTCCATCTGTGGAATATCACGTAAAAATGCATCGTTTTTATTAAACACATAATACTTAGGACGAAAATTGTATGAGAGCAGAACAACAAGCCAATTTGCCACAACTTTTCCTTTAATTCTGAGAGAAAGAATGAGACTAAGAAGTAATACAAAAAGAACAGGTGGAATTTTATAGAGAACGACATGCATTGTTGGTGGAATGAAAGCAAAAAGAAGTGTTCCAAAAAAGACAGGAATCATAAGAATAACAATTTGAGTCATCGATAGATTTCCTGCAATTTTATCTTCAACTGTTGTAATTTGAGCTGGAATTACTGTTGTTCTCATGCTGCCACCTGCTTTCTTGGCGTTTTGATTTCTTGTTGAATAACATTTCTTGTTTGAGTAGATGAATTACTTGCAGAAAGAATATTGATAATACTTCCACCCATTCTTCCAATAGAACGAATGCCTGAAGTATAAAAAACAAGTTGCATGAGTACTTGAGGTATTTTCAAAAGTACAAAGAAAAGACCTATGGCAACTACAATTGACATAAGAGAGCTATCGGTATGCTCAGGTAACGCCAAGAATGAAGCAGCAAGCTGGATAACAACTAAATGAACAAAGATTGTAAAGACTCCCACAATATAAGATTTAACTGAAATTTCCGCAAAATCTGCAAATTTTGGAATTGTCCAAAGCAAAAAGATAAAAGGAGAAAGAACTGCTGCAAGTGAAATAAATATTAATCTAGCAACATACATAAATAAAAGAAGCATCGCAAGGATAAGAAAAATAACAAGAAATACTAGGGTAATAAGAGACATTGTTTGAGTACTGGATAGATTTTGAAAAGTAACTGCATTAACAACCCATGCTTGATTTAATCCTCCTGTCGATTCGATAACTGCCTTAACTAACGCATTGCATGTAATAATTGCATAATCGCATAGGAAAAGTGAAACATTTGCACCAAGAAAGGCTAGCCCAATACGAGGTAAAATTTGACGCATTTCAACTTGTTCAAAACCCAATGTCTCTGCACTCATCACATGTAGACCAAGTAGGGCTACAACAATAATAAACAGACTATCTGTAATACCTAACATGACTAACCAAAAATGCATAACAACTTGATTGGTTAATAAATCGGGGGTTGAAGTTAGGTACACCATTATTCCATTTACAATAGGCTGCGTTGCACTTTGAAC
Source organism: Patescibacteria group bacterium (assembly GCA_035457005.1). Lineage (GTDB taxonomy): Bacteria > Patescibacteriota > Microgenomatia > Levybacterales > UBA12049 > DASQJJ01. Next base: position 82,196 of record DATICB010000011.1, read on the forward strand.
AAGGTTCTGAAGAAATCCTGATACTGCATCGATAAGTACCTGTGTTAGGCCATCTGAAGGTTTGGTTGAGGTGATATCAGTAAGAGCAACTGCACCATTGGTTGCTGAGCCAGATGAAGCAGAGAAGACATTGGTTAGGGAAGAAACAATGAAACTAGCGGCAAGTACAAGGAGAAGACCTAAAAGTGCATTTTTAATAGTTCTTTTTGCACTTTCTAATGCTTGAGGTTTACCAGATGATGTCATGTAGAGGTAACCGCCTTTGATTAAGAAGAAAACAGCAGAAACTCCGGCAATTGCTGTCAGAAATTGGACAGTAGTGTTTGTGTAATCAGTGATGGTACTGCTTGTTGCTGCAAATGCATATTGAGCACTTGCCAGAAAAAAGACGGCACCACTCACCAGGCCTACAATCCTTTTCATAAAATAAACGTTAGGATATTAGTGTGTTGCTCCGAATGCTGATGTTGCCAGTTGGCTGACTATTCCGCTTAACACAAATGCTCCTAAGACGATTGCGAGTCCTATTGCTGAATAAAGAATTGTTTTTTTAGAACGATCTAGAGCGTCTGGATGACCACTTGATGTGATGTATCCAATTCCTCCCCATACGAAAAAGCCTACAGACACTGTTCCGGCAATGGTAATAAGAACTTGAACAATACTTTGGATAAAGGTAACAATTTGATTTACGTTTCCACTAGCTGTGGTTGCTGTTTGAGCAAAGGCTGGACTAACTACCAGTAAAGATAGAGCTGCAACTGCTGAAGTAGTAATAAATTTCCTCACGATGACACCTCCTTTCAACAAAAAAGCCGCCAAGTGTGGCAGCTTTTAGTATTCATTGTTATAGCAACATGAATAGGGCATGTCAAGATAGAAATAATAGCTTATAGCTAAATTTTACCTAACTTTATCCTATACCTTGAATCTAGCATTTGGAGTATAATAATTCAATAAAGCAAGCTCTAGCTTGGGCAGAATACAAAAGAAATGGCTTTAATAGAAAATCAGAACCAAACTATGCAACAAAAAATGGAAAACTAATAGATCTTAAAGGGTTTCAATCATTGGATACGTTCATATCTCGAACTGGAAAAAATAAATATTGATATATGACAACTACTAAATCTAAGAAATCTCTAGAAGAGACGCTATATAACGATATAGCAAAAACTCTAAGAAACACCGTGGAGGCTGCAGAATATAAACATGTGACATTGCCGTTGCTTTTCTTAAAGTTTATAAGCGATAAGTTTGAATTGCAGAGAGAAAAACTTCTGAAGGAAGGCAAAACTCAGTTTATCGAAATGAAAGAGTTTTACCAAAAAGATAACGTATTTTACCTAGAAGAGGAGTCTCGCTGGAGTTACATAGTAAAAAATGCCAAATCTAGCGATATCTCTATTAAACTTGATACGGCACTTAACAATATTGAAAAGACCAACCCCAGTTTGAAGGGTGCATTGCCTGACAACTACTATTCACGCGTGAATCTTTCTAGTTCCAAAATTGCTGCGTTAATTGACCATATAAATAACAATATTCATATTGAAGATGAATCGTTTGATCTCATGGGCCGTGTTTATGAATACTTTCTTCAAAAATTTGCAGTTGCTGAGGGGAAAGGTAAGGGTGAATTTTATACTCCAAAATGCATAGTTAATTTAATCACTGAAATGATTGAGCCATATAGCGGCAAGATATACGACCCATGTTGTGGCTCAGGAGGTATGTTTGTCCAGTCACTCAAATTTATTGAGGCACACAAGGGAAATACAAGAAATGTTGCTGTATATGGTCAAGAATCTGTAGATACTACCTATCGTATAGCTAAAATGAATCTGGCCTTACGTGGTATCTCTGGTAATCTCGGATTAACAAACGCTGATACATTTGCAAATGACCAACATAAGGATTTAAAAGCAGACTATATTATTGCAAATCCTCCCTTCAATCAAGGTGATTGGCGCGCAGAAAATGAATTGGTTAATGATCCGCGTTGGGCTGGTTACGATGTACCGCCTGTAAGTAATGCTAACTATGCATGGATTCTAAATATCGTTAGCAAATTGAGCGCCAACGGTACTGCTGGTTTTCTGCTTGCAAATGGTGCGCTTAGCGATAGTGATACAAAAAATATCAGACGTCGCTTGATAGATAATAATCTTGTAGAAGCAATTATTGTCTTACCTCGTGAAACTTTTTATAGCACAGATATCTCTGTAACTCTTTGGATATTAAGCAAAAACAAACAAGCCCGAGATTTG